>NZ_NGFN01000186.1 GCF_002148965.1 Streptomyces swartbergensis | reverse complement strand
CCCCGGCACACTCGAACGGCGGGCACCGCAAGCCTGCTCCGGAGTACGCGGTCGGCGCCCGGGTAGACGCAGGACGCAAAGCCGCTCAAGGGCGGCGCACACAACGAAAGAGCCCTACATGATCACCCCGCTTAGGAATCAGGCGGCACATGAGCAGGGCATGGGTGAGCACGCCACGCTGCGCTCCGACGTGGCCTGGGACAGCGGCACGGCCAGCGCCGCCGACGCGCGCCGCGTTCTGCGCGCCTTTCTCACCCGCGTCCCGCTGACCGGCCGCGCGCCCGTACCCGCCTTGCTGGCCGTGGACGCCGAACTCGCCGTCAGCGAACTCGTCACAAACGCCATCCGACACGCCCCCGGCACGTGCGGGCTGGTCCTGCAGCTCTCTCACAGCGAACTGGCGATCACCGTCTGGGACACTTCTCCCGACGAACCAGTGGTGCACAAGGGCGACCGGCACCGCATCGGCGGCCACGGACTCCACCTGGTGCACGCGGTCAGCGACACCGTCGTCGTTGCATTTCGCACCGTGGGAAAACAGATCACCGCCCACCTGCTCCTCACCACCAACCACGACACCAGCGCCATCGACAGGACCGTTGTGCTGTGAGGGAGCGCGGCCGGGCCCGGGGCGGTAACCGGCTTCCGGGTGGTCATCGGCGGGTGCCTGCGGATTCTCAGTGCGTAGGCTGCAGCACGATGGTCACGTTGGGCACGAATAGCCTGGCCGGGTCGCTTCCCCTACTTCCAGGCCGGGCCTGGAGGGTGCTGGCGGTCTGCCCCTAGGGTGCGCCTGGGGCCCGGGCACGTCAGCGAGGCAGGGGCTGCTCGCGTCGCATCGCGTCGGCCAGTTGCCGGCGGGCCACATCCAGCGCTGTGTCCAACTGACGGGTGCCGGTGACCACACACAGCGTGTACGACGCGTCCTCAAGCTGGCGCCTGGTCTCCGCACTGCCACCAGACTCCAGGTGCCGCCTGAGCGTCTCGCAGCGTTCGACGAGCTCCCGCAGGAGCGAAGGGTGCGCCCTCAGCATGACGGACCGCCTCCGTCCTCGCCCGTTCGGACCTGCCACCTTCACTCATACGGTCGCAAGCCCTGGCGCCCGCCGCACCCGGAAGCCGAGCGGCCCGCCCGGTCACACACCGGGGAGGCCACCGCCAGCCGGCTTGCGCGTTTCTGAACCGCGGTCGGCGGCTGCGCACGGGCATGGCGTGGCTGCACCGCTGGGAGAACGGTGCAGCCGGGCGGGCGGTCCCGCAGACTGCGCAGGGCCCACGGGATGCGGAGGCGCCGTCGGGGAGCCGGGCCCACCGGCCCGCCCGTCCGTGTGATCATCCTGCGGCCCGCGGCGCCCTGTATGGGCAGCACACCGTCCGCAGCGCCCGCCGCCTGGGTCTCCCGCCGCGCCTGCGGGGAGACGGTGGGCGGGAACAGGGGCGGAGGCGGCTGGAGGTGTCAGTCGTCAAAATCGGTGGAGCGCGTGAGCTTTTCCCAGGAGCGGAGTTCGGTGCGGGCACGGTCGAGGTGGTCGATGATCGCGTCGGCGGCGTCGTCGCCGAGCGGCAGACGGAGCGGCGGTTCGTCGGCGTCCAGAGCAGTGAGGATGGCGGCCGCGGCCTTGGCCGGGTCCCCGGGTTCCTGACCGCTTCCGCCCGGCAACCCAGAAAGGACCGGGCCCACGGTGTCCTGGTAGGCGTCCAGGGCCGCGGAGGGCCGCAGTGCTGCGGCGTCGGCGAAGCCGGTACGGAACGCGCCGGGCTCGACGATCAGCACCCGAATGCCGTGCGGGGCGACCTCGGCGGCCAAGGCCTCGGAGAGTCCCTCCAGGGCGAACTTGGTGGCACAGTAGGCGCCGACTCCGGCGAAGGCGAACCGCCCACCCATGCTGGTCAGCTGCACGATGGCGCCCGAGCCCCGGCGGCGCATGTGCGGCAGCGCGGCCCGGGTGAGCGCGGCCGGGCCGAAGAAGTGCAGGTCCATCAGGTCCCGCAGCTCCGCGTCGGTGGTCTCCTCGACCGCCCCCACCATGCCCCGTCCGGCGTTGTTGACCAGGATGTCGATCCGGCCGTGCCGGGCTGCCACGCCGTCGACCGCGGCTTGGACGCCCGCGATGTCGGTGACGTCCAGCGGTAGCGCCTCGACCTGGTCCGGGTGCGCGGCGACCAAGTCGTCGAGCAGCGCAGTGCGGCGGGCGGCGGCGACCACGATGTCGCCCGAAGCCACCGCCGCTTCGGTGATCGCCCGGCCGAACCCACTGCTCGCCCCGGTGACCAGCCATACCTTGTTCATGTTCTTCTCCTTGTGCCGGGTGATCCGCTGCTCTCGGCGGTCCGTGTGTGAACTACCTTGCGGGGCACACCGGTTGCCCGTCCAAGATCCGCCGTGATAGCCGATGGTTATGGACGTTCACGCACGGGACCTGAGGTACTTCGCCGCAGTGGCCGAGGAGCTGCACTTCACGCGCGCAGCCGAGCGGCTGTACGTCTCGCAGCCCGCGCTGAGCAAGCAGATCAGGATGCTGGAGAAACAGGTGGGGGCAGCGTTGTTCGAGCGCGACCGGCGAGAAGTGCGCCTGAGCGCGGTCGGTGCAGCGCTGCTGCCGCATGCTCAGCGCATTCTCGCCGAGTGGGAGGCGGCCCAGGAGGCAGTCGCCCGGGTCGTGGCCGACCAGGCGGCCGTCCTCGTCGTGGGGATGAGTACCAGCCCGGGGCGCGGGGGCGTGCTGCCGGCGATCCGCTCCCGCTTCACCGCCGCGCGCCCCGACGCCCGCCTCAGACTTCGCCAGGTCCCCTGGCACGACTCGACCGCCGGGCTCGCGGACGGCACGTGCGACGCAGCGTTCGTCTGGCTTCCGCTGCCCGATCCGGACCGCTACAGGTGGGTGGTGGTCGCCGAGGAACCCCGCCTTGTCGCCATGGCCGATACTCACCCGCTCGCCGACCGGGAGATCATCGACTTCACCGACCTGCTGGACGAGCCGTTCCTCGCTCTGCCCGACAGCGCCGGGCCGCTGCGGGACTACTGGCTTGCCACCGACGCCCGCGGCGGGAAGCCGGCACTCATCGGCGCGGAGGTGGCAAGCACCGAGGAGACGTACGAGGCGCTCGTCGCGGGTCTCGGCGTGGTCCTGCTGGCGGCCGGGAACACCCCGCTGATCACCCTCGGCGGAGTCGTCACCCGTGCGGTGAGGGGCATCTCGCCCAGCCGCTTCGCCCTGGCCTGGCGCGCCGACGACCGCCGCCCACTGGTGCAGGAGTACGTGCGCGCGTGTGAGCTGGCGACCGAGACAACGGACTGATGGGCTGCGCCTACCTCGGCGCCGCAGCCCTCGAGCTGGCGGATCTCCTCGGCCCGGCGGCGGGCCCAGTACACCGTGGAGCGGCGCTCGGGGGTGGATCGCCAGCCAACAGCCCCTGGCTTAACCGCATCGAGGCCCAGTTCACCGCCCTGCGCAACTTCGCCCTCGACGGCACCGACCACGCCGCAACAAGGAGCAGGGCAGCACGATCCGCCGCTACATCGTCTGGCGGAACAAACGCGCCGCCAATGAACGCCTACGCAAGGTGGTGGACAGGGCAAACGTTGCCTGATAGGGCACGTTAGAACCGGGCAACGACCGTCCCTCTGGATTGTTGCAGGCCAGCACTCGTCCTTCATAGGTACTGGCCTGCGCCATCATGTTCACCACGGGTCAGGTCAACAACAAACAAAGAAAGCTACACGACTCAGGAAGTCACGCCCATCCTGCGCGGCTTCGACCATGACGCCTACTCCTCAAGCGACGACTCCTGACCCCGACCGCCGCCACAGGGGCGAACAGTGGTGTGCACATGCGGCGCTCGGTGTCCGGGTCAGGGGGCCTGCGCGGCAGCACGACGACGACGCCGAACGCGACTCGGCCGGGGCCTCTCGCGGGTACGTGCCGCGGCCGACTGGATCGAGAACGCCATCACCCGCGGCGAAATCGACCTCGACGGGAAGTTCCAGAAGCTGCGGAAGGGTTCGGGTGAGTAGGCGATGGGGCCGGAGGGGGCTCCCCGCTCACGCCGAAGCGAATCTCCTGCCGGAGAAGCAACGTGTCGCCGCACGGTCCACGTCGCCGGCGGTCAGGCGGTCGGGCTGGTGGCCATCGGCCCCCGTCCACCGGTGCGAAGACCGCGCCGAGGCCACCTTCAGAACGATCGCGTGAGCATCACTGTCAACCATGACGGCGCGTCACGGCCGTGCCCCGCGCCTCGGAGCACGGCCGTGGACACAGCAGGGCTGGACGGCACCGTCGAGAGCCTCGCCGCGCACCTGGACCACCTCGTCGCACCGTCCTCCAGCCCGGTTTCTGGCACTGGGCGTACATGCACCTTGAGGCCCCTACTTGTTCGCCGGATGCAGCGTCTCGGTTGGTCAAGCTGCTGCTGAGCGTCGCACTCGGGGGAAACCTCTGAGACTGATGATGGTGCACGCAGGGAGCAGCCCGTACAGCCGGGTCGGGCTGTACGGGCTGTTCCCTTTTGCGTGTGACGTCGGCAGAGTGGGCCAGTGCCGAGGCCCCTGTTCACTTCGGCCCGGGTACGGCCCTGGGACATCTGTAACGCCGAGATGCCCCATCCGCAAGAGCTGGCGGACTGTCAGCCGCTCACTGCCTCGGATGCGTTCTCGGCGGCATCCTCTGCTCCTCCTCCGCCGCCGCCCAACAGTCCGCCGACGACCGGAAGACTGGAGAGGTCAACGCCCTGGGCGTGGGCGGGAGGCGATGCGGCGGCGCCGATCAGCAGTGTGGCGCCGCAGACGGCGAAGCGAGCGATCCGCAGCTTGGTCGTGGATCGCTGCTGGTTGTTCTTCTTCACGAGCACCTTCTTCTATGCCTGTAAGGGGATTGCGGTACCTCTTCAGACGGCGTCCAGGTTGAGCAGCCCGAACACCATCTCKTTCGCGGGCTGGCGGGCGGCGTCCACGGTCGTGCAGGTRGTGCGCCGGGCGTCGATGTCCTTGGAGTTGATGTTGTAGGTGGGGGAGAGGATCTTCATGGCCTGACGGTCGTTGCCGCACTGGACATCGGGCTGGAACTTCTTGTCGTTGTTCTGATCCGCGTRGGCYRCGGCAGAGCTRCCRCAGACGACCGCGGCGGTGGCGAGCAGGGTGACGACGGCCCTGCGGGCGGGAACCTTCATGGTGACGTGCCCTTCAAGTGGGGAAGGCGACAGCGTGTTCTGTCYCATCGGGGCAACGATGCGACAGACACRGTGGTTACGAGCACGCGAGGCGGAACGTGCGTAACGAAGAAGGGCTCGGACCTGCTAGTTCTCCCCCCTTTCATCGTGTGGTCCCATGATCTGCTGCCGCTGATTCGCACATGAGGTGACATGTAAGGAGGCCCGTTTACCGGCGGCACGGTCACCTTCATCGGCGCGCAGTTCACCGGCAGCACCGTCGACTTCAACGTGGTGTTCAACGGCGGTACGGTTGACTTCTCGCGTGCTTACCTCAGAAGTGCCGTTCTCAAGACAGCAGCACGGGGCGGGGTGTACTGCCCCATGACAGCTGTTCCCGCGATAGAACCGGCCTGACAAACCGTCACATCGACCGACTGACACCAACCCGGCACATCGCACCCGGACATCCAGCAGCTCGCCACCTCGGACTGGAATGGGCAGCGTAGTCACTGTTGATCCGTGCCCAGTGGTCACGTTCGGCCGCCGAACGATGGCGAGCTACGCCAGGACGCACTCATGTTGGAAACACCTGCTTCTCCGAACGACAGGAGTTACCCATGAAGCTCAGAATGATGATGGCCGCAGCTCTGGCGGCTGTGGCCCTGAGGACAGGCGCGGGCGCCGCCGCCGCGCAGCCGAGCGACGTAGAACTGCTCGGGCAACCCTTGATAGGAGGCTCGCTCCTCGACACCGGCGCCGGTCCTCTTATCGATTTGTGATTGACCTAGATCATTCCTATGGTGACCCACGGTTAAGAACCGGCCGGCGCATCTCAACCGCCTTGAAGACCGACGTCGGGCCGCCCGGCTATGGCAGGCGGCCCAGACGCACGGCTCACACCTTCAGCAGCGCAGCCAAGGGTCTCGTGCGGGGTCATGGCGGGACCGTAGCGGCGCGTTTTCTGGCGCGGCAGGTGGGCGCAGTCAGCTTGAGATGCAACCCGTAGGGGCCTTGGGTGCGTGGCTCGCATACTGGTCCAACGAGTTCGATCTCCACGCACCACCGGTTCCGGGACCCTCGGAGCACGAAATACGACTTCCTCACGTCGGTTCTCGTGCGCTGCCCCCGGCTGCGGGAAGGTCGCGCACATCGGCACAGCACCAGACCCGTCCGGATTTCACGACCAGGGTCTGTTCGCACCGAGGCGTCTCGTTCTGTCGGAGCTGCGGGATGGCGAAGGAGTGGAGCCGTGGCAGTGTGGCCTTGCACCGGGACCGGCACGCGCCGGCCACAGACCCGTACTTCGATGTCCGTCTCTGGCTGCAGCCGAGACCCAGCACGGGTGGGTATGGGCCTACAACCTGGAACACCTGGACCTGATCAGGCGATTCGTGCAGGCACCACTGCGTGAAGGGATTCCCTGGCACGACCACCGACGAAGAATGACCGTGGTGGCACGCCTGCCCGCGTGGATGCAGCAGGCCAAGAACTGTGACGAGGTGCTGCGGGCCATCGCCCGCATCCACGTCTCACTGCTGCGCACCTGACGTTGCCTTCAGCCAGTTCGGCGCGGTTTTGTGCCGACCTTGTGGTGGGCGGGGCGGCTGAATGCCTCGCCGGTGGCGAGAGGACTCTGCCCACGTCGTGACGGGTGGCGGGACGGCGGTTTTTCGAACCCTTTGGCCGGCCGGGGCCGGGACGGGATGGTTTCGGTGCACCGGCCGGTGAGCCGGTCTTCGTGCACAGGTTCCTGAACCCTCTGCGGACGCGGGCGGGTGTCAGTTTGTTCGGCTCGGTCGGCTTCTCCCAGGGCCGACGGAGGTCGGTGGCCAGCGGTCCAGCGAGCCGAAGCTGGGCATGGACGTGGGGTGGGGACAGACCGGTGGCCTCCTGGACCTCGTCGGTGGTGAGTTGGCACAGGTAGCGCAGGACGACGACGTCGAACTGGTCCTGGGGCAGGCGGCTGATGGCGTCGAAGAGCTCRGCGACTTCACTGATCTCGACGARCCGGGCCACCGGGTCTTCGATCCGGCTCTGTGCGATCGTCATGAACGCAGCAGGCCGCAGGTCGGGCCGCCCGTCTGGATGCCGCCGGATACGCAGCAGCACCCGCGAGCGCAGAAGCCGCCAGGCGTASCGGGGAAGGTTCGGGCCAGCGGCCGCTTCCGCCTCGTCCCAGCCGGCCCAGAGGATGTCGAACGCCTCATCGAAGCAGCGCCTGGGCGTAGGAGAYGTRGTAGCGCTCCATCTTCTCGATGAAGCCGCGGTGTTCCACGGGCCGCTCCTCAGGCTCCAGGGGCTGGACAGCCTGGATACGTTGGGTGATCCACGCGGTGGACTCGGCGGCTTCGTAGGCGCCAGCGGTCCACASGCGTCGCAGAGGCCAGGGCGGAAGGCCCAGGGCGTGGAACCACGCTGTAGGTGATCTCCCAGCTCGGGTAGTACTCGATGCCACGCAGGAGAGCGGAGATCCGGGTAGCCGGTGCGCCGGGCCAGCTCGTCRAGGGTGAGTCCACAGGCGGATATCTGGTGGCGCAGCCGCTCGAGCATCGCCTGATGGCTGGGGCCGATCTTGTCGGACATCGGCTCCGCGCGGCGGCCCCGCCGGCTCTGCGCCGAGGAAGGAAGTGGTGGACAGCAGGCTGGGCGCCGCCGCCGATACTCAACGTGATCTTGAAGCCACGGAACAAATACGTTCGATGGACCCRCCACCCGGAAACCAACGCGCCAACTYCCGCCGCAACCAGGTCAGAARTGGATTGGAACGATCGCTTCCGAKCACGATTCCTGCAATTGCACAGTCGCTGWCCTKGTCCAGGCACSATGGAGGGGACGCCTTGGCGTCACCTTCCCGTCTGGAAGGCCGCGCGGGTTCCCCTCGCGCTCAAGGAACCCTGGAGGGTCCCGTGCCGCTCCCGTCCGGCAGATCAGCGTTGCCGGACTGGAGCCCGAGCCGGCAGGAGGGGCTGCGCACGGTGCCGTCGATTCGGGTCCTGTCCCTTCCCGCGGGCACAAATGTCATGGTGGTCGTGTGGACAGTCAGGTGAGATTCGACCCCGACCTCTACCAGGGGACGGCCGGATACTACGAGCAGTTTCGGCTCCCCTACCCCGACGCGATGATCGCCGACCTCACACGCCGAGCCGCCCCTTCAGGGCGCGGACGCCTGCTGGATCTGGCCTGCGGCACCGGCCAACTCGCCTTCCCCCTGCGCGACCGGTTCACGGACGTTTGGGCCGTAGACGCCGAACCGGGCATGACCGAGGTGGTCCGCGCCAAGGCAGACTCCGTCGGTGCAGACCACGTCAGGACGGTCACCTCTCGTGCCGAAGATCTGGATGCCGAGCCGGGCGGCTTCGAGCTGATCGTCATCGGCAATGCCTTTCACCGGCTGAACCGCTCCCTGGTGGCCCAGCGTGCCTACACCTGGCTCAAGCCCGGCGGCTGCCTCGCGTTGTGCTGGTCGACCTCGCCATGGGCCGGGCCCCGGGACTGGCAGCAGGCGCTCGACAGGCTGCTGCGCTCGTGGCAAAACACCCTCGGCGCGTCCAGTCGCGTCCCGCCCGGTTGGGACCAAGCACGGCAGCAGGACCCAGACCACGAAGTACTGTCCCGAGCCGGCTTCGACGTCGCCGGACGCCGCGAGTTCTCGGTCGAGTACCACTGGACGATTCCCGGACTCGCCGGCCACATCCGGTCTACCTCGTTCCTACCGCCCTCAGTGCTCGCCGATCATGCCTCCGAGTTCGATGCCGACCTCATTGCCGAACTCGGCCGCCATACGGCCAACGACCGCCTCGCCGAAACGGTCGACTTCGCCTACGAACTGGCTCGCCGGTCAGCTCCCGCGTGACTGCCAGTACACGCATGGGACACCGCGCTGAGGCGCCGCCGGGACAGGGCTGGCACGGAGAGTGACCGCACCTCACAACGTGGACCAGAGCCGGATCCCACGTACAAACCCAGCGGCCCCTCCAGCGCCTCCAGACGGCCCGCCAGCACGCCCTGGGCTATCTCACCGTTACCGGCGGACATACGCCCACGGTAGAAGCGCGCACGAGCGGCAGGGGATTGCGGGAATGCCAGAGAAGCGAGGACGGGCGGCCGACGGACTGGGCGTGTACGCCTGCGCCCTGTCAGATGGAAGGAGGCGGCTGCTGCGAGGTACCGGCATTCGTTGACCGGCGTGCCGCGCCTGCTACCGCCGCCATGTCGCTGGAGTCACTCCGTCGCAACACGAAGATCTTGACCAGCGCGAGCAGGCTCGGTCCGCACAGCAGGGTGGACAACCACCAAGAATCCCGGGCCACGTACACCCCGGCCCCGAGCATCATCAGCGCGACCACCGCACCGACGATGAGTTCGGCTATGCGTCGGCGGTAGGCCAGCTGTCCCTGGCGCTCCCTCCGATCCCGTTCCACCGCCTCGCGCTGCATCTCCAGCCGGACCATCCGTTCCAGATGCTCCCGTTGCAGGGACGGCTCCATCGCCGACATTGCTGCCGCCAAGTGGGCTGCGTCCAGCTCCTTCCACTGCATGGCGACTTGCATGGCCGCCGACAGGACGGGGTCCTCGTGAGGAGTCCGCTCGGCGGGCAGTTGCTCGTCCCTGTTCACTGCCGCACTCCCCCGCCACCGCTCGTCACTGGGCTGAAATCTCCGTTGGTGGCCTCTGGGGGCGGCCCGAGGCGCAGGAACAACATCGCCAACGTGTGGTTGATCGTGGAGGCCGTCCTGTCGGCCACCAGTTTCTGTTCCTCCGGGGAAAGGTCTTGACCGGCGCTGTCGAGGAACGTCACATCCGGTGCAGGAGCGTCCGCCAGCCGCCTGACGACCTGTTGGGTGTAGCGGCGGAACTGTTGGCCCGACTGGTCCGTCTCGACATTGAGCACGTACTCCACGTCGAAGGTGGCGTTCATGGCAGGGTCCGGGTGCTCCCCGTGTGGCTTCCGGGCCCTTTTGATGCCGTCCAGGGCTCTCGGTCCAAACGAACCGGGTGGGACCAGAGCATCGCCCCTGGTCCCCAAGCTCGTGTTGACGGACCTCCCCGCGTGGCCCTCGGTGGCGCGCTTCACCTGATTGGGGGGCTGGGCTGGTTGTGACTTGAACAGCCGCCGCCACACAGCCCGCATGTTCATGCCTCGTCTCCCACCCCAGCGACGTGAAGCATCGAAGTAGCAACTGTATTGCCTCAGCGAGCCGTTGGCACGGGACCACCGAAGGTGGTTGGCACGCGCGTAGCGGTGGGATGGGGCGACGGCGGGCAGGCTGCGTCTATCCCTGCGCCGTCCGGGCACTGCATCGGCACTTCCGCCGGCGCCCGTCTGTCCCCGCTCTTGGTGGTGTAGGAGTCCGGGTCGACTGGCGTTCGAGCAGCTGCAGCAGCGCCTGGGCCGCCGCTGCCAGTGGCCGGCGCATTACGTCGCCTTCGACCTGGTCCGCGCTGGCGGCACCGACCTGACCGGCTGGCCGTACCGGCGGCGGCGCGCAGCCCTTCAAGCGCTGTTCGCCGCGCACGGCCTGGCCGCGCCGCTGACGCTGTGCCCGTCAACAACCGACCCCGCCGTGGCGCGAGAGTCGCTGGAGTGGACGGCGGCCGGGCTGGAAGGGCTGTCAGGTCAGTCCGCATACGCACGCGCAATGCGCCTGTCTCGCTGGTCCACCTCGTCGGTCAGCTGATAGCTCCACCCGCCCTCCCGCAGTACCTCCCCGTCTGTCACTTCGGTGGCGAGAACCCTCCCGTGGGCCGGGCCATACATCAAGATCACTGTTGTCATGGCGCGAACCGTAGAAGGCTCTGCCCCGTAGTGTCACGTGCACGGGCGAGGCTCCTGCGCTCGCGGGTGCTGCTGCGTGTTGAGAGCCCCGAGCCGCGGCGTCCCAGCAAGCAGGAGCCRCAGCCCGTCCGGTGGTGGTCCGGCTCAGCCGTTCAGGATGCCGCCGACCTCGGTGACGGGGACCGTGTCCGCAGCACGCGGAACCGTCACGCGGACCGGCTCACCGATGTCCGAGAGGGCCATGGTCAGCGTCGACCGCGCACCGGACATATTCACGCTCATGCGGGTCTGCACCAGCCGTCCCCGGCCGTCGACCCACGCGTCGGCGAAGACCGGGAGGTCGCTTCCCAGGGTGTCGCGGGCCTGGTTCATCCTCGTGCGCACGTCCGGACCCATGCGCAGGGTGACGGTCCGGTGGTCGAGGATGCCGCGGTAGCGCACGGCGTGCACCCCCTGGATGTTCTCCTCGCCCTCCCGGGAGATCTCGCGCATCGCGGCGATTTGCTGCAAGACGTGCTCGGGGTCGTTGAGCGGGGCCCGCAGCAGGTAGTGGGCCTCCGCCTTGTCCCGGGACATGACCCCCCAGGCGCCCTCGCCGATTCCCTGGACGCCGCTGATGTAGATCTTGCCGTCCGCGAAGACCTGGTCGCTGTGGTCGATAGCGCCGCCGGGGAGGTCGACCGCCAGGTGGCCCTTGTCCGCGGCGAAGTCGAAGCCGCCGGTGACGGCGAGGCCGTACACCTGACCCTCACCCTCCAGTTCGACCTCCTGGCGAAACCCGGCACTGTCCTCGCGCAGAGCCGCCACGGCTGCTCGCACGGCAGAGCGGGAGTCGGAGGACGATTCAGACGGTGACGGTGACGCGGCCGCGGGCTTGTCACGGTTTCCGGCGTCGGCCGTTGAGCAGCCGGCGCACAGCAGCGCAGCGGCAGCGGCAGCGGCGAGGACGAGAGGACGGCGCATGGGATTCTCCGAGGTTCTTGGGCGAGCACTGGCCACTGCGGCACCGCCTCGCGCCGAGATCTTACGGAGTCACGCACAGCAGTACGAATCAAAACCAGGCGTCAGATGCCCGGTCGGTGGGCGGGAAGGTATCCGGGGCCCTCGTCATCACGCCGGCGGATGACGAGGGCTGGGTGACTGTCTGGACCGGCCAGGCCAGACAGTCGCGCCGGCCCCTCGGGATGGGTGTGCTGGGCAACGGGTGCGGCGCGGCCGGGATTGTGCTGCACCCGCCGGGCTGCGCTCAGCCCTGCTCATCGGCCGGCGCTGCAGTCGTAGACCGTGAGTGTCAGCGCCTTCACCGCTTGCCAGGGCGTGTTCGGCGTCCTGGCCCTCATCGATGGCCTCCAAGGCCGCGGCAGCCGACACCCGGACCGTACGAGGCAGGCTGTCGTAGGCGGCAAACTGGTAGGCGACGGTGCGGCGGGCTCGGGCTTCTTCCTCGCTCACTCCGTCATGAATCAGTGGGACGACCGCCATCTGGTAGAACGTGACGCCCAGCAGGACCGCATCGGCCATCCCCTCTGCCTGCCCGTCGACCTCAGTGGCGCGCGTGGAAGCCATCAGGCGCCGGCGGTAGATGACCACCCGATGACCGCGCCGAGGCCGACGGCAGCGGACCCCACCGCGGCTCCCGACCAGCCGCCCATGAGGAAGCCCCCGCAGGCCCCGGTGCCTGCCCCGCAAGCCACCAACCCTGCGATCAGCGCATACAGGGTGCGTGCCACCGCCGGGAGACTTCCGTCCGGGGCAGGTGCACCGGCGGGGCGGCAGCGGAGTGGCTACGGGATGCGTCTGCTGTGCGAGCTGGCTGGGCGTGTCCGCGGGGTTGAGCCAGGCGGCGGCCTGGTCGGCGGTGGGGCGCTGCGCGGGGTCCTTGACCAGCAGGGCCAGCACGTAGTCGGCGAGCGGGGCCGGTATCTCGGGGCGCAGCTGGTGGGGCGGGATCAGGGTGGCGGCGTGCTGTACGAACTGCTCACCGGCCGCCCGCCGTACACCGGCGCCACCTCTCTGGCCGTCGCTCAAAGCGGCCAACTGAGGCGTCATATCGGGGCATACCCCGCAACCGTGGTACCGGTAGATGGGCCGCCGAGAGAGCAGACGCGCAAAGCCCCCACCAGCCCGAACAACGGCCTCCGCGTCAATGCAGTTGATGGTTTAATTCACCTCCGCTCCCCCTCACCATTGCCCCTGGCGGTGAGGATCAGAGGCCGAGAGTGACTACTGGACTCCCAAGACACCCGTGAGTACGAGCACGCCGCACAGCGCCATGCCGGCTCCGATCACCACAGGCATGACTCTACTGAACTTGATTGGGTGATGTCGGGGATGTTTGCCTGACGCCGGCCTGTCGGCTGCGGTAGCTGTGGGGCTGTGAGGTACGCGCAGGGCGGCGGGCTGACCGACGCCGAGAGAGCCGCGCGGGAGCGGATCCGGCTGCAGGCCGTGGAACGCTTCGAGAGCGCGGAGAAGAACCGGGAGATCGCTGCCGCGCTGCGGGTGAGCGAGCGGTCGGTGGAGCGGTGGCGCCGGGCTTGGCGCGAGCGAGGCGAGGCCGGGATCCTGTCGAAGGGATCGCCCGGACGTCCCAGGCTCAGCTCGGTTCAGATTGCGAGACTGGAGAGGGAGTTGGAGCGTGGACCACTCGTCCACGGCTGGGCCGATCAGCGGTGGACGCTGGCGCGAGTCAAGACGCTGATCGGTCGACTGTTCCACGTTTCGTACACGGTGGAAGGCACGTGGCGGCTGCTGAAGCGGCACGGCTGGTCGTGGCAGCAGCCCACCCGCCGGGCGATCGAGCGCCACGATGCGGCCGTTGAGTTGTGGAAGAAGGAGGTCTGGCCACGGGTAAGAGCTGTGCGGCGGCGTGTAACGCCTGGATCGTCTTCGAGGATGAGGCCGGCCAGTCGATGACGCCGCCGCGCTCTCGAACCTGGGGACGGATCGGCCGAACCCCGGTCGTCTGGGTTCGCGGCCGGGGCTCCGGACGGGTGTCGATGGCGGGTATGACCTGCTACAAGCCGGGCGAGCGGTCCCGGCTGATCTACGCCATCCGCGAGTACCGAGGGCGCAAGGGGGAGCCGAAGGGCTTCGGCTGGCGGGACCTCCGCGACCTCTTGGTGCGTGCCCGCATCCAGCTCGGCGGACCGATCGTGCTGGTCTGGGACAACGTCCGCCTCCACCTGACCGCCGGGATGCGGGAGTTCATCGCCGCGAATGCCGCCTGGCTCACAGTGTTCCAACTCCCCACCTACGCGCCGGACCTGAACCCGCAGGAGGGCATCTGGTCGCTGGTCAAACGCGACATTGGCAACCTCGCCGCAGCCGACCTGGGCCAGATCACCAGGGCCGTGAAGCGCAGGCTCAAGCAGATCCAGTACCGCCCGGATTTCGTCGACAGCTGCCTTGCGGGCACCGGCCTCATCACGGACGACTGACCGGCGCTACAGATTCGTCAGTCGCCGTAGTACCGGTCGTAGACGGCGGAGCGCTCCTCCGCTGAGAAGCCCTCGAATTCACCGTCTGCCTCGAGCTCGCGTAGTCGATCCAGTGCCGCCGTCGCAGAAGGTGCACGGTTGGCCGAGAGGTGGGCCTTCGTCGCGTCGAGCCCGTGCCCAAGCAGGAATTCGATGTCGATCGAGCACGCTGCGTCGAAGCTGGCTTGCTTCGCACTCCAGATCAGGAGCACGTCGTCGAGGTCGCCGCTGTTGAACAGCTGGAAGCAGCAGAGCCTCATCAGCTCAGTGTCGCCCGCGCCCTGGACGCGTCGCTCACGCGCCGTGTGCTCTTTGAGGAGTGCACGGATCTCGTCGAGGTCCGCGCCGACGGGGCGAAGCCCGTAGCGGCGCCAGCATTCCTTGACATCCATCGCTGGTCTCCTTGATCGTCCGGCCCGGCCCGTGGCCTATCGGCCCCACCCATCACCGTTCGGTCGGACGACGGCCCCTCTGCTGGTCACAGTATGCACACCGAGGGCCAGCCCATGTGGGTCGGCGGTCACCGGCGCAGGTAACCGATGGCCCACGCCACCCGACATCACCCAATCAAGTTGAGTAGCCATGGCGGGCTGCTCGCGGTTGGCCCTACCGAACACGTTCTGATTCTGCATCGATCGCCTGGCGAGAGCCTGACTCCCGAGCATCAATATGATTCCGATGACTACCGCGCCAATTCCTACCAGGGTGCGCTCATCCATCCGTTTCTCCCATTGCCGTTGCTTCGCGGCCGCTAGGACAGCAATTCACTTCTTCCGCAATAGCCGTACAGCAATGATCACGGCGAAGAACACCGCGACACCAATGAGGAAATAAAGCAGAGGCCCGGTTACCGGCTCCTTGCCTTCCACAGCGAGTGTTCTGATGTCCATTCTCTCTTTCCTTTCGCCGGAGGCCGTGGGCGACCGCGCGCCGCCCACAGCGAGCGTTTGTCAGAACTGGACTTGCAGACCGCCGGAGCACTTGGGGGTCGAGGCCCTCGGGCCGCCCAGGCCACCGGTCAGCGCGAAATCGCCGCCCTGAGCCAGTTGGCCGCCGATGCTGCCGAAGCCGGCCTGGCACTTGCCGTATGCGGAAGGACCGGGTCTGGCGTCGCCCGTGCCTTCCTCGTATCCGCCGGAGCCACCGGGGGACCCCACGCCGATGTTGGAGAGTCCCCCTCCTTCGCCCTGGTCATCTTTGGCATAGCCGCCGCCGAGGCATACCCCGGCACAGATTTCGCCGCCGATCTGCCACGAGGCCAGCCCTGAAGGGTCGATCCGGTTGACGGGGTCGCCTTCGGCGTAGAGGTAGGGGTTCTTCTCCTGGCCGGAGGGGTCGGGGCTGGTGAAGTGGCCGATGTTGGGGTCGTAGTAACGGGCGGCGAAGTAGTACAGGCCGGTGGGGTCCTGGAAGCCGCCGGCGAAACGGTAGGGCTGGGGGACCTTTTCGGTGGTGGTGCTGCGCTCGACGCCTCGGGGGCTGTAGGCGTAGGCGTTCACCTTGGTGCCGGTCTCGTCGGCGAGCGCGACAAGGGAGCCGATCGCGTCGGTGAGGTAGTAGTAGTAGTACGACTTGCCCCCGGTCGTCATAGAGCTTCAAGGTGCCCCCGGGTTCCCGGTTGAATCCCATGTCCACGCCGGCCGTGATCTTGGCGGACAGGCCGAGCGGGCCATTGTGGAAGAAGGTGTCGCCGAGCTTGATGCGCTCACTGTGGTCGGTGGAGCCGTACTGGCCGGCCTAGGTCTTGCCACCGACGGTGATCGACGTCAGCTGGCTGTAGTCGGACCACGTCTCACCAGTTCGGGTGCCCTCTGGTGTGGAGGCGCCGACGGTCTCGTTGCCGATCTTGTCGTAGGACCAGTTGGTGCTGGAGCCGTTCCAGGCGAGGTCGACCAGGGTGCCCTTGGGCGAGGTCGCCTTGATCTTCTCGGGTCGGCTGGACTTGTCCGGGTCGACCTCCTGGACCGTGCCACCGGGGTGGGTCGTCGTCGTCCGGAAGTCGTTGGCGTTGTACTTGTACGTGGTGGTCTTACCGGTCGGGTCCTTCACCGCGGTGAGCTTGTTGACCTCGTTCCAGTCGTAGTCGGTGACACCGGCCGGGTCCTCATAGGTGTCGACGTTTGCCGGCCGGTGTGTAGGTGAGCTTGGTCTGCGAGCCGTTCTGCAGGGTGCGGACCGTCTCCCTGGACAGCGGGTCGAACTCGTACTTGGTCACCCCGGTGCCGTCGTCACGCTGCCGGAGGTTGCCGTCGCCGTCGTAGTGGTAGCGCACAGTGGCGTTGGTGGAGGAGACCAGGACGGTGCGGTCCCAGTTGTCGTACTCATACACCGCTTTGATGCCGCGTCCGTCGGTGACCGTTTCGGGGCGGCCCAGTGCGTCGTAAGTGAGGTGGTGGGGCC
>NZ_NGFN01000185.1 GCF_002148965.1 Streptomyces swartbergensis | reverse complement strand
GGGTCGGGCGGGGGGACCTTCGACAGCAGGGACTTGATGCCGTCGATGAGTTCCTCGTCCTCGTGCAGGACGTACGAGAGGTACGGCTCGGAGGCCTGGTGGGCGATCGTGTAGACGGCGCACCAGGTGGCGAGGGTGGGGACCGTCATCTGGGCCATCAGGGCCAGGGTCTGGTCGCGGTCCAGGGTGCCGGCGAGTAGGTCGGAGGCCTCGACGAGGAAGTTCAGGGAGCCGCGGCGCAGGCGTTCCAGTTCGCCGAGGCGGGCCGATTCGACGGCGAGTGCGATGCGGTCGGCGGCGAACTGGAGGCGCAGGGCTTCCTCGTTGGAGTATCTGCCGGGGGCCTCGGCGGCGACGCCGAGGGAGCCGGTGAGGCGGCCCTCGACCTTCAGCGGGACCGTGACGACCGAGCGCATGCCCGTGCCGTTCAGCAGCGGCACCGCGCCGGGGACCGCCGTCAGGTCGTCGTGGACGGCCGGCATGCGGGCGGAGCCGTAGCGGCCGGAGCCTGCCTCGACGGGGACGCGGGCGAAGCGCTGACGGGCGGAGGGCAGGCCCGTGGAGGCGCGGACCTCCAGTTCAGTCTCGTCGTCGGTGGCCAGCAGGAGGAACGCGGAGTCGCCGTCGAGCATGTCGCGGGCGCGTTCGACCGTGCGCTGGAGGAGGCCGTCGAGGTCGTCCGGGGCCGGGTAGCCGATGAACACCTCGAAGGGGTCGGTGCTCTGGCCCTCGGAGGTGGCGGTGTCGGAGGCAGGGACGCGTAGAGGCGTCTGGAGAACGGCCCGTTCGTGGTCACGTACCAAGAGGCACACGGTTGACGGTTCGCCGCCGGTGTCGCGGACGCGCAGGTGGGAGGCGTAGACGGCCGTCACGCGGCCGTCGGCGGCGCGGATGCCGTAACTGCCCTCCCAGCGGGAGAGCTGGAGTGCCTCCGCGATGCCGGTGCTGGTGCCCGGGGTGTGCGGCCAGGCCGCGAGGTCGGTCAGGGGCTTGCCGGTGACCTGCTCGGCCGGGTAGCCGAAGAGGTCCTCGGCGTCCTCGTTCCAGGCGGTGATGTGGCCGGTGCGGTCGATCTGGACGACGGCCACGCGGACCCGGCCGTCGGCAAGGGGGAGGAGGTTGGCGGGGAGGGCCGGGCCGGCCGCGCGGGTGCCCACCACCCTGGCCGGGAGGTCGAGTTGGAACCAGACGGTCTTGTGGGTGGGGGTGTACTCGACGCCCCAGCGGCCGGCGAGGGCCGCGCACAGCTGGAGGCCGCGTCCGCCCTCGCGGTCGGGGCTGCCCATGTTGATGGCCGAGGCCTGGAGCGGGATCTCACGCTCGGGGTAGCGGTCGGCCACCTCGATGCGCACGCCCTCGTCGCTGCGCAGGCAGAGCAGATCGGCGGAGGTGCCCGCGTGGACCACGGCGTTGGTCACCAGTTCGCTCGTGAGAACGACGGCGTCATCGACGATGTCGGCGAAGCCCCAGCCCTGGAGGGTGTCGCGGACGAAGGAGCGGGCGCTCGCTACAGATCGCCCGACGGGCTCGAAACTGGCGGCCGCTCGCGCGGTGATCACAGAACTCCTCGACCGGTTCTCGACATGCTGGGCTGCGTGGCCGACCGGCTCGCGCCGCTGTTGCGGCAGGCCGCCCGTCGGCCGGGGGTCCGGGGGCTGTCCCCCCGGGATCAGTCCGGTGGTCATGTGTGCGGCCGCCCCTCCGATGCCCGCTCGTCTTCGTGCCACCGCCCAGGCCGGACGGACCGGCGCGGCTGGACAGCCGGATGCAAGGTTACTTACCTTCGCGGTCCATGCGGATGCCGGTCTGCAGTGTTTCCGTCCGGAGGGTGTGCGGACGATGTGCGAAGCTGCCGAACTGTTATGGCCTGGTTCGGCCAGGGTGAAACACTGGGCAAGCTTCTTGTGAATGTCCGGGCAGGCTGAGTGTCTTCTGCGTACGGGGGCAGCAGCCCCCCGGGAACGGCCTGGTATGCAAGGCGGAGAATACGCAGTAGTAACCGGTACGCCGAGCGCGGTACCTCAGCACAGCAGTGACGGTCGACCCCTGCGGGAGGGACACAGTGGAGTCTGGCGCAGCGACGCGTGGCAAGAAGACGCGCGCGAAAGGCGGACAGTCCCCAAGTAGTCAGGGCAAAGTGCGTAGCGGCACGACTGAAGTGGACACGGCAGCCCTGAACCGGCTGATGGTTGCCCTGGTGGCGATGCGGGACGGCAACTTCCGCAAGCGGCTCACGGTGTCCGGGGACGGCGTGATGGCCGAGATCGCGGCGGTTTTCAACGAGGTGGCCGACCGCAATCTGCATCTGACGGGTGAGCTCTCGCGCGTGCGGCGGATGGTGGGCCGGGAGGGCAAGCTCACCGAGCGGCTGGAGACGGGGGCCTGTGAGGGCTCCTGGGCGACCGCGATCGACAACTCGAATGCCCTGGTGGACGACCTGGTGCGGCCGGTTTCCGAGGTCAGCCGGGTGCTGTCCGCGGTGGCCGAGGGTGATCTGTCGCCGCGTATGGAGTTGCGGACGCAGGTGCCGGACGGGAACGGGCAGCCGCTGCGCGGCGAGTTCCTGAAGGTCGGGCGGACCGTCAACAATCTGGTGGACCAGCTGTCGACGTTCACCGACGAGGTCACGCGTGTGGCCAGTGAGGTGGGCACCGAGGGCAAGCTCGGCGGACAGGCCCGTGTGCGTGGGATGTCGGGTTCGTGGCGGGATCTCACGGACTCCGTCAACACGATGGCGTACCGGCTCACCGCTCAGGTGCGGGATATCGCGCTGGTGACGACAGCGGTCGCGAAGGGTGATCTGTCTCGGAAGGTCACGGTTCAGGTGGCCGGCGAGATGCTGGAGCTGAAGAACACCGTCAACACGATGGTGGACCAGCTGTCGGCGTTCTCCTCCGAGGTGACGCGGGTGGCCCGGGAGGTGGGCACCGAGGGCGCGCTGGGCGGTCAGGCGCAGGTGCCCGGGGTGGACGGCGTGTGGAAGGAGCTCACCGACTCCGTCAACACCATGGCCGGGAATCTCACGGCCCAGGTGCGCGGGATCGCGGAGGTGACGACGGCGGTCGCCAACGGTGACCTGTCGCGGAAGGTGACCGTGCAGGCGCGCGGCGAGGTCGCGCAGCTCGCCGAGACGATCAACCAGATGACCGAGACGCTGCGGATCTTCGCGGACGAGGTCACGCGGGTGGCCAACGAGGTCGGGGCCGAGGGGCGTCTCGGTGGTCAGGCGAATGTGCCGGGTGCGGCGGGGACGTGGAAGGACCTCACCGATTCGGTGAACACGGTCTTCCGGAATCTGACCACTCAGGTGCGGGACATCGCCGCCGTGACGACGGCCGTGGCCAACGGTGACCTGTCGCAGAAGGTCACCGTGGACGTGGCCGGCGAGATGCTGGAGCTGAAAAACACCGTCAACACGATGGTCGACCAGCTCTCGGCCTTCGGTGCCGAAGTGACTCGTGTGGCCCGTGAGATCGGTGTCGAGGGTGAGCTGGGCGGTCAGGCGCAGGTGCCGGGCGCGGCCGGGACGTGGAAGGACCTGACGGACTCCGTCAACACGGCGTTCCGGAACCTCACCGGTCAGGTGCGGAACATCGCCCAGGTGACGACGGCGGTGGCCAACGGCGATCTCTCGCAGAAGGTCACGGTCGACGTCTCCGGCGAGATGCTCAAGCTGAAGAACACCGTGAACACGATGGTGGACCAGCTGTCGTCCTTCGCCGACCAGGTGACCCGGATGGCCCGGGACGTGGGCACGGAGGGCCGTCTCGGTGGTCAGGCCCAGGTGGACGGCGTGTCCGGCACGTGGAAGGAGCTCACCGACTCCGTCAACTCCATGGCCGGGAACCTCACCTCCCAGGTGCGCAACATCGCGCAGGTGACGACGGCGGTGGCCCGGGGCGATCTGTCACAGAAGATCGACGTGGACGCGCGCGGGGAGATCCTGGAGCTGAAGAACACCATCAACACGATGGTCGACCAGCTCTCGGCCTTCGCCGACCAGGTGACCCGGGTCGCGCGCGAGGTGGGTACGGACGGCCGGCTGGGCGGACAGGCGCAGGTGCCCGGCGTCGCCGGTGTGTGGCGTGACCTCACCGATTCCGTGAACGGCATGGCCGGGAACCTCACCGCGCAGGTGCGCAACATCGCGCAGGTGGCGACCGCGGTGGCCCGGGGTGATCTGTCACAGAAGATCGACGTGGACGCGCGCGGGGAGATCCTGGAGCTGAAGAACACGCTGAACACGATGGTGGACCAGCTGTCGTCGTTCGCCCAGGAGGTCACGCGTGTGGCCCGTGAGGTGGGTACGGAGGGCATCCTGGGCGGCCAGGCCGAGGTGCAGGGCGTCTCCGGCACCTGGAAGGACCTCACCCAGTCCGTGAACGGCATGGCGAACAACCTGACCATCCAGGTGCGCAATATCGCCGAGGTCACGACCGCGGTCGCCCGGGGCGATCTGTCGAAGAAGATCACCGTCGACGCCAAGGGCGAGATCCTCGAGCTCGTCACGACCGTCAACACGATGGTCGACCAGCTGTCCTCGTTCGCCGAGCAGGTGACCCGGGTGGCCCGTGAGGTGGGCACCGAGGGCATCCTGGGCGGCCAGGCGCACGTGCCCGGGGTCACGGGCATCTGGAAGGACCTGAGCGACAACGTCAACCTGATGGCCAAGAACCTCACCACTCAGGTGCGGAACATCTCCCAGGTCTCCGCGGCGGTCGCCAACGGTGACCTGACGCGGCAGGTCACGATCGAGGCGCGCGGTGAGGTCGCGCAGCTCGCCGACACCATCAACACGATGGTCAAGACGCTGAGTTCGTTCGCCGAGCAGGTCACCAAGGTGGCCCGTGAGGTGGGCACGGACGGCATCCTCGGCGGGCAGGCGCACGTGCCGGGTGTGGCCGGTACGTGGAAGGACCTGACCGAGTCCGTGAACCAGATGGCGTCCAACCTGACCGGCCAGGTGCGCAACATCGCCATGGTGACCACGGCCATCGCCAAGGGTGATCTGACGAAGAAGATCGACATCGACGCGCGCGGGGAGATCCTGGAGCTGAAGACGACCATCAACACGATGGTCGACCAGCTGTCCTCCTTCGCCGAGGAGGTCACCCGAGTAGCCCGCGAGGTGGGTACGGAGGGACAGCTCGGCGGGCAGGCACGCGTGCGTGACGTCGACGGCACGTGGCGGGACCTGACCGAGTCCGTGAACGAGATGGCCGGGAACCTGACCCGTCAGGTGCGTGCCATCGCGCGCGTGGCGACCGCGGTGACCCGCGGCGACCTGAACCTGAAGATCGACGTGGACGCGTCCGGGGAGATCCAGGAGCTCCAGGACTACATCAACAAGATGATCGCCAACCTGCGCGACACCACGATCGCCAACAAGGAACAGGACTGGCTCAAGGGCAACCTGGCCCGGATCTCCGCGCTGATGCAGGGCCGCCGGGACCTGGAGGACGTGGCCTCGCTGATCATGAGCGAGCTGACGCCGGTGGTCTCCGCCCAGCACGGCGCGTTCTTCCTGGCGATGCCGCTGGTCGACGGCGAGGACATGAACGCCGCGGACGACGACCAGTACGAGCTGCGCATGCTCGGCTCGTACGGCTACTCGATGGGCTCCATGCCGACGTCGTTCCAGCCCGGTGAGGCGCTGATCGGCACGGCCGCCACGGAGAAGCGCACGATCCTCGTGGAGAACGCGCCCAGCGGCTACCTGAAGATCTCCTCGGGGCTCGGTGAGGCGCCGCCCGCGCAGGTGATCGTCCTGCCGGTGCTGTTCGAGGGGAAGGTGCTCGGGGTCATCGAGCTGGCGTCCTTCACGCCCTTCACGCAGATCCAGAAGGACTTCCTGAACCAGATCGCGGAGATGATCGCGACGAGCGTCAACACGATCTCCGTCAACACCAAGACCGAGCTGCTGCTGGCGCAGTCGCAGGAGCTGACCGAGCAACTGCGTGAGCGTTCCGCCGAGTTGGAGCAGCGGCAGAAGGCCCTCCAGGCGTCCAACGCCGAACTGGAGGAGAAGGCCGAGCTGCTGGCCCAGCAGAACCGCGACATCGAGGTGAAGAACACCGAGATCGAGGAGGCGCGGCAGGTCCTGGAGGAGCGCGCCGAGCAGCTCGCGGTGTCGATGCGCTACAAGAGCGAGTTCCTGGCGAACATGTCGCACGAGCTGCGTACGCCGCTCAACTCGCTGCTGATCCTGGCCAAGCTGCTCGCCGACAACGCCGAGGGGAACCTCTCCCCGAAGCAGGTCGAGTTCGCCGAGACCATCCACGGGGCCGGTTCCGACCTGCTCCAGCTGATCAACGACATCCTCGACCTGTCGAAGGTCGAGGCGGGCAAGATGGACGTGTCCCCGACGCGGATCGCGCTCGTCCAGCTCGTGGACTACGTGGAGGCCACCTTCCGCCCGCTGACCGCGGAGAAGGGCCTGGACCTGTCGGTACGGGTGTCGCCGGAGCTGCCCGCGACGCTGCACACCGACGAGCAGCGGCTGCTCCAGGTGCTGCGCAACCTGCTGTCCAACGCGGTGAAGTTCACCGACTCCGGGTCGGTGGAGCTGGTCATCAGGCCGGCGCGGGACGACGTGCCGCAGAAGATCCGGGAGCAGTTGCTGGAGACCGGGTCGCTGACGGATCCGGACGCCGAGCTGATCGCGTTCTCCGTGACCGACACCGGGATCGGTATCGCGTCCAGCAAGATGCGGGTGATCTTCGAGGCGTTCAAGCAGGCCGACGGCACCACCAGCCGCAAGTACGGCGGTACGGGACTGGGGCTGTCCATCTCGCGGGAGATCGCCCAGCTGCTCGGCGGTGAGATTTACGCGCAGAGCGAGCCGGGCCGTGGCTCGACGTTCACGCTGTACCTGCCGCTGCACCCCAGCGAACTGCCGCCGCAGGGCTATCAGCAGCAGCTGCCGGCCCTGGAGCCCGGTGACCTGATGGCGTCGACGTCGGACCTGTCCGAGCTGTCCGAGGTCGAGGTCGAGACGCCGGCCGAGGTGAAGTCGTACAACGAGACGCAGAACGGTCCGGCCGCGCTGTTCCGGCGGCGCCGCAGGATGCCGGAGCTGGCGTCGCGCCCGGCGCAGCCGGAGCAGTGGACGCCCGCGGAGCAGGAGGCGGCGCCGAAGCCGCGGCGCGGCATCCGCTTCGGCGGCGAGAAGGTGCTGATCGTCGACGACGACATCCGCAACGTCTTCGCGCTGACCAGCGTCCTGGAGCAGCACGGCCTGTCCGTGCTGTACGCCGAGAACGGCCGCGAGGGCATCGAGGTCCTGGAACAGCACGAGGATGTGGCGGTCGTCCTGATGGACATCATGATGCCCGAGATGGACGGGTACGCGACGACCACGGCGATCCGCAGGATGCCGCAGTTCGCCGGGCTGCCGATCATCGCGCTGACCGCGAAGGCGATGAAGGGCGACCGGGAGAAGGCGATCGAGTCGGGCGCCTCCGACTACGTCACGAAGCCGGTCGACCCCGATCACCTGCTGACGGTGATGGATCAGTGGATGCGAGGGGAATGAGGGGAACGTTGGACCGTTACGCAACGTTGGCGGAAAGGTTCGGTGTTCACACGGAGTTGCGGACTCGATGTGCGCATAGTCGTGTAGAAGTACGAGATCTGGGGAACCTTCTGGTCTCCTGCTGCGTTTCTGCTACGGGCACAGTGACATCGCGGTGACAGGGTGTGGCGACAGGCGGGGTGCGGCTACGATGACCGGCACAAGGACGGGCGACGCAAGGGAGTCGTCCCCTGGGGCGGCACCCACCGGTGCATCCTCAGGTCCTGCGGACAGGGGAGGCCCCACGCCGGGGCGAGGAGGGCGGGCCATGGTGCAGAAGGCCAAGATCCTCCTGGTCGATGACCGGCCGGAGAATCTGCTGGCGCTGGAGGCGATCCTCTCTGCGCTCGATCAGACGCTGGTGCGGGCATCGTCCGGGGAGGAAGCGCTCAAAGCGCTGCTCACGGACGACTTCGCGGTCATTCTGCTGGACGTCCAGATGCCGGGCATGGACGGCTTCGAAACAGCCGCGCACATCAAGCGGCGGGAGCGGACCCGGGACATCCCGATCATCTTCCTCACCGCGATCAACCACGGGCCGCACCACACCTTCCGGGGTTACGCGGCGGGCGCGGTCGACTACATCTCCAAGCCGTTCGACCCGTGGGTGCTGCGCGCGAAGGTCTCCGTCTTCGTCGAGCTGTACATGAAGAACTGCCAGCTGCGTGAGCAGGCCTCGCTGCTGCGGCTCCAGTTGGAGGGCAACGGCAAGGACGCGGACGGCGAGGCCAAGGAGTCGGCCGGGCTGCTCGCCGAGCTCTCGGCGCGGCTCGCGGCCGTCGAGGAGCAGGCCGAGGCGCTGACCAAGCAGCTCAACGACGACTCGACGGACGCGGCGGCGGTGGCCACGGCGGCTCATCTGGAGCGCAAGCTCACGGGGTTGCGGCGGGCGCTGGACGCGCTGGAGCCGGGCACCGGGAGCACATCGTCGGTGTCCTCGCAGAACTGACGGCCGGGCAGGCGTCGTTGCCCGCCCATGAGCGCGCGTCAGTTCTGCGCCTCTCCCGAAGCGACACGAACGGGTGAAGCCGTAGGCACACGTGTCCCTTGTCGTCTCCCCCGGTAACCTCACACCCATGGCCTCACGTCCCTCCGCAGCCAAGAAGCCGCCCGCGAAGAAGGCGGCCGGTTCGGCGAAGGCTCCGGCGAAGAAGGCCGCTGCCAAAAAGGCTCCAGCGAAAAGGGCGCCCGCCAAGAAGGCCGCGGCGAAGAAGGCCGCGCCCAAACCGGCTCCGAGCCCGACCGGGGGCATCTACCGGCTCGTGCGCGCCCTGTGGCTCGGGGTCGCACATGCCGTCGGCGCCGTCTTCCGCGGCATAGGGCAGGGCGCCAAGAACCTCGACCCGGCCCACCGCAAGGACGGCGTCGCCCTGCTGCTGCTCGGTATCGCGCTGATCGTCGCCGCGGGCACCTGGGCCGATCTGAAGGGCCCGGTGGGCGACCTGGTCGAGATCCTGGTGACCGGCGCCTTCGGCCGGCTCGACCTGCTCGTGCCGATCCTGCTCGCCGTCATCGCCGTGCGGTTCATCCGCCACCCGGAGAAGCCCGAGGCCAACGGACGCATCGTCATCGGCTTGTCCGCGCTCGTCATCGGGGTGCTCGGCCAGGTCCACATCGCCTGCGGCTCACCGGCGCGCGGCGAGGGCATGCAGGCCATAAGGGACGCCGGCGGCCTCATCGGCTGGGCCATGGCGACCCCGCTGTCGTACGCCATGGGCGACATGCTCGCCGTGCCGCTGCTCGTGCTGCTGACGATCTTCGGGCTGCTGGTCGTCACGGCCACCCCGGTCAACGCCATCCCGCAGCGGCTGCGGCTGCTCGGGGTGCGGCTCGGGATCGTCCGCGACCCGGCCGAGGACGAGTACGGCTTCGCCGACGACGACGAGCGCTACGACGAGCAGTGGCGTGAGGCGCTGCCCGCCCGGCCGCGCGGCAGGCGTGCGCCGGCTCCGGCGGCGTACGACCCCGACAGCGCCGAACAGGAGGCCCTCTCCCGGCGCCGTGGCCGTCCCCGGCGCTCCGCCCTGCCGCAGCCCGACATGGACCGGCCCAGGGACGCCGTGGACGTCGCCGCGGCGGCCGCCGCCGCGCTCGACGGGGCCGTGCTGCACGGGATGCCGCCCTCGCCGATCGTCGCCGACCTCACCCAGGGCGTGACCGTCGGGGACCGCGAGGTGACCACGCCGACGCCCGTCCCGGCCGCCCGGCCGCAGCAGGAGAAGCTCCAGCAGGACGAGCCCGAGCAGGAGAGGCCGAAGGCGGGCGTCCGCGACCTCACCAAGTCCCCGCCCGCCAAGCCCCGCGACCTGCCCCCGCGCGCGGAACAGCTCCAGTTGTCCGGCGACATCACGTACGCGCTGCCGTCCCTCGACCTCCTCACGCGCGGAGGACCCGGCAAGGCCCGCAGCGCCGCCAACGACGCCATAGTCGCAGCGCTCACCAACGTCTTCACCGAGTTCAAGGTGGACGCCAGCGTCACCGGCTTCACGCGCGGGCCGACGGTCACGCGCTACGAGATCGAGCTCGGCCCCGCCGTGAAGGTCGAGCGGATCACCGCGCTGGCCAAGAACATCGCCTACGCCGTCGCCAGCCCGGACGTGCGGATCATCAGCCCGATCCCCGGCAAGTCCGCGGTCGGCATCGAGATCCCGAACACCGACCGGGAGATGGTCAACCTCGGTGACGTACTGCGGCTCGCGGAGTCCGCCGAGGACGACGACCCGATGCTGGTCGCCTTCGGCAAGGACGTCGAGGGCGGCTACGTCATGCACTCGCTGGCGAGGATGCCGCACATGCTGGTCGCCGGCGCCACCGGCTCCGGAAAGTCGTCCTGCATCAACTGCCTGATCACCTCGGTCATGATGCGGGCGACCCCCGAGGACGTCCGGATGATCCTCGTCGACCCCAAGCGGGTCGAGCTGACCGCCTACGAGGGCATCCCGCACCTGATCACCCCGATCATCACCAACCCCAAGCGGGCCGCCGAGGCGCTCCAGTGGGTCGTACGCGAGATGGACCTGCGCTACGACGACCTGGCCGCCTACGGCTACCGGCACATCGACGACTTCAACCGGGCGGTGCGCGAGGGCAAGGTCAAGCCGCCCGAGGGCAGCGAGCGCGAGCTCCAGCCGTACCCGTATCTGCTGGTCATCGTCGACGAGCTCGCCGACCTGATGATGGTCGCGCCGCGGGACGTCGAGGACGCGATCGTGCGCATCACGCAGCTCGCGCGCGCGGCCGGCATCCACCTCGTGCTCGCCACACAGCGGCCGTCGGTCGACGTCGTCACCGGCCTGATCAAGGCGAACGTGCCGTCGCGGCTGGCCTTCGCCACGTCGTCGCTGGCCGACTCGCGGGTCATCCTCGACCAGCCGGGCGCCGAGAAGCTCATCGGCAAGGGCGACGGGCTGTTCCTGCCGATGGGCGCCAACAAGCCGACCCGTATGCAGGGCGCCTTCGTGACCGAGGAGGAGATCGCGGGCGTCGTCCAGCACTGCAAGGACCAGATGGCGCCCGTCTTCCGGGACGACGTCACCGTCGGGACCAAGCAGAAGAAGGAGATCGACGAGGACATCGGCGACGACCTCGACCTGCTGTGCCAGGCGGCCGAACTGGTCGTCTCCACGCAGTTCGGGTCGACCTCCATGCTCCAGCGCAAACTGCGTGTCGGCTTCGCCAAGGCCGGGCGGCTGATGGACCTGATGGAGTCCCGCAACATCGTCGGACCGAGTGAGGGTTCGAAGGCTCGTGACGTTCTTGTGAAGCCTGACGAGCTGGATGGCGTGCTCGCGCTGATCCGGGGGGAGTCTGAAGGGTAGGGAAGTGGGACACGGCCGGTCGCCTCGCCGAGTTGTAGTGCAATCGGGTGTCCGGATCGTGACTCACCCGTAAGGGATCATTGAGCAACCGTTTCCCTTCGGCGTACGTCAAGTTGAGGGAAGTGACAAACAGCTTTCCCACCATCGGAATGTCGGGCCATTCCGATGGCGTACAAAGTGCCACCGCCCGGTTGCCCCACCCTTTTGCACCCCCCCTAGACTGAACCTCCAGCACAGGCGGCTACACGCTCGAAAGGCGCCCCCGTGTCCATCGGCAACTCCCCTGAAGACGAGCGTCCGTTCGAAGACGAGCGCGTCGAAGAAGACCGCGAGGAAGCCCGCCCCTCCATCGGCCGTGCCCTTCAGCAGGCGCGTATCGCCGCTGGGCTGACCGTCGACGACATCAGTAGCGCCACCCGGGTCCGCATGAACATCGTGCACGCCATCGAGGCGGACGACTTCTCCGCCTGTGGCGGGGACGTCTACGCCCGCGGGCACATCAGGACCCTGGCCAAGGCTGTCCACCTCGACCCCGCCCCGCTGCTCGCCCAGTACGGCGACGAGCACGGCGGGCGCCCGGCACCGACCCCGGCGGCTCCCCTGTTCGAGGCGGAACGTATCCGTCCGGAGCGGCGGGGGCCCAACTGGACCGCCGCCATGGTCGCCGCGATCGTCGCCGTGATCGGGTTCGTCGGGTTCACCATGTTCCAGGGCGGCAGCGACAGCGCCAACGAGGCGAACGTGGCCGAGGGCTCCACGCCCGGCGACTCCGCTTCCCCGACCACCAAGACCAAGAAGCCCGCCGACCCCAAGACCGAGCCGTCCGACAGCGCCATCGCGGCCGCGCCCCAGGACAAGGTGACGGTCCAGGTGGCCGCCGTCGACGGCCGCAGCTGGATCGCCGTCAAGGACCACAACGGCCGGATGATCTTCGACGGCGTCCTCAAGCAGGGCGACACCAAGACCTTCCAGGACAGCTCGAAGGTCCACCTCGTCCTCGGGGACGCCGGCGCGATCGACCTCTTCGTCAACGGCAAGAAGATCAAGGACGACTTCCAGCCGGGCGCCGTGGAGCGCCTGACGTACACGAAGGGCGACCCCGAAGCCGGATAACCGGTCCGAAGGACGCAGTCACCACGGGGTTGGCCGGGAAACCGCCAACCCCGTCGACGTGGGGTGTCAGTGGGACGAAGTACTCTTGAGCCCATGCCTGAACGCCGTACCGTCGCACTCGTCACCCTTGGCTGCGCCCGTAACGAGGTGGACTCGGAGGAGCTCGCAGGCCGTTTGGAGGCGGACGGCTGGCAGCTCGTGGAGGACGCCGAGGACGCGGACGTCGCTGTCGTGAACACCTGTGGCTTCGTCGAGGCCGCCAAGAAGGACTCCGTCGACGCCCTCCTGGAGGCCAACGACCTCAAGGGACACGGCAGAACCCAGGCCGTCGTGGCGGTGGGCTGCATGGCCGAGCGGTACGGCAAGGAACTCGCCGAGGCCCTCCCCGAGGCCGACGGCGTGCTCGGGTTCGACGACTACACCGACATCTCGGACCGGCTCCAGACCATCCTCAACGGCGGCATCCACGCCTCGCACACCCCGCGCGACCGGCGCAAGCTGCTGCCGATCAGCCCGGCCGAGCGGCAGGAGTCGGCCACCGCGGTCGCACTGCCCGGGCACGCCCCGGCCGACCTTCCGGAGGGCCTCGCTCCGGCCTCCGGTCCGCGTGCGCCCCTGCGCCGTCGTCTGGACGGCTCCCCGGTCGCCTCCGTGAAGCTCGCCTCCGGCTGCGACCGGCGCTGCTCCTTCTGCGCCATCCCGTCCTTCCGCGGCTCCTTCATCTCCCGCCGCCCGAGCGACGTGCTGAACGAGACGCGCTGGCTGGCCGAGCAGGGCGTGAAGGAGATCATGCTGGTCTCCGAGAACAACACCTCCTACGGCAAGGATCTCGGCGACATCCGCCTGCTGGAGTCGCTGCTGCCCGAGCTCGCCGAGGTGGACGGCATCGAGCGGGTCCGGGTGAGCTACCTCCAGCCCGCGGAGATGCGGCCGGGCCTGATCGACGTGCTGACGTCGACCCCGAAGGTCGCGCCCTACTTCGACCTCTCCTTCCAGCACTCCGCGCCCGGCGTGCTGCGTGCGATGCGCCGCTTCGGTGACACCGACCGGTTCCTGGAGCTGCTCGACACGATCCGCGGCAAGGCGCCCGAGGCCGGCGTGCGCTCCAACTTCATCGTCGGCTTCCCCGGCGAGAGCGAGGCCGACCTCGCCGAGCTGGAGCGGTTCCTGAACGGCGCGCGGCTGGACGCCATCGGCGTCTTCGGCTACTCCGACGAGGAGGGCACCGAGGCGGCGACCTACGACAACAAGCTCGACGAGGACGTCGTCGCCGAGCGGCTGGCCCGCGTCTCGCGGCTGGCCGAGGAACTCGTCTCGCAGCGCGCCGAGGAGCGCGTCGGCCAGACGGTGCACGTGCTCGTCGAGTCCGTCGACGACGAGGAGGGCGTGTACGGCCGCGCGGTCCACCAGGCGCCCGAGACGGACGGCCAGGTGCTGCTCACGAGCGGCGCGGGTCTGAGCAGCGGCCGTATGGTCGAGGCGAAGGTGGTCGGTACGGAGGGCGTCGACCTGGTGGCCGAGCCGCTTCAGGGCTCCTTCGCGTCGTCGGCGTGTAGTGAGGAGGCGGGCAGATGACCGGTGCTCCGGCATCCGCGGCGGGAGGCCCCTCCGGCGCGAGGAGGGCCGCGGCGGGTCCGGCCTCGGGCAAGGTTCCCGGGGCTGCGATGGGCCGTGGGGCCGCGCGGTCGGCCGAGGGCGGAGCGCCCGGTGCACGGCAGGGTGCGGCCTCCGGTGCGGGTGACAGTGGAGCCGCTGTCGGTGACGGCTCGGAGAGTGCCGTCGTCGACGCGCAGGACGACGGGAAGCCCGCGCGGGGCGGGAAGCTGGCGGCCGCGGCCGTCAACCAGGCCAGCGTCTGGAACGTGGCCAACCTCCTGACCATGCTCCGGCTGATCCTCGTACCGGCCTTCGTCGCGCTGATGCTCGCGGACGGCGGATACGACCCGGTGTGGCGGTCCCTCGCCTGGGCGGCCTTCGCCATCGCCATGATCACCGACCTCTTCGACGGCCATCTGGCGCGCACGTACAACCTGGTCACGGACTTCGGGAAGATCGCCGACCCCATCGCCGACAAGGCGATCATGGGGGCGGCGCTGATCTGTCTGTCCGTGCTCGGCGATCTGCCGTGGTGGGTGACCGGGGTCATCCTCGGCCGGGAACTCGGGATCACCCTCCTGCGTTTTGTCGTCATCCGGTACGGCGTCATCCCCGCCAGCCGCGGAGGCAAGCTCAAGACGCTCACCCAGGGCGTGGCCGTGGGTATGTATGTGCTGGCGCTGACGGGGTGGCTGGCCACTCTGAGGTTCTGGGTGATGGCCGCGGCGGTCGTTCTGACCGTGGTGACCGGGCTCGACTATGTGAAACAGGCCATTGTGCTGCGCAGGCGGGGAATCGCCGAGCGCGAGGCCGCGTTGGAGGAGAAGGAAGCGTGAGTTCCACGGCCACCGACGTGGTACGACTACTCACGGTGAACGGCGGGACGCTTGCCGTCGCGGAGTCGCTGACCGGTGGCCTCGTTGCGGCGGAGATCACATCCGTCCCCGGGGCGTCCAAGGTCTTCCAGGGCTCGGTGACGGCCTACGCCACCGAACTGAAGCATGAACTGCTGGGTGTCGACGCCACCCTGCTGGCGGCGCGAGGAGCGGTGGATCCGCAGGTCGCGGCCCAGATGGCGGCCGGAGTGCGCAAGGCGCTCGGCGCCGACTGGGGCATCGCGACCACCGGTGTCGCGGGTCCCGAGCCGCAGGACGGGCAGGCCGTCGGGACGGTCTTCGTCGCAGTGGACGGACCCCTGAGGGCAGATTCCGGTTCTGCCGGCGGCGGAAAAGTGGAGGCTCTGCGGTTGAACGGCGACCGCGAGGAAATTCGTAGAGAGAGTGTACGGAGCGTACTCGCACTGCTCCTGAAGGAGCTTGCGGGCGAACAGACTGGGAATGAGCGGGCACAGGATACGGAACGGAACGGGGGGTTTTGATGTTTGCAGCCCTGAGTGAACACGACATCGCTCCCCGCACGGCCGCGGCGCAAGGCGGTACGGTGGGGCGTAATGGATGCGGCTACGCGGTCCGAGGAGGGAGCCACCGATGATCCTGCTCCGTCGCCTGCTGGGTGACGTGCTGCGTCGGCAGCGCCAGCGCCAGGGCCGTACTCTGCGCGAAGTCTCCTCGTCCGCCCGAGTCTCACTCGGCTATCTCTCCGAGGTGGAGCGGGGGCAGAAGGAGGCTTCCTCCGAACTGCTCTCCGCCATCTGCGACGCGCTGGACGTACGGATGTCCGAGCTCATGCGGGAAGTGAGCGACGAACTCGCCCTTGCCGAGCTGGCTCAGTCTGCTGCGGCCACCCCCAGCGAACCTGTGCCCACGCCGGTTCGTCCGATGCTGGGCTCTGTTTCGGTGACCGGTGTGCCACCGGAGCGGGTGACCATCAAGGCGCCCGCCGAAGCGGTGGCCGCCACCGCCGCGTGACGCTTCGCGCGTGCGTGGCATGAACGGGCGCTGACAGGCGCCGAGACTGGTGAGGCCCCGGCCGGGGTTCTCCGGGAGATCCGGAGGGGTGTCGGTCGGGGTTTTCGCTTGCCCACGGACTGCCGTGCAGGGTTGTGCCCGATTTGTTTGCGTTTGCCTGTGGGGTGTGTGACGGGCATCGTTGAGGGGATGGCGGGGGGCAGCCAACGGAGGTGCGGATGTACGTCGTAAAGAGCCCGCTGTCCGACGCGAGCCTGAAGACCGTGTCCGAGGCGTTGCAGGGCGCCCTCGTCGACCTGGTGGATCTCGCCCTCGTGGCGAAGCAGATCCACTGGAACGTGGTGGGGCCGCGCTTCCGTTCCGTGCATCTCCAGCTCGACGAGGTCGTCGACATCGCGCGGAAGTACTCCGACACCGTGGCCGAGCGCGCCGCGGCGCTCGGGATCCCGCCCGACGGGCGAGCCGCGACCGTGGCCGTCGGCAGCGGCATCGGCGTGACCCCCGAGGGCTGGGTCGACGACATGACCGCCGTGCGGACGCTCGTCGAGGCACTGGGCGCGGTGATCGCGCGGATGCGGGAACGGGTCGAGGCGACCGGTGAGCCGGATCCGGTGAGCCAGGACATCTTCATCGGGATCACGGCGGACCTGGAGAAGCATCACTGGATGTTCCAGGCCGAGAACGGGTGACCGGAGCGGGCACGGCAGCGGGCGACGAGCCGACCGGAGGGCTCGCCGCTCGGCGCAGTGGGGTGCGCGGTGCGCCTATGTGCCGTTGGTGCGCCCTGTCCGCCGGCCCGAGCGGCCGAATAGCGTCGGGCTGGAGGTGGCGGCCATGGCGGGGATAGGGCGCTGGGGGGCCCGCGGAGC
>NZ_NGFN01000184.1 GCF_002148965.1 Streptomyces swartbergensis | reverse complement strand
GTCCCTGCGGGGACGAGCCGCCCGCTCCGGAAGCCGGGGTGCCGGTGGCCGGTCGGCCCGAGGCGACGCCAGCGGCTCCGCCCGTGGCGTGGCCGGGTGCTCCGCGTGAGGTGCTGCCGGTTGTTCCGCCCGAGGCGTGTCCGGTTGTTCCGCGTGAGGTGCTGCCGGTCGTTCCCCCCGAAGTGCTGCCCGTGGCTCGGCGCGAGGTGCTGCCGGTCGTGCCGCCTGAAGTACTACTGGTTGTTCGGCCCGAGGGGCTGCCGGTCGCGTCGCCCGCAGTGCTGCCGGTCGTTCCGGCCGAAGCCGTGCCGGCTCCCCCGGCCGGAGTGCTGTCGGTCGTTCCGCCCGAAGCCGTGCCGGTTCCCCCGGCCGGAGTGCTGCCGGTCGCTTCGCCCGAAGCCGTGCCGGTCGTTCCGCCTGAGGCGTTGCCGGTTGTCCCGCGTGAGGGGCTGCCGGTCGTTCCGCCCGGAGTGCTGCCGGTCGCTTCGCCCGAAGCCATGCCGGTCGTTCCGCCCGAAGTGCTGCCGGTCGCTCCTTGCGAGACGCTGCCGGTCGTACCGCCTGAGGCGCTGCCGGTCGCGTCGCCCGCAGTGCTGCCGGTTGCTCCGCCCGAAGCCGTGCCTGTTCCGCCCGCAGTGCTGCCGCTCGCTCCGCCGGAAGCCGTGCCTGTTCCGCCCGCAGTGCTGCCTGTTGCTCCGACCGAACCCGTGCCGCCTGCTCCCCCCGAACCCGTGCCGGTCGCTCCCCGTGAGGTGATGCCGGTCGCTCCCCGTCCGGCCGAGGCGGTCGTGGCGCGCGCGGCGGGGCCGCCCGGCATGGTTCCCCCGCCCGCCCGCTCCAGCAGACGGGCTGCGGCTGTCGTCGCCGGAGTCAGTACGTCCGCCGAGCGCAGGCGGATCAGGACGGCCACGCACTGGGACGAGGCCCCCCACGGCAGGGTGCACAGGGCTGTCGCTCCCGGCATCGTGCGGACCGACGGGGCGTCGTCGGGGTCGGCCGTGGGCCAGGGGGCGACGCAGAGCACCGTGTGGAGGCCGTCGGCGCGGGGGCCGAGGGCGGTGCGGAGTTCCGCGATGGCCATGTCGCGCTGCCAGTCGCGGTCCGCGGTGAGGACGGCCCGCAGTTCGCGGCTGAGGTCGGCACCGTGCTGGGCCTCGTCCGCCAGCAGCGCGCCGATCCGGGCCGTGACCTGCATGGCGGCGGACAGCTGGCCTTCGCTCGGGCCGGGATCGTCGTCCAGCAGCCAGACGTAGCCGTGGACCACGCCCCGGTGGCGGACGGGCAGGCAGATGCGGCCCCGGTACACCCCGGCCTCCGGCGTCGGCGGGATACGGACCGGGCCGGTCGCACGCGTGATGCCGAAGCCCTCGAACCACGCCCGGACGGCCGCCGTCGAGCGGCGGGTGAGGATCGAGCGGGTGCGCACCGGATCCAGGGCCGACGGATCGAGATCGCCCTCACTGTCGTACGCGCCGAAGGCGATCAGCTCGAAGTCCCGGTTCTCCAGCGTCGCGGGCGCACCGAGCAGCTCCGAGATCTCGTCGACCAGCTCCTCGTAGTCACCCCTGTGTTCCGACGTCATCCGGGCATTGTCCCGCACTCCACGGGTCCCTTCATACATCTGTCTGAGATCTGCGGCACGGATGCGTGACAGCTGTCGATGGCCGACGAACGGAGGGATCCTTAGGTTTCACGGTGGTTCTCCGTGCCGTACCCGACGCGTCATCCGCCCGGCGTCCGGCCATCCGCTGGTTGTGCTCTGGAGGTGCCCCGTGCTGGGTCCCGTGATTCTCGCCGCGTCGCGCAGCGACCGGATGCGACGCCTGGTTTCGGCGGCCCCGGTGACCCAACAGGTCGTCGACCGGTTCATCGCGGGCGAGGACGTCGACGACGTCGTCCCGGTCATCCGGGAGCTCACCGGCCGGGGCCTGGAGCTGACGATGGACGTCGTCGGCGAGGACATCACCACCCCCGCCCAGGCCGCCGCCGCACGGGACGCCTACCTGGAGCTGATCGACCGGCTGAAGCCGCTGGAGCTCGGCACCCGCGCCGAGATGTCCGTGAAGCTGTCGATGTTCGGGCAGGCGCTGGACGGCGGCCACGAACTGGCCCTCGCCAACGTCCGCCCGGTCGTGGAGGCCGCCGCCGAGATCGGCACGACGGTCACCCTGGACGCCGAGGACCACACCACCCTCGACTCGATGTTCGCCATCCACGAGGAGCTGCGGAAGGACTTCCCGCAGACCGGCTGCGTCATCCAGGCGTACCTCTTCCGCACCGAGGCCGACGCCCGCCGCCTCGCCGCGAACGGCAGCCGGGTGCGTCTGGTCAAGGGCGCGTACAAGGAGCCGGGCTCGGTCGCGTATCTGGACAAACACGAGATTGATCGGGCATACGTTCGGATCCTCAGGACGTTGATGGAGGGGGAGGGGTACCCGATGATCGGCTCCCACGACCCGCGCCTGATCGCCATCGGCCAGGAGCTCGCCCACCGCGCCGGGCGAAAGCTCGACGAGTACGAGTTCCAGATGCTCTACGGCATCCGCACCGAGGAGCAGCTGCGGCTGGCCGCCGAGGGCCACCGTGTGCGCGTGTACACCGCGTACGGCACCGACTGGTACGGCTACTTCATGCGCCGACTCGCGGAGAAGCCGGCCAACCTGCGCTTCTTCGCCCGCTCGATGCTGACAAAGGGCTGACAGCTCGACATGGGCTGAGGCTCGACAAGGGCTGAGGCTCGACATGGGCTGAGGCTCGACATGGACTGAGGCTCGTCAAGGGCTGAGACCGAATCACCGCTCAGTAAGGAGTTACGGAAAACATGGACGCTGTGACCCAGGTCCCCACCCCCGTCAACGAGCCGGTGCACGGCTATGCCCCCGGCTCGCCCGAGCGCGCCCGGCTGGAGGCCCGGCTGAAGGAGCTGGCCGACAACCCCGTCGACCTGCCCTGCACCATCGGCGGCGAGAAGCGGATGGGCGGCGGTGAGGCCTTCAAGGTCGTCCAGCCGCACAATCACCGGGCCGTGCTCGGCACGTACCGCAACGCCACGCAGGCGGACGCCCAGGACGCCATCGACGCGGCCCTGGCCGCGGCCCCCGCCTGGCGTGCGATGTCCTTCGACGACCGCGCGGCGATCATCCTGCGCGCCGCCGAGCTGCTGTCCGGCCCCTGGCGCGAGACGCTCGCCGCCTCCACCATGCTCGGCCAGTCCAAGACGGCTCAGCAGGCCGAGATCGACACGCCCTGTGAGCTGATCGACTTCTGGCGGTTCAACGTCTCCTACGCCCGCAAGCTCCTGGCCGAGCAGCCGCCGGCCAACTCCCCGGGTGTGTGGAACCGTCTGGACCACCGCCCGCTGGAGGGCTTCGTCTACGCGATCACGCCCTTCAACTTCACCGCGATCGCGGGCAACCTGCCGACGGCCCCGGCCCTGATGGGCAACGTCGTCGTCTGGAAGCCGTCCCCGACGCAGACCCACGCCGCCGTGCTGCTCATGCAGCTGCTGGAGGAGGCCGGCCTGCCCAAGGGCGTCATCAACCTCGTCACCGGCGACGGCATCGAGGTCTCCAAGGTCGCCCTGGTCCACCGAGACCTCGCCGGCATCCACTTCACCGGCTCGACCAAGACCTTCCAGTACCTGTGGAAGACGGTCGGCAACAACATCGAGAAGTACCGCACCTACCCGCGTCTGGTCGGCGAGACCGGCGGCAAGGACTTCCTCGTCGCCCACCCGTCGGCGGACCCGGCGATCCTGAAGACGGCGCTGACCCGGGGTGCCTTCGAGTACCAGGGTCAGAAGTGCAGCGCCACGTCGCGGGCGTACATCCCCGCCTCGATCTGGAACTCCGGCTTCAAGGAGGAGTGGGCCGCAGAGGTCGACGGCATCAAGATGGGTGACGTCACCGACCTGTCGAACTTCATCGGCGCCGTCATCGACGAGCGTGCCTTCGCCAAGAACAAGGCCGCCATCGACCGCGCCGAGGAGGACCCCTCCTGCACGATCGTCGCGGGCGGTACCTACGACGACTCCGAGGGCTGGTTCGTCCGCCCGACCGTCATCGAGTGCGCCGACCCGGAGAACGAGGTCTTCCGCACCGAGTACTTCGGACCGATCATCGCCGTGCACGTCTACGAGGACGACAAGTACGACGAGATGCTGACGCAGATGGAGTCCGTCTCCGACTACGCCCTGACCGGCTCGGTGATCGCGAACGACCGCGCGGCGGCGGCCTACACGGCGGACAAGCTCCGCTACGCGGCCGGCAACTTCTACATCAACGACAAGTCGACCGGCGCCGTCGTCGGCCAGCAGCCCTTCGGCGGCGGCCGTGCCTCCGGCACCAACGACAAGGCCGGCGCCCCGCAGAACCTGATGCGCTGGACCCTGACCCGCGCCATCAAGGAGACGCTGGTCCCGCCGACCGACTACACCTACCCGCACATGGGCTGAGCCCCGCGGCACCGACGGGCCGGGTCGTACGACCCGGCCCGTCGGCGTCTCCCGTCCAGCAGACTCCCTTACACGGACACGGACACGGACACGGACAGATCTCGGGAGCGGGCCTTGCCGCGCGTGACCCGGGTGGTGCTGCCGGAGGCCGGTCATCTGCCGTGCAGGACCAGCGGTGCTTCCGGGAGGCGGTCGCGGCGGGCCTCGGGCCCGGGGCGTGACGGGCCCGGGGAGCGCGGGGTCGAGTGACGCGGCCCGTTCGCATACTGGGCGGATGACCACCCCGATGACCACCCGCGCGCGCACCGCCCACACCGCCGACCTCACCCCTGCCGAACTCGACGCCGTCCGGGCCCTGCTGGACGCCGCCTTCGACGGCGACTTCGGCGACGAGGACTGGGACCACGGCCTCGGAGGCATGCACGCCCTCGTGCACGACGGCTCCGGGCTCGCCGCGCACGGGGCGGTCGTGATGCGCCGGGTGCGGCACGGCGGCCGGTGGTTGCGTGCCGGGTACGTCGAGAACGTCGCCGTACGCGCCGACGCCCGCCGCACCGGCCTCGGCGGGCAGGTCATGGCCGAGCTGGAACGCGTCGTCGACCGCGCCTACGACTTCGGCGCCCTCTCCGCCAGCGACGACGGCGCCCGGCTCTACACCTCCCGCGGCTGGCGGCTGTGGCGCGGCCACGTGCACGCCCTCAGCCCCCAGGACGGCATCGTCCGACTGCCGGAGGAAGAGGACAGCACCTATGTCCGGCCCGCCCTCGCCGGTCCGCTCGACCCCGCGCGCGAACTGGTCTTCGACTGGCGCGACGGAGACGTGCTCTAGGGATCACCGCAGGTCAGCGCGGTGTGATGTAGTCCACCGTCTCAGATAGTAGGAAGTCCGAGTAATTGTGGAGACAGACGCTCCGGCCTCCCTTAGTTTTGTAGGAGCCGAACGTCTCGCTCGACCAAGCGAATGGCGGTCGTGAGCCGGGCCCCGTGCAGGCAACCCCTGCGGCACCGCTCCCCGCCCCATCCGGCGTCTCGTAACCCGCCCTTGCACTCCGTGCTGTCGAAGGAGTCGATTTCCCATGGCCGAGACGACCGTCCGCCGCCGAGTCCGTCACGTCTCCCGTACGACCGAGTCCGACCGCAAGAACGCCGCCGCGGCGCTCCAGCGCGCCCTCGACCGCAGGGACAACGGCGGATCCACCGGTCACTGAGGTCACTGAGCGCATTCACCGGTCACTGAGCCGCAATACCCCTGGTCCGGGAGCCGCACCCGACGAGGTGCGGTGCGGGGCTCACGCCCCGCGCCGCACCTCGAAATGGTCGATCCGCTCACCGCTCGACGCCAGCGCCGACACCTTCAGCCTCGGCGCGGCGCCGCTCTCCGCCTCCACCGAGAGGAACGAGAAACCGCGGTAGCGCACCCGCGACCACTGCACCGACTCCGCCTTGGTGTCCCGGGACTTCGTCCACCGGAACGTGTCGACCGACTCCGGGTCGGCGGTGTTCCCCTCGTAGCTCTCCTTCACGCCGTCGGGGAAGCCGTACAGCTCCTTGCCGCCACCGCCCGCCGTGACGTACACGATCCCGTCCCGCCGTGGGTCCGTCGTCCCGCCGACCGGCACCGGCCTGCCCACCTCGCCGTTGCGGATGGCGTCGGTGCGCTCGTAGACGTGGTTGTGCCCGTTGATCACCAGGTCCACCTGGTGCTTGGCGAACAGCGGCAGCCACTCGGCGCGCACCCCGCCGTCGGAGGCGTGCGTGGACGTCGAGTACGCGCAGTGGTGGAAGAAGACGACGACGAAGTCGACGGAAGCGTCGTCCCGCAGTTCGCCGAGCTTCCTGTCCAGCCACTTCGTCTGCCGCCCCTCCGTGTAGCCGAAGTTGGCGGGGATCTCGTACGACACGTCGTTCGCGTCCAGCGCGACCACGCCGACGTTGCCGTACGTGAAGGCGTACACGCCCGGGGCCGTCCGCGCGTCGAAGCCGCTGTCCGGCAGGGAGAACCGGGCGAGTTGGCCGCCGTAGCCGTCCGGCGAGTACCAGGCCTCCATGTCGTGGTTGCCGGTCGTCACCATCCACGGCACCGACCTGGCCACCGGCTCGGTCTGCTTCAGGAACCGGTCCCACTGCCCGGCGTCGAAGACGTCCGACTCCTTGCCCTTGCCGGTCGGGTCGGCGTAGCAGATGTCGCCGGCGTGGAGGTGGAACGCCGGGCTCCGGCGCAGCAGCAGACGGTCGTTGAGAGCGGCCTCCTCGCCGACGCCCTGGTCGCCGAACGCGGTGAACACGAACCGCTCGGGCGGCCTCGCGGGAGCCGTGCGGAAGGACGTGACGGTCGACCGGTGCCGCGGGGACGCCGGGTCGAAGCCCTCGTGGCCGACGCCGTAGTAATACGTCGTGTCCGGGCGCAGGCCGTCCAGGGCCGCGTGCAGGTAGTACTGCTCGACGGCCGGCCGTACGCCCTTCAGCTCCGGGGTGTGCAGGTCGCGCAGCTCCGCCTCGACCTTGCGGCCGAGGTCGTCGGGGCGCAGGCCCACCCGGACGTACGGCCTGCGCACCGCGAGCGGCACCTGCCAGGAGATCCGCATCTGAGTCTTCGGGTCGGCACCGAAGGCGAGATGGCGGCCGAATGGGGTGATGTAGGAGCCCGGCGCCTTCGACGTGCTCGGCGACGGGCTCCTGGTCGCCGTACCACTCCCCGGCCCGGAGCCGGAACAGCCGGTCAGCAGACCGCCCGCGACCGCGCCCGCCGTCACCAGCGTGCGGCGCCGCGACAGCCGCGTGCGCAGGTACTCGTGCTGTTCCGCCATGCTCATCCGGCGCGCGAGCTCGGGCGGGATGCCGAAGTGGGGGATCTCCATGTCGGGTCAATTTCCCAGCGAACGCCAACATCCGCCCCACATACGGGTGAACGGAAACCGTCGGACGAGTGCGCTCCCCCGGGCGGGTGCCGTACCGCCTGTCCGCATCACGGACACCCTGTGTCATCCCATGGGACGAGGAGTAGGGTGCCCGCATGTCTCGCAGCATCAATCTCGCAGTGATTCCCGGTGACGGCATCGGCCAGGAAGTCGTGGCCGAAGGCCTGAAGGTCCTCTCCGCCGTCCTTCCGCAGGATGTGAAGCTGGAGACCAAGGAGTACGACTTCGGCGCCAAGCGTTACCGCGCCACCGGTGAGACCCTCACCGACGCCGACCTCGACGCCCTGAAGAAGCACGACGCCATCCTCCTCGGCGCGATCGGCGACCCGAGCGTGCCGTCCGGCGTCCTGGAGCGCGGCTTCCTGCTGAAGCTCCGCTTCGCCTTCGACCACCACGTCAACCTGCGTCCGTCGAAGCTGCTGCCGGGTGTCGCCACCCCGCTGGCCGGCGAGCCGCAGATCGACTTCGTCGTGGTCCGCGAGGGCACCGAGGGCCCGTACACCGGCAACGGCGGCACGATCCGCAAGGGCACCGAGCACGAGGTCGCCACCGAGGTGTCCGTGAACACGGCCTTCGGTGTCGAGCGCGTGGTCCGCGACGCCTTCGCGCGTGCCCAGGCCCGCCCGCGCAAGAAGCTGGCGCTGATCCACAAGAACAACGTGCTGACCTTCGCCGGTCACCTGTGGACCAACATCTTCAACAAGGTGGCCGAGGAGTTCCCCGACGTCACCACCGAGTACATGCACGTCGACGCGGCCACGATCTACCTGGTCACCCAGCCCGAGCGCTTCGACGTGATCGTCACCGACAACCTCTTCGGCGACATCATCACCGACCTCGCCGCGGCCGTCTCCGGCGGCATCGGTGTGGCGGCCTCCGGCAACATCAACCCGTCCGGAGAGTTCCCCTCGATGTTCGAGCCCGTGCACGGCTCGGCCCCGGACATCGCCGGCCAGGGCAAGGCCGACCCGACCGCCACGGTGCTGTCCGTCGCCCTGCTCCTGCGCCACCTCGGCTACGAGGCCGAGGCCGCCCGTATCGACGAGGCGGTCTCCGCCGACCTGTCGGAGCGCACCGGCAAGCCCGCCCGCTCCACCTCGGAGATCGGCGACGCGCTCGCCGTACGAGTAGCCGGCTGACCCGCCGCTGCTTATCCCAAGCCGCCGGGTCGCATCCGCACCCGGCGGCTTCCGCATGTTCCCGCCGGGTGTCACCATCGACCACCGGGCCGCATTCACCCCGTTCCGTCCTCCGTCGCCGCCGGGCGATAATCGAACGCGAGGCCGCGGAACGAGGGAATGCTCGGACGTCCTAGCACTGGTCACCATCAGAGCTGTACCGAGCGCGGCCCGTCACTACAACCGGTGAAGGACTTCAACCCATGACGACGCCCACGATCGAGCTCAAGCCGTCCGCCAACCCGCTCTCCGCCGCAGAACGGGAGGCGATCCTGGCCAACCCCGGGTTCGGCCGCCACTTCACCGATCACATGGTGACGATCAAGTGGACGGAGGGCCGCGGCTGGCACGACGGCCAGCTCGTGCCGTACGCGCCGATCTCCCTCGACCCCGCCACCACGGTCCTGCACTACGCGCAGGAGATCTTCGAGGGGCTGAAGGCCTACCGCCGCCCCGACGGCTCCGTCGCCACGTTCCGGCCGGAGAAGAACGCCGAGCGCTTCCAGAGTTCCGCGCGCCGGCTGGCGATGCCCGAGCTGCCGGTCGAGACGTTCATCGAGGCATGTGACGCCCTGGTGAAGCAGGACAAGGCGTGGGTGCCGGCGCATGGCGGGGAGGAGTCCCTCTACCTCCGCCCGTTCATGATCGCGACCGAGGTCGGGCTGGGTGTGAAGCCGGCGAACGAGTACCTGTTCCTGGTGATCGCCTCCCCGGCCGGCGCGTACTTCCCGGGCGGCGTCAAGCCGGTCTCCATCTGGGTCTCCGAGGACCGCGTCCGCGCCGTCCCCGGCGGCATGGGCGACGCCAAGACCGGCGGCAACTACGCGGCGTCCCTGCTGGCGCAGGCCGAGGCCGCGACCAAGGGCTGCGACCAGGTCTGCTACCTCGACGCGGTCGAGCACAAGTGGGTCGAGGAACTCGGCGGCATGAACCTGTACTTCGTGTACGGCGACAAGATCGTCACGCCGTCCCTCACGGGCTCCATCCTGGAGGGTGTCACGCGGGACTCCCTGCTGGCCGTCGCCCGTGACCTCGGGTACGAGGCCGAGGAGGGCCGCGTCTCGGTCGACCAGTGGCAGCGGGACTCGGAGAACGGGTCGCTCACGGAGGTGTTCGCCTGCGGTACGGCCGCGGTGATCACGCCGGTCGGCACGGTGAAGCGGGCCGGGGCCGAGTGGCAGCAGAGCGGCGGAGAGCCGGGTGAGGTCACGCTGCGGCTCCGCCAGGCGCTGCTCGACATCCAGCGCGGTACGGCGGAGGACAAGCACGGCTGGATGCACCCGCTGGGATAGGCGGCACTCGGCGTCGGTGCCGGACTCGCCGGGGGGCTCCGCCCCAGGACCTCCGGCCTACGCCCATCCGCCCCGAACGCGGCGACCGACACCTGCGAACCGTCCCTAGAGACTGAGCGGGAGTGAGTCCTGTTGCCAGGACCCATGCTCAGCCGAACGCCCCGAACGGTGTTGGGCGTTCTGGTCACCCGCGTTCGCTCCACAGTCCGGCGGCACGGATCGTGTCCGTGGTCCGGGAATGCGGGGGCGGGTTTCCTCACCCCCAAGGTCACGCCGGTCGGCCTGGACGGTCCGATGCCCGTGCACATCGCTCTGATGTGCACGGGGCGGTGTCGTCCGTCGCCGGATCGAGTGTCCTTGAGAGCGCCGTCCGATGGCCACGGCGGCGTCGTGGCGAGTGGTTTACGCTTCGTGCAGGTCAGCGGGGCCTGCCAGTGGTGGGCGCCCCACTTGGAGGTGTAGGCCGGATCGACCGCGATGATCGCGATTCCGGTTTGGTCGGCCATGGAGGTGAGGCGGGCGCGGAGCCGGCCGGTGGGCATGCCGGAAATGAGCTGCCGGAACCGTTTGCGCCGGCCGTGCTTCTCTCGGGTCTTCTGCGCGCTGCCCGTGAGGGCGAAGGAGAACCGGCGTGGATTCCCGATCGGGTTGCCGTGAACATCGAGCCGCCAGGCGGCCAGGTGATCGGCGTTGGTGTCGACGCCGATCACACCATGCGCGAGAGCGGTGGCCATCGGGACGGTCTTCGACACCGGGATCTGCCACGAGGCAGTCAGGTACCAGCGCCCGCGAGCCACGTCGAGATGGATACGGTAGGCCACCGCCCGATTAGCCTCGACCCGGCCCGCCCACTCCTGACCCCGGTGCGGGAACACGATCCGGCAGGCAAGCACGTACCGGCCGTGCCTTGCGTTGGCCAGCTCGGTGAGCGGAGCCGGGAGCTTGATGCTGACCTCACCGTGCGGGCTGACGCGGATGGTCTCGTTGCCGAACCGCTTCCCGGACTCGCCGTCGGCCTGCAGGAACCAGCGTTCGGCCTCCCAGCGCCTGCGCCAGTCGGTCTCGGTGAGCTGCGCAGCGGGGAGGTGGCGCCGGGTGCGGGCCAGCCGTTTCCCGCCCCGCACGATGTGCGGGGTCCCGGCCTCACGGTCGGCGCGCTCCCGATCCAGCCGGTCCTGAAGTAGGTGCAGACGGCGGGACTTGGCGTGTCACTCCTGCCTGCTGCGGTAGCCGCCGGGTGCCTTCTTCGAGCCCTTCTCGCCGACCGGCAGCGACAGCCGGTGCGCGATCGTACGGATCCCCGCCTCAAGGGACTCGATGTGCGCGAGCTGGCAACGGCGGGCGAGCGCCCACTGGTCGTGCGTGGCCTTGGTGATCGATCCGGCCCAGCGCGACGACGACAGCGGCGTCAGGCTCCGCTTCCGGGCCGCCCACGTGTCCGTGGAGTGCTTCAGACCCTCAGTGCACCGCGCCTTCAAGTCCCGGGAGGCGAGCGAACCGAGGTGCGCGCCCACCAGCGCGAGGATTTTCTCATCGGCGGGCGTGAGCTGCTTGAGTCGCGTACGGATCGCCACCCCCGAGGGACCGGCGGTGACAAACGACGCCGTAAGCTCCCGCAACTCACCCACCCCCTCCAGCCCCTCGAAAAAAACCGCTCGTCTCACCAAACGAGCAGCGCCCGGAAAGGTCACACATTCGATCGGCGAACTCTGGTGCCCTTCCCGGGAGTGCAGCACCCAGCCGCCAGCGCCAGGGCTCACTCACGCCCGCCAGAGTGCACGCGCACCCAGGCAAAGCCAGTAGCTCCCGACTCCTGGTGCTGGGGCCGCAGCTCGGCGCGCACGGGGCGGACACCGACTTGCTTCTCCCTGCAGTTCGTCGCGCAGGCTGCCGTGGACCAGCGGCTGCGACACCATGCCGATCCGCCGTCGCAGGGCCGCCGTGCGCGGCACGCGCAGCATCGGCCCGGCCGATCCGCGCCTCAACTTCCATATCGGAGCCGTGGACATCGACGCGCACCGGCCTCGTCACCCTGGACTGCGAGCCGCTGCACTCCGGACAGGCCGAGTCCGTCTCCCCCAACCGTCTCTACCTTTGATCTCGCGCAGTGCTCCGACCGGCAGGCCGCCATCGAGGGCGCCTGGCACCGCGACCTGGTGGCCCTGCTCGCCGAGGGCATCTCGCGGGGCGAGTTCCGCCGCGTCGACCCGGACCGGTTCGCCGCCCGACTGCGGGCACTGCTGGACGGCTTCGCCATCCATGTGGCGATCGGCCTGCGCGGCACGGACCGGGCCCAAGTCCTGCGGCACGTGCACGAGTTCCTCGCCGACAGTCTCCTCGCGGACGCCTGAACGCCTGCCCGGGTTGTACTCAATACGACGGATTGACCCTGTGGTACGTGGTGCTGTTGGCTCTGGGGGAGCCCTCGGCGCGGGGCCGGGGGAGATGCGTCAACGGGGAACACAGGGGGAACAGCACATGACCAGCACCAGGAGGGCCACGTCCGTCGCGCTCGGCGTGGCCCTGGCCGTCACGCTCGGCGGCGTCGCCGCGCTGCCCGCGGCCGCCGCCGAGGCGGTGCCGCGGACCGAGAAGGCGAGCATCGCCCCGGACGGCACCGACGGCAACGGCCCTTCCGGCGGGCCGAGCCTGAGCGCCGACGGCCGCCGTCTGGCCTTCGTCTCCAGCGCCGACAACCTCGTCGCCGGTGACACCGACGGCACGGCCGACGCCTTCGTACGCGACCTCAAGACCGGCACGACCCGCCTGGCCAGTACCGCGGCGGACGGCGGCCCGGTCGACGACGTCGCCCTCAGCGGCAACGGCCGGTACCTGGCCTTCGCCGCCACCGACGGCGACGGCCGCAGTCACATCTGGGTCAAGGACCTGAAGTCCGGCGCCCTCCAGCGCATCGAGGACACCGTCGACAAGGGCTACGACACCGGCCGGCAGCCCGCCATCAGCGCCGACGGCCGCTACGTCGCCTTCGTCGCCCAGCAGTCCGCACTCGCGGAGGGCGAGGACCGCTGGGGACGCGTCTACCGCGTCGACCGCACCAACGGCGAGTCCGTACGCATCAGCCAGGTGCCCGCCGCCGGCGACCGGAAGACCGCCGCCACCCACCCGTCCATCAGCGCCGACGGCAAGCGCGTCGGCTACCAGTTCTTCGTCCCGCACCCCGCCTCGGGCGACTGGAGCGACGCCTACGTCCGTGACGTGCCGAGCGGCGAGCTGTTCCGGGCCGACCAGGCACCGGACGGCCGGACGTCCGACGGGCAGACCGAGTCGCCGCAGGTCAGCGCCGACGGCCGGTACGCGGTCTTCGACTCCCTCGACTCGCAGCTGACCCCGGGCGACACCAACAAGGGCCACAACGTCTTCGTCCGCGACCTGAAGACGGGCGAGCTGCGCCGGATCGACGCCGCCGACCCGGCCGCCTTCACCGCCCACCCGCAGCTCAGCACCGACAGCCGGTACCTCGCCTTCGTCTCGGCCGACCCGGGCGACACGGACCGTACGACCCGCGCGTACGTCCGCGACCTGCGCACCGGGGGCACGGTCCTGGCCAGCCCGGACGCCGAGGGCGGCCCGAACGACCAGAGCGTGTCCGCTCCGGTGATCGACCGGCACGGCCGCACGGTCGCCTTCGGCAGCTCTTCACCCGACCTCGTCCCCGGCGACACGTACGACACCTCGCACGTCTACGTCCGTCACATGAGGTGACCGACCGCATCCTGAGACACCCGTGAGCGAGGTGCGGGGGTTGTGCCAGACTGCCCCCGTGCTCTCGTTCGCCATGATTATTGGCAGCAGGCGCGCCGGTCCGCAGTGACCGCCACGTACGACCAGGTACGGGCGGACACCGTCGTCCTCGACCCGCGCGCAGACCTCTCGCACCCGCGAGAGGTTTTTCGCATTTCTGGCCCACCCACAGCCGGAGGCGAGAGCGCGAGGGAGTATGTGAGGGCGGTGGAGCCGGTCATTCCGGTACGACCGAGATCCCATCCTCAGGAGCCTTGACACCATGACCGCACCCAGCGAGCTCGACGATTCTTTCCACGTCTTCGACACCACCCTGCGCGACGGCGCCCAGCGGGAGGGCATCAACCTCACCGTCGCCGACAAGCTGGCCATCGCGCGGCACCTGGACGACTTCGGCGTGGGCTTCATCGAGGGCGGCTGGCCGGGCGCCAACCCCCGGGACACCGAGTTCTTCGCCCGCGCCCAGCAGGAGATCGACTTCCGGCACGCCCAGCTCGTCGCGTTCGGCTCCACCCGCCGCGCCGGCACCACCGCCGCAGAGGACCCGCAGGTCAGGGCGCTCCTGGAATCCGGCGCGCAAGTGATCACGCTGGTCGCCAAGTCGCACGACCGCCACGTCGAGCTCGCCCTGCGCACGACCCTGGACGAGAACCTGGCGATGGTCCGCGACACGGTGTCGTTCCTGAAGGAACAGGGGCGCCGGGTCTTCGTCGACTGCGAGCACTTCTTCGACGGCTACCGCGCGAACCCCGAGTACGCCAAGTCCGTCGTCCGTGCGGCCTCGGGGGCCGGCGCGGACGTGGTGGTCCTCTGCGACACTAACGGCGGCATGCTCCCGGCGCAGATCCAGGCGGTCGTCGCCACGGTCCTGGCCGACACGGGCGCCCGGCTCGGCATCCACGCCCAGGACGACACGGGCTGCGCGGTGGCGAACACGCTGGCCGCCGTCGACGCGGGCGCGACGCACGTCCAGTGCACGGCCAACGGTTACGGCGAACGCGTCGGCAACGCCAACCTCTTCCCGGTCGTGGCGGCGTTGGAACTCAAGTACGGCAAGCGGGTCCTGCCCGAGGGGCACCTGCCCGAGATGACCCGCATCTCGCACGCGATCGCCGAGGTCGTCAACCTCACGCCCTCCACGCACCAGCCTTACGTCGGCGTCTCGGCCTTCGCGCACAAGGCCGGCCTGCACGCGTCGGCCATCAAGGTCGACCCGGACCTGTACCAGCACATCGACCCCGAGCAGGTCGGCAACACCATGCGGATGCTGGTCTCCGACATGGCCGGCCGCGCCTCCATCGAGCTCAAGGGCAAGGAACTCGGCATCGACCTCGGCGACGACCGCGAGCTGGTCGGCCGGGTGGTCGAGCGGGTGAAGGAACGCGAACTCAGGGGCTACACGTACGAGGCGGCGGACGCCAGCTTCGAGATCCTGCTGCGCACCGAGGTCCAGGGCAAGCCGCTGCGCTACTTCGAGGTCGAGTCCTGGCGTGCCATCGTCGAGGACCGGCCCGACGGTTCCCACGCCAACGAGGCCACGGTCAAGCTCTGGGCCAAGGGCGAGCGCATCGTCGCCACGGCCGAGGGCAACGGCCCGGTCAACGCGCTGGACCGGGCCCTGCGCGTAGGGCTGGAGAAGATCTACCCGCAACTCGCCAAGCTGGACCTGGTCGACTACAAGGTCCGCATCCTGGAGGGCAAGCACGGCACCAGCTCGACGACCCGGGTGCTGATCTCCACGTCCGACGGCACGGGCGAGTGGTCGACGGTGGGCGTGGCCGACAACGTCATCGCGGCGAGCTGGCAGGCCCTGGAGGACGCGTACACGTACGGGCTGCTGCGGGCGGGAGTGACCCCGGCCGAGTAGGACGCAGCAGGCGGGTGGCGACGGCGCCCTCCGCGCCGTCGCCTCGGCCGGTCCGTTCCCTCCGTCCACCAGTTCCGTCCGCGCACCGGCGTCCCGAAATCCGTGCTGCGACCGATATCCCTTTCTGTGTCGATTCTGTGCCGATTCGGGTAGTTTCGAACATATGAAGGCCGCACTGGTGCGTACCCTCGTACGTCTGCTGATCGTGCCGGTCGTCGCCGTACTGGCGGCGCTCATGGTCGGTGCGCCCGGGGCGCACGCGGCCACCGACCTCTCGAAGGTCGCCGGGGAACTGCGCGAGAACCCGGTCTACGTCGATCCGGCCGCCTCCGGCCAGCTGGCCGAGTCGGACGCCGAGGCGCTCGCCGACAAGATCAAGGACGCCGACAAGCCCGTCTTCGTGGCGGTCCTCCCGGCCGACGTCCCCACGCAGGACCTCTTCCGGAACCTCCGCACCGAGACCGGCGTCACCGGCCTGTACGGCATCCGTCTCGGTGACGAGTTCGACGCCCGCGCGGACAGCTCGGTGATGAGCCCCCAGGCGGTGTCCAACCTGGTCACGGCCGTAGGGGACGCGGGCGACGCCAAGGCCCAGCTGAACGACTTCGTCGACGACGCCCTGCGCAACGTGGGCGGCTCCGCGCCCAGCAGCTGGAGCGACGGCTCGGGCACCGACGTGCCGGTCGGCGGCCTGGTCACGGTCGGCGCACTGCTCGCGGCCGGCGGCGCGGGCGCCTACGCGCTGGCCCGCCGCAACCGCCGCCGCCACGAGGAGGAGCAGCGGGCCGCGCTGGAGAAGCTGCGCGTGGTGGTCGACGAGGACATCACCGCCTTCGGCGAGGAGCTCGACCGCCTCGACTTCCACCCCGGCGAACCCGGCGCCGACGACGCGATGCGCGCCGACTACGAACACGCCCTCGACGCCTACGAACGGGCGAAGTCCCTGATGGCCGCCGCGACGAAACCGGAGGACGTGCGGGCCGTCACCCAGGCCGTGGAGGACGGCCGGTTCTCCCTGGCGCGACTCGCGGCCCGCCGCGAGGGCAGCCCGCTGCCGGAGCGCCGCCCGCCCTGCTTCTTCGACCCCCGCCACGGCCCCTCGGTCGCCGACGCGAGCTGGACGCCGCCGGGCGGCGCCACGCGCGACGTCCCCGTCTGCGCGGCCGACCGGACCCGGCTCGCCGAGGGCCGCGACCCGGTGGTCCGCGAGGTCGACACCGAGTACGGCCGCCGCCCGTACTGGGAGGCCGGCCCGGCGTACGGCCCCTGGGCCGGCGGCTACTTCGGCGGCGGCATCCTGCCCGGCCTCCTCATCGGCACCATGCTCGGCAGCATGATGGCCGCCCCCGCCTACGGGGCCGACTACGGCTCCGGCTACGGCGACTTCGGCGGCTACGAGGGCGGCGACGTCTCCGGCGCGGACTTCGACACCGGCGACTACGGGGGCGGCTTCGGTGACGGCG
>NZ_NGFN01000183.1 GCF_002148965.1 Streptomyces swartbergensis | reverse complement strand
GTGAGTTCCTCCTTGGTGGCCACCGTGGAGCCGATGACGGTGAGTTCTCGGCTGAAGACGCGAGTCAGTTCGGCATGGGCGGGGCGGTCGCCGGTGGTGGCGCCGGAGATGACCAGGGTGCCGCCTCGGCGGAGGGAGCGGACCGAGTGGGACCAGGTGGCGGCGCCGACGGTTTCGAGGACGGCGTCGACCGGGTGCGGGAGGCGGGTGCCGGGTTCGAGGGCTTCGGCGGCGCCCAGGGTGAGGGCGCGGGCGCGTTTGCGGGGGTCGCGGCTGGTGGCGTAGACGCGGAGGCCGGCGGCTCGGGCGAGGCTGATCGCGGCGGTGGCGACGCCGCCGCCGGCGCCCTGGACGAGGACCGAGTCGCCGGGGCGGACGCGGGCCTGGGTGAAGAGCATGCGGTAGGCGGTGAGCCATGCGGTGGGGAGGCAGGCGGCCTCCGCGAAGGAGAGTTCCGGGGGCTTGGGGACGAGGTTCGCGGTGGGGACGGTGACCTGCTCGGCAAAGGTGCCCTGGTACTTCTCGGTGAGGATCGAGCGGGATTCGCCGGGGGCGAGCCCGTGGCCGGTGAGGCCGACCACGGGATGGACGACGACCTCGTTGCCGTCCTCGTCGACGCCGGCGGCGTCGGTGCCCAGGATCATGGGGAGCCGGTCGGCGGAGAGGCCGACCCCGCGCAGCGACCACAGGTCGTGGTGGTTCAGCGAGGCGGCCCTGACGGTGACGCGGCTCCAGCCCGGGCGGGGGCGGGGGGCCGGGAGCTCCCCGAGGCGCAGGCCYCGCAGGGGCTCGGGAAGTCCGATCTCGGCGGCGTAGGCGGCGAACATGAGGGGGAGGTCACCACTCCCGCTGCGAGAAGCTCTCGCTGCCGCACCAGTGGACGACGGTGCCGCCGTAGCTCATGCCGGCACCGAAGCCGAGCAGGAGGATCTTGTCGCCGGGGGTGAGGCGGCCCGTGCGTTCGGCCTCGGCGAGGGCGATGACGACGCTGGAGCCGCTGGTGTTGCCGAACCGGTCGGCGACGATGACGGCCTTGTCGGCCGGCTGGCCGAGGCGGCGGACCAGCTCCCGTACGAGGGTGGGGTTCGCCTGGTGGGTGACGATCAGCTTCAGCTCGTCGAGGGAGACGCCCGCCGACGCGATCACCTCGTCCACGAAGCCGGGGACCACACAGAGGGCGAAGTCCTTGACGCCCTGGCCGTCCATGCGCGTCACGTTCGCTCCGCTGAAGCGGTTCAGCCGACCGTCCTCGGCGATACGTTCGATGTACGCCGTGTAGTAGCGCTCCGGGTCCGTGCCGAGGAGCGTCCGGCCGATGCCGGGGCTGCCCGCGCAGCGCTCCAGGAGGTAGCAGGCGGCGCCGTCGCCGAAGATCGCGTGCTGCGTGCGGTCGTCCGGGTCGTTGAGCTGGGCCACCGTGTCGGCGACGACGACGGCGACGCGCTCGTACTGCCCCGACTCCATGTACTTGTGGCCGACGTCCAGGGCGAACACGCCGCCGGCGCAGCCACCCGCGTTCAGGTCGAAACCGGGCACGCCGTGGACCTGCGCCTTGCGCAGGACCAGCGTGGCGACCGCTGGGATCATGTGGTCGGGCGTGGAGGTGCAGCAGATCAGCAGGTCGATGCTCGCAGGGTCCACGCAGGCCCGCTTGCAGGCGTCCTCGAACGCGCCGAGCGCCAGGTCCGAGGTGAACTCGTCGGGCCCGGCGACCCGCCGGCCGGTGATGCCGAGCCGCTCGCGCATCCAGGCGTCGCTGGTGTCGAAGCGCTCGACGAGCTGCGCGTTGGTGACCTCGTGCTCCGGGAGGCAGACGCCTATGGAGCGTATGCCGACGCCGGTGGGCACCCGCGTACTGTCGACGGACCCCGTCATGGTGGACTCACTTCCCCTGGCTCGGACTCTGCCATGTCAAGAACTGCGGTGTCGCAGGCCGGACGACATCCGCACCGCGCCGTCGACGCGGATCGTCTCGCCGTTGATCATCGGGTTGTCGATGACGTGGGCGACCAGCGCGGCGAACTCGGCCGGATCGCCCCACCGCCGCGGATGCACGAGATCGCGGTCCAGCTCCGCGCGGGCCGCCGCGGGCACCGTGGCGACCGCCGGCGTATGGAAGAAGCCCGGCGCGACGGTGACGACGCGGATCAGCGACCCGGCCAGCTCGCGGGCGAGGGGCAGCGTCATGGAGACGATGCCGCCCTTGGACGCGGCGTAGGCCGCCTGCCCGACCTGTCCCTCGAAGGCCGCGAGGGACGCGGTGTTGACGATCACGCCGCGCTCCTCCCCGACCGGCTCGTTCCCGGCCATGCGCGCGGCGGCCAGACGTACGACGTTGAAGGTGCCGACCAGGTTGGCCGTGACGACCTCCACGAACCGGTCCAGGGAGTGCGGGCCCGACCGGCCCAGCACCCGCGCCGCGTGCGGCACTCCAGCGCAGTTCACGACCGCGCGGAGGGAGCCGTGCCGCTCCGCGGCGTCCAGCGCCCCGGCCACCTCCGGCTCGCTCGCCACGTCGCCGCGGACGAACACGGCCGGTCCGCCGAGGGACTTCAGCGCCGCCTCGCCGCGCTCCTCGCTCCGGCCGAGGAGGACCGGGACGACGCCGGAGGCCATCAGCCGTGCGGCGACGGCGAGTCCGAGACCGGAGGTGCCGCCGGTGACCAGCGCTGCCGTGGTGAGTGACATCAGTTGTCCTCGTCCGGGCCACCGGGACGCCGGGGGGCGCCGAGACGATCCGAGATGATCGCGGCGAGCTCGCGCGGCCGGTGGGTGACGAAGTAGTGCCCGCCGCCGGGGATTTCGGCCAGCTCGACGTGGGTCGCGTACCGCTTCCAGTCCGTGTACGCGTGCGCGTAGCCCCGGGTGGCGGCGTCCTCGTCGCCGATGACGACGACGAGCGGCGCGTCGAGCGGCCGGTGGCGGTCCTCCTCGGCCTCGATCTGGAAGCGCAGGCCCTGCGTCATGTCGTGCCGGAGCACCTCCAGGACCGTCCGCAGGTCCGTTTCCTCCAGGACGCCGTCGAAGCCGCCGAGCGACTTCATGTGGGCGTACAGGGAGTCCGCGGGCCAGTCCCGGGCGCGTTCCAGTTCCGGCACCGGCGCGGTGGAGGGCAGCGCGCCGCCGAGGAACACGGCGGCAGGCCGCCGGCCCTGCCGCTCCACGCGCTGCGCGACCGCGACGGCGAGGGCCGAGCCGGCGCAGTGGCCGTACACGGCGAAGGGGCCGTCGAGCGCGTCGAGGATCTCCGTGGCGACGAGGTCGGCCGTCTCGTCCAGGCCGAGGAGGGGTTCGTCGGCGTGCGTGGGGTCGTGGCCGGGCAGCGCGGCGCTCCAGGTCGCGATCCCGGGGGCCAGCTCGGCGGCGAGGCGGTGGTAGGCCGCCGCGGTGCCGCCGCCGTACGGGACGCAGACGAGGGTCGGGGTCTGCTCCGTCGTGTCGTCCGCGCCCGTCGTCAACGGCCGCAGGAGGCGTCTCCCTCCGGTGTCGTGGAGCTCCTGGACCCGGAGGGCCAGCCCCTTTGGCGTCGGGTGCTGGAAGACGTCGAGGACCTCGGTGCCCCGGCCGACGGCACGGGCCACCCGCACGGCCTTGAAGGAATCGCCGCCCAGCTCGAAGAAGTCGTCGCGGACCGAGAGATCCGCCACCCCGAGGGCGGTCCGGAAGGCGTCCAGGACGATCCGCTCGGTGGGTGTCGCCGTCGTGTCGTCCCGGCCGCCGGTGACCACCGGGTCCGGCAGGGCGCGCCGGTCGAGCTTCCCGTTGGAGGTGAGGGGGATCCGGTCGATCGCCGTCACGGTGGCCGGCACCATGTGGGAGGGGAGCCGGCGGGCGAGGCGGCGGCGCAGGCCGGCCGTGTCGGGATCCGCGGGATCGGTGGGCACGACGTACGCGGCGAGCACGCTGTCGCCGACCGCGTCCTTCCGGACGACGACGCGGCAGGCCGCGACCGTCGGGCAGGCCCGCAGCTCGGCCTCGATCTCGCCGAGCTCGATGCGGAAGCCGCGGACCTTCACCTGGTCGTCCGCACGGCCCTCGTACTGGAGGAGCCCCTCGGCGGTGCGGCGGGCGAGGTCGCCGGACCGGTACATGCGGGAGCCGGGCGGCCCGAACGGGTCGGCGACGAAGCGCGTGGCGGTGAGCCCCGGGAGGTTCAGGTACCCGCGGGCGAGCTGGGCGCCGGCCACGTGGATCTCGCCCGTGACACCGGGGGGAACGGGCCGCAGCCGCTCGTCGAGGACGTAGAGCGCGAGGCCCGGCAGGCTCCGGCCGATCAGGCTCCCGGCCCGGCCGGTGGTGCGGGACCGGTCGAGCGCCAGATGGCTCGCGTGGACCGTGGTCTCGGTGATCCCGTACATGTTGACCAGCACCGGCTCGTCGCCGGGATGCAGGGCGTACCACTGCGCCAGCCGCCGGAAGTCGAGCGCCTCGCCGCCGAAGACGACGTAGCGCAGCGCCAGCCGCCGGCCGAGCCGCGGATCATCCGCGTAGGCCTGGAGGAGCTGGTGGAAGGCCGAGGGCGTGTGGCTCAGCACGGTGACGGCCTCGTCCACCAGGAGCCGGAGGAAGCGCTCCGGCGCGCGGCGGGTGGCCGGGGGCACCAGGACGAGCCGGCCGCCGTGCAGGAGGGGCCCCCACAGTTCCCAGACGGAGAAGTCGAAGGAGAAGGAGTGGGCCATCGACCACACGTCGTCCGCGCGGAGGTCGAAGAGTTCGCGGCTCGCGGAGAAGAGGTCGAGCACGTTGCCGTGCGGGACGACCACGCCCTTGGGGCGCCCGGTGGAGCCCGAGGTGTGGATGACGTAGGCGGCGTCGTCCCGGGTGAGGGGACGGCCGAGCTCCTCGGGGCGCAGGTCGTCCGGGGGGAGGGCGGCCAGGACACCGAGGGTGTCCGCGGCGTCGGTCGCCAGGACGGCCGGGCCGGGGAGCGACGGGGGCGGTGTGGCGTGGGCGGTGGTGCCGAGCAGCAGCGAGGGCTTCGCGTCGGCGAGCAGGGACTCCACGCGCTCCCGTGGGTACTCCGGGTCGACGGGGAGGTACGCGGCGCCCGCCTTGAGGACGGCCAGGAGCGCCACCACGAGGTCGACGGAGGGCGGCAGGCGGACCGCGACCAGCCGGCCGGGGCCGCAGCCGTGCCGCAGGAGCAGGCGGGCCAGCCGGTTGGCCCGCGCGTTCAGCTCCCCGTACGAGAGGGCCGCGGCCCCGCACGTCACGGCGGTGGCGGCCGGGCCGCGGCGGGCCCGCTCCTCGAACGCGGCCACGAGCGTGGGGGGTCCGCCGACCGCCTCCGGCCGGCGCGGGCGCACCCGCAGGAGGGCGTGCCGCTCCTCGTCGCCGAGGACGCCGAACTCGCCGAGGGGGCGGTCGGCCCGCGCGAGGACCTGCCGGAGGAAGGCGTCGAACCGCGTCCGGTGACCGGCGAGTTCGGCGGCATCGTAGAGGCCCGGGTTGGCGTCGAGGGTGAGCGTCAGGTCCTCGGGCGTCGCGTACACGCCCAGCATGAAGTCCTCGATCGGGCCCGGCGCGAGGTTGCCGAGCCGGGCGGGGCATCCGTCGAACGACAGCTCCGTGCCGAGCGACATGACGTTGGCCGTGGGGCCGAAGACGCGGGCGGTTCCCCGCCGGGTGCGCAGGTCGCGCCGGATGTCCTCGAACCGGTAACGGCGGTGGGCTCGCGTCTCGTCGATCTTCGCGCAGACGCGGGCGAGCAGGTCGAGGAAGCTGTCCGCGGGGGAGCAGGCCACTCGCAGCGGGACGATGTTGGAGACCATGCCGGGGGTCGTCGCGGCCGCGTCCGTGTGGCGGTTGGAGACCGGGAGCCCCAGGACGGCGTCGGACGCGCCGGTGACCAGGCCGGTGTACGCGGCGAACGCGGCGATCACCGCGCGCGGCCACTTCACGCCGTGGGTGCGGGTGAAGGCGGCGAGCAGCTCCTGGAGCGCGGGGTCCGCGTACCAGGTCTCCCTGAGCGCGACGCCCGTCGGCGGCAGGGACTCGTCGGAGAAGCCCGGCACGCGGTCGAGGTCCTCGAACACGCCGAGCCAGTACCGGCGGTCCTCCCGGAAGCCGGCCGAGGCGCGGTAGCGCCGGTCCTCCTCGACGAGGGCGGCGAGGGGACCGAAGGGGGTGGCGGTCGGTGCCCGGCCGGCGGCCAGCGCGCCGTGGACCTCCGCGGCGCGCCGGACCAGGAGCAGCGATCCCACGCCGTCGGAGACGATGTGGTGCAGCTGCCAGAACCAGAGGTGCCGCTGCGGCGAGAGGCGGAGCACCGCGGTGCGCCGGACCTCGCCCGCGACGGGGTCGAGCGGGGAGTGGACGCGTGCGCGCATCCACTCCCGCGCCGCCTCCCACGGGTCCGCCTGGTCGGTCAGGTCGACGAGCGGCACGGGATGATCCGGTACGGCCCCGACCCGCTGCCACGGTCCGTCCGCGTCCTCGCCGAAGGACACGGACAGTGCCTCCGCCTCGGCGAAGGTCCTGCGGACGGCCTCCCGGAGGAGCTCCGGGTCGAGTGGCCCCCCGATGTCCAGGAACTCGGCGTAGGAGTACGCGAGTTTCGAGGCGTCCAGCCGCTGGCCGTACCAGATTCCGGCCTGGCCTTCGGTGAGCGGAAGCCGGGGCGGGAAGCCGGCGGGTGAACCAGGCACGTCGGAGCCCTCTCGTGTGAGGAGGGCCGGACGGCCCTCCCGCTCGGGTGCTGCTGCGTGTGGGGGGTGTGCGTACGGCTACCGGGGAGGGGCACCGGTGCCGCGACAGATCTCCAGCAGCGCCATCGCGATGGCCGTTCCCTGCCGCCCGTACGCCTCGGTGTAGGGGGAGATGACGCGCATCTCGCGGGTGAGGTCGGTACGGGTGCCGCCGGAGGCCTGGCGGATGCGCTGGATCTCGCGGGAGAGCTCGCGGCGGCGTCCCACCAGGGCTCGGATCTCCGCGTCCACGAGGTCGAGGTCGGCGCGGAGGGCGGACACGTCCGCGAGTGCGGTCGACTCGGTCTGCGACATGGTCAGTTGCCCCAGGTGTGGCCGAGCGGGCCGAGCACGTCCACGACCGTCCCGGGGGTCTCCTTCGTGGCGTCCCCGATGGCCTTCGCCGTGGCCGAGATCGTCTGGCTCGCGGGGGACTCCGTGGCCATGGCCGACGGAGCCGTCGCGACGGCCGCGAGAGCGATTAAGGCCACGGTGGCGACTCTGCGGGTGGCCGGTCTGACGGTGGTGTGGGCAAGGGTGCGCATGGGCGTCTTCTCCTCGGAACATTCATGTCGGTGAAGCAAGTGCTCGTTCTCGGTGATGCGATCCTCACATTCACCACGAGTCCCGTCAGCACTACGGATTGTCAGGGTCCTGTGATGGCAACTCCCTGTCATGGCGGCTGCTTTGGGCTCCGACGCCGAGCTTCTCCAGGGCGCTGACGAGTGGCAGGGCCGGCGCCCAGTCGAGGTGCGCACCGACCGCCGAGGGCAGCGCGCGTGAAACCAGACGGGCCGCCGCCCGCTCGGTTTCCCTGCCGTCGGGATGGCCGAGAAAGAGCGTCAGGTGCGTCCCACCGTCGGGCGCGCGGAGCACGTGGACGTGCTCCAGATGGTCCTCGGGCCGTGCCAGGCGGCGGAGCCGGTCGATGAGCGGGGGCTCGCCGGGCAGCGCTCCGGCGGGCACGGTCGTCGACACCAGGTACATGCGTTGCGCCTCCGCGAACATCCGGTGAACCAGCCCATGTACCCCTCAATAGGGTTGCCCTGGCTCGAAAGTGGCTGGGATAGTTGAGGTGACTGCGGTCTAATTCCCGCTGTCGACGGGGGAACTCCGGGGGGAGTCGAGTGACGGGACAATTGGGTCTTGATGCGGATGCCGAGGCGGTGTACCGCATCCTTCTGAAGCGGCCCAGGGCAGGTGTGGCCGAGATCGCCGAGGGGCTCGACTGGCCTGTGGAGCGCGCCGAGCGCACCCTGGACAGGCTGGCCGAACTCACCCTCATACGGAACTCCTCCGAGGAACTGGGCAAGGTCCGCCTCGTCAACCCGGAGTTCGGGCTCGCCGGCCTCCTCCAGCGCCAAGAGCGGGAGCTGGCCCAGCACCAGCATTCCGTCGCCGCCACCCGCCTGGCCATCACGCAGATGCTCACCGAGTACGGCGACGACACCGAGGCGCAAACCGACGAGGTCCGCCGCTATACCGGCCTCGACGCCATCACCTCCCAGATCGAGCGGCTGGCGCAGGTCGCCGAGAGCAGCGTCGAGGTGTTCGCGCCCGGCGGCGCCCAGTCGGAGGCGGCCCTGGAGGCCGCCCGGCCCCTCGACCAGGCCGCCGTCGAGCGCGGTGTCCAGGTCCGCTACGTCTACCTGGACTCGGTGCGCAACGACCCGGCGACGCTGAACTACGCGCGCTGGCTGGACGACATCGGCGGCGAGGTGCGGGTGCTGCCCCAGCTGCCGCCCCGCATGATCATCTTCGACCGCCGGGCCGCCATCGTGCCCATCGACCCCGAGGCCGCCGCCCGCGGCGTGCTGATCCTTCGGGGCGTCGGCGTCGTCACCGCCCTGGTCTCGCTCTTCCGGGAGACCTGGGCGCGCGCGCAGCCGCTCTGCGGGAGCCGGACGACGACGGTGGACCCTGACGGGCTGACCCGGCAGGAACAAGCCGTCCTCGACCTGCTCTTCGAGGGCCACACCGACGACGTCGTCGCCCGCAAGCTCGGCGTGTCCGTGCGCACCGGCCGCCGCATCACCGCCGACCTGATGGCCCGTCTGGGCGCCCGCAGCCGCTACCAGGCGGGAGCACTGGCGATGGAGCGCGGCTGGCTCGGCAGAAGCGCCCGCACCGGCGCGGACACCGGCGCGGACCATGCCGGGGGCGACGGCGGGGCACTCGCCGCGACGGCCGCGGACGGGCCCGCCGGGGACTGAGGCCGCCCCGCGCGCGGCGCCGTTCGGCGACTTCACAGGGCGTGCACGGGCGATTCGAGTGGAGCGTCGACCGCGTCGGGTACGCAGGACACAAGGGGCGCGTTGACCGCTTCGGGCACGGGCATGCCGGTGAGCGCCAGCAGCACCGACTCGGCCGCCTGGGTGCCGGCCCGCTCCTGCGCCTCGGGGGTGCTCGCGCCCAGGTGCGGCGTCGCGATCACGTTGTCCAGCTCGAACAGTGGAGAGTCCGTGCAGGGCTCCTGCGCGTACACGTCCAGGGCGGCGCCCGCGATCCGCCCCTCCTTGAGCGCTGCGTACAGCTCCTGTTCGTCGACGATGCCGCCGCGCGCCGCGTTCACGATCCGCAGGTCGGGGCGGACGCGCCGGAGGGCGTCGGAGCCGATCAGCCCGGCGGTCCCCTCGGTCAGCGGCAGGTGGACCGTGAGGAACCGGGCCCGGGCGAGGAGCTCGTCGAGGCCGGTCAGCCGCACGCCGAGGGCGTGGGCGTGCTCCTCGTCCGCGTAGGGGTCGTATGCGATCACCTCCATGTCGAAGGCGGCGAGCCGGCGCGCCACCAGCGAGCCGATCCGGCCGAGGCCGAGGACGCCGAGCGTCTTGCCCGCGAGCTCCACGCCGGTGAACGAACTCCGTGCCCAGCGCCCGTCCCTGAGCGCGGCGTGTGCCTGCGGGACGTGCCGGGCGAGCGCCAGGAGCAGGGCGACGGCGTGCTCGGCGGCGCTGACGACGTTGGACGCGGGGGCGTTGGCGACGAGCACGCCGGCGGCGGTGGCCGCCGTGACGTCCACGTTGTCGAGGCCGACCCCGGCCCGGGCCACGACCTTGAGCCGCGGCGCCGCGGCGAGGGCCTCGGCGTCGATGCGGGTGGCGGAGCGCACCAGCACCGCGTCGGCCCCGGCGAGCGCGGCGAGCAGCGTCGGCCGGTCGGTGCCGTCGACGTGCCGCACCTCGACGGAGCCGTCCCGGGTGAGGACCTCCGCGGCGTGCGGGCTGAGGGCGTCGGCGATGAGGACGACGTACTGACTCATGGGGCGACTGGCCTTTCCGACGTGAGAGGAGTGAGGTCACGGGGTGTCGCGGGGGCGTCCGCCGCCGCGACGGCCGCGGCGAGCAGGGCGGACCCGTCGTGCGCGGCCGGACGCACCGGGGCGCCCACGGAGGCGAGCGCGGCCAGATGGCCGGCGCCGGCGTCCAGGTCGTACATGTGCAGGGGGAGCCGCGGGCGCTCGGGACCCGACCAGGACAGCAGCCGGGGCCAGGCGTCGGGCGCGGTGACGTGCAGCAGCTCGGGGGGTACGGAGAGCCCGTCGCCGGTCGCCTTGAGCAGGGCCTCCTTGCGCGTCCAGTAGCGCACGAAGCCGGCGGGGCGGCGGGGTTCGGGAAGCGCCGCGAGGACCGCGCGCTCCGGCCCGCGGAGCACCCGCTCCGCGGTCTCCCGGGCGTACGGGGCGATCCGCTCCACGTCCACGCCGACCTCGGTGCCGAGCGTCACGGCGACCACCACCCGGTCGCCGGAGTGCGACCAGGACAGCCCGAGCGGCCCCGGCGGCAGGGGCTTCCCGTGCGGGCCGCCGCACCGCTTGCAGGTGGCGGTCAGCGTCAGCTCCCCGGCGGGGACGCCGAGGTGGGCGGCGGCCACGGTGCGGGCGAGCGCGTGCGCGGTGAGATGGAGCGCCCGCGCGGCCGGCTGCCGCAGCCGGCCGGAGCGGGCCCGTTCGTCCTCGTCGAGGAGCCCGCGCAGCGTCGGGTGGGCGTCGCGGGCCGACGCCCACCACAACTGGCAGACGCCGGGCCGCAGCGCCGGTACGAGCCCCGCGGCCCCGGCCGTCACAGGCCGCCGTCCACGGGCAGCACCGCGCCGGTGACGTACGAGGCGCGGTCCGAGGCCAGGAAGGCCGCGACCTCGGCGACCTCCGCCGGGAGCCCGGTCCTGCCCAGCGCGGTGCGCTCGGCGACCTGCGTCCTGACCTGCTCGTCGAGCACGGCCGACATGTCGGTGTCGATCAGGCCCGGCGCCACCGCGTTGACGCGGATGCCGCGTCGGCCGACCTCCTTCGCGAGGGAGCGCGAGAAGGCGATGATCCCGGCCTTGGACGCCGCGTAGTTGGTCTGGCCCGCGTTGCCGTACAGGCCGGAGACGGAGGCGACGGTCACGATGCTGCCGGCCCGCCGCTTCATCATCGGGAAGACCACCGCCCGGCAGACGTGGTAGACGCCGTCCAGGTTGGTGTCCAGGACCTCGTGCCAGTCGCTGTCGGCCATCATGAGCAGGGGCTTGTCCCGGGTGATGCCGGCCGAGGTGACGGCGACCGCCACCGGTCCGAAGTCCCGTTCCGTGGCCTCCACCCAGTCCCGCACGGACTGCGCGTCGGTGACGTCGACCCGCCGCGCCAGCGCCCGGGCGCCGAGGCCGTCCAGCTCCTTCTCCAGGGTCGCGGCGGCCTGTTCGTCGCCGCGGAAGCAGAAGGAGACGTCGTACCCGTCCTGCGCCAGCCGCAGGGCGACGGCCCTGCCGATGCCGCGCGAGCCGCCGCTGACCAGGACGACCGGCCGGTCGCCCGCCTTCCCCCCGCCGCTCACGCGTCCGCCCCGTCCGTCAGCAGCCGCAGCACCGCGCACCCCACGGGACCGTCCGGGTCCGTGGTGGTGACCAGTGCGATGCGGCCCGGCTCGCCCGGCTCCGACAGCAGCGCCGCGAGCTGGTACGCCCCGGTGGCCGCGGCCATCTCGCCGAGCAGCGCGACGGACGCCGCGCGGGTGCGGACCTCCGCCGGGAACAGTTCCTCGTGCACCCGCAGCTCCTGCTCGCCCGCCGCGCCGGGGGCCTCTCCGGGCACGGCCGCCCAGACCGCGCCGGCCGCGACGCCCGCCTCGGCGAGCGCGGCGCGCACCGCCGCCGTGAGCGCCCCGGCGAAGTCGCCGTCCGGGGCCACCCGGTGGTGGACCGCGAGCACCTCGGCCAGCGGCTCGCCGGTCGCTGCGTCGCCGGACTCCAGGAGGACCATGACGCAGCCCTCGCCCAGCACCACGCCGGTGCCGTGCGCGGCGTGCGTGAGGTGGGCGCGGGTCGCCGAGTACTCCTCGGCCGAACCGGCCAGCACCCGCTCCGCGCGCCCGTCGGCGAGGAGCCGGCACGCCTGGTCGAGGGCGACGAGGCCGGAGAGCCGGCCGGCCGCCACGGTGGTGTTGGGGCCCTTGAGGCGGTGGCGGATCGCGCTGGCCGAAGCGGCCCTGTTCATCGCCATGTTGGGGATCTTCGACGGTGACACGTCGATGGGGCTGTCGCCTTCGAGGGAGGACTTGGTGAACTCCATGAACCCCTGGACGCTGCCGGAGGCGATGCCGAGCACGAGACCGGTGCCGAGCGCGGCGTCCTCGCCGGCCGGGTCGGTGCCGGACAGCAACTCCCGGACGGTGACCGCGGTGAGGCCGGTCAGCCGGTCCATGCCCCGGGTGCCGACCTTCCCCAGCGCGTCGCGGACCTCGAAGCCGGGTACGACGCGGGCGGTCGCGTCCGGGTCCGCGGTCCACTCCTCGGGGCCGGCGGACGCGGGCGCCTCGGCGCGGGCGCGCAGCCCCGCCGCGAGCGGGTCGCGGCCGGTGCCGTACGGCGACACGGCCGACCATGCGGTGATGACCGCGGTACTCATCGGACGGACTCCCCTCGGGGGCTCTTGTGGCGGCCGAGCAGGACGACGGCGTTGTTGCCGCCGAACGCCAGGCCGTTGTTCTGCACGATCCGCACGTCGGCGTCGACGGACGCGTTCGGCACCACGTCGACGGGACAGTCCGGGTCGGTGGTGCGGTGGTTGGCCGTCGGCGGCACGAAGCCGTGCCGGACGGCGAGCGCGGAGGCGATGGCCCCCAGGGCGCTGGCGGCCCCCATGGTGTGCCCGATCATCGCCTTGACGCCGACGGTGCGCGGCGGCCGGTCCCCGTAGACCTGGCGGATGGCCGCGATCTCGGTGGTGTCGTTGGTCGGGGTACCGGTGCCGTGCGCGGAGATCAGGTCGACCTCCTCCGGCTTGACGGACGCGTTCTCCAGCGCGAGGCGGATGCAGCGGGCGACGCTGTCCCGTTCGGGCGCGGTGGGGTGCGAGGCGTCGCAGTTGATGCCGTAGCCGAGCACCTCCGCGTAGATCTCCGCGCCGCGGGCGAGCGCGGACTCCTCGGTCTCCAGCAGCAGCAGGCCCGCGCCCTCGCCGGTGAGCAGGCCCCTGCGCTCGGCGTCGAACGGACGGCACTCGTCGGGCGCGATGAGGCCGAGCCGGGCGAAGCCCGCGAAGGTCTTCCGGTTCAACGCGTCCGCACCGCCGACGAGGGCCCATTCGGCGCGGCCGCTGCGGATGGCGTCGAACCCGGCGCCGATCGCGTAGTTGCCGGCGGCGCAGGCGGTGGCGACCGTGGAGGTCTCCACGTCGGACAGGCCGAGTTCGCGGACGACGCCGAGCGCGAGGCTGCCGGTGGCGGTCCGGCCCAGGCTCGCGCCGGTGAAGGCGGCGAGCCCGAGGGTGAGCGCCGACTCGGTCAGCAGGTCGAGCTCGCCGACCTCGCCGTCGGTGGTGCCGACGACGACGGTGCCGCGCCGCTCGCGCAGCCAGTCCTCGTCGAGGCCGGCGTCGTCGAGCGCCATCCGGGCGGCGGCGGCGGCGAACTGCGTCGCGCGGCCGGTCGGCTCGGGCCGCACCCGGCGGAGCCGGGCGGCGGCGTCGAAGCCGTGCACCTGGTGGCCGCGGCCGCTGGGGAAGCCGGTGGTGTCGAAGACGGTGATGTCCCCGGTGCCGACCCGGCCGGCCCGCAGGCCCTCGGTGAACTCGGCGATCCCGTTGCCGATGCTGGACAGCGCGCCGCAGCCGGTGAGGACGACGCGGCGCGCCCCTGCGGCGGGGCCGGCCGTCGTCCGGGCGGCGCTCACGGCCGGCGCCGTTCCGCGGTGGCCAGGACGGCGAGGACGGCGTCCAGGTTGACCAGCTTGACCAGGTCGTCCTGCGGGATGACGACGCCGAGCTCCTTCTCGATGCGGGAGAGGATCTCGATGGCGCCCAGCGAGTCCGCGCCGTGGTCCTCGATGAACAGGCTGGTGCCCGTCAGCTCGTCGTCCTCGAGCTCCAGGATGTCGACGATGATGGCCCGGACGGCCGGGACGTCCACGGGAGTGTTCACAGTCATGGCAGCTGCCTCTCGGATCTGGGTGGCCTGCTTCTCAGGCGGCGGTGCGGGTCAGGGACTTGGGACGCATGTCGGTCCAGGTGCGCTCGATGTGGTCGAGCGCGGCCTCGCGGGGACCGGCGGGCAGGACGGTGGTCCAGCCGGCCGGGACGGCGGCGAACTCGGGCCACAGGCAGTGCTGCCCCTCGTCGTTGACCAGCACCAGGAAGGTGCCGTTGTCGTCGTCGAACGGGTTGTTCTTCATGGTTTCCCTTTCTCGGGGAGTACGTCCGGAGTTCCGCGGCCGGAGCCGTCCGGGAAGCTTTCCGGAGTTCTTTCGAGAATTGCTTCGAGAATTCTCTCGGTGCGGCGCGGGGGACCCGCCGGAATTCCGCATGAGCGCGGATCCGCACGAATTCCCCCGCGCGTTCAGTGCAGTCGTTCGAGGTGGGCGGCGATGATCCGGCCGATCGCCCGCTGCGGTTCGGGCCGCATCATTCCGTCGTGGTCCGAGGCGATGGCGTGGTGGGTGACGCGTCCGCCGATGTACGGCTCCCACACCGCGACCGTCGGGGAGTCCTCGTCGGTGCCCTGCTCGGCCGAGAGGAAGAGCACGTCCCCGCCGAAGCGGTCCGGGACGAACTCGGCGCTGAGGACCGCGTGGTTGCGCACGATCCGCAGCAGCCGGGCCAGCTGCTCCTCGTCGAGGCCGGCCAGCGGGTTGGCGTCCCGCCGGAACAGCTCCAGGACCCCGGAGAGCGTGGGCTCGCCGCCGGCGAACGCCGCCGCGTCGTAGCCGCAGTACTCCAGGATCTTGGCGATCAGGGCCCGGTCGTCCGGGATGCCGTCCGGCTCGGGGACCGGATAGCTGTCGAGGTTCGCGAGGAGCGCGACGCGGTGCCCGAGCCCTTCCAGGCGGGTGGCCGCCGCGTGGGCGAGGAGTCCGCCAAAAGACCAGCCGAGAATATGGTAAGGCCCCTCGGGCTGAATTTCCAGAATTCTGCGGACATATTCCTCGGCCATGTCCTGGATCGACGTCGGAAGCGGAGCTTCCGCGACGATTCCGGACGCCTGGAACCCGTAGACGGGGAATTCCTTGGCCAGGTGCTCGGCCAGTCCGAGATAGGGCCAGCTGAGCCCCACGCCGCCGTGCAGGAAGAACAGCGGCTCGCGCGTGCCGTCGGGCCTGATGGGCAGCAGTGTCTCGAACGCCTCGGTGAGCAGCGCGGGCCGCCGCCCGCCGGCCCCGCCGGTCCCGGAGGGGCGGGTCGCGGCGAGTTCGCCGGCCTTCTCGGCCAGGGTGCGCAGCGCGCGGAACCAGCCCTCGGCCAGCGCCTCGGCGTCGTCCGGTTCCAGCAGCCGGCCCGCCCACGTCCAGGTGGCGAGCAGGACGGGCCCGTCGGGCCCGTCCTCGACCAGGGCGTCCACCTCGACGGTGTGGCCCAGCGGCATGCCGCCGGACGTCGCCGTGAACGCCTCCCGCGCCTCGGGCGCGGCCGCCCAGCCGCCGTCGTACGACTCCACCGCGGCGAAGCGGCCGAGGTAGTTGAAGCCGAGCTGCGGGTCGACCGCGGGCAGCGGGGCGGGTCCGTCGCCGAGGTGGCGCAGGATGCCGTGGCCGAGTCCGTGGTCAGGGAGCGCGGCGAGCTGCTCGCGCATCTCCTTCACCGCCTGCTCGGCGCCGAGCGCGGCGGCCCTCAGCAGCACCGGGTGGGTGCCGGTGAACCAGCCGGCGGTACGGGAGAGGTCGACGCCCTCGTGCAGCTGCTCGCGCCCGTGGGTCTCGACCTCGACGAGCAGGCTCCGGCCGCGCCACTCGGCGACCGCGAGGCCGAGGCCGGCGAGCAGTACGTCGTTGATCTCCGCCTGGAAGGCGGCGGGGCCGTGCTCCAGGAGCGGGCCGGTGTGCTCGGCCGGCAGGGTCAGGCGCAGCGTCCGGGCCGTGGCGTACGTGTCCCGGGCCGGGTCCAGCGCCCGCGCGCCGACCGGCCGTTCCTCGTGCGACAGCAGCTTCGTCCAGTACGGCAGTTCCCCGGTGCGCGACGCGGCCTGCTCCCGGAGGAGGCCGGACCAGTGGCGCAGGGAGGTGCCGACCGGGTCGAGGGCCGCGTCGGGCCGCTCGTACGCGGTGAGCAGGTCGGGCAGCAGCACGCGCCAGGAGACGCCGTCCACGACGAGGTGGTGCAGCATCAGGACCAGCCGGCCGGGGCGGCCGGCCCCGCGGTCGATCCACACGGCCTGGAGCGTGACCCCGTCGCGCGGGGCGAGCCGGTCGCGCGCGGCCTCCGACTGGGCGGCCACCGCCCGCCGCAGCAGCGCCTCGTCCTCGTACGCCCGATGGGCCGCGTCGATGCGGGTCACCAGCGGCGCGACCCGCACCGTCCCCGGCTCGCCGATCACGAGCCGCCAGTCGTCGGGGCCCCGGTCTGCCAGGCGCAGCCGCAGGGCGTCGTGGTGGTCGACGACCCGCTGGAGCGCCCCGGTGAGCCGCTCCAGGTCCAGATCGGCGGGGGTGGTGAGGACGACGGACTGGTTGAACCCGTCGATCGGGCCGCCCGTCTCGAGGAGCCGCAGCATGWCCGGGAGGGGCGCCAGCTCGCCCACGCCGTCGTCGGTGCCGACGATCTCGGCCGGCTCGGCCTCGCCGACGGCGGCGGCCAGCGCGGCCACCGTCTTGTGGGTGAACACGTCGGCCGCGGTGACCCGCAGCCCGGCCCGCCGGGCGCCGGCGACCACCTCGATGGAGCGGATGCTGTCGCCGCCGAGGTCGAAGAAGCTGTCGTCGATGCCGACCGACGGCAGCCCGAGCACGGCCGCGAAGACCGCGCGGAGGGCGCGCTCCGTGTCCGTACGGGGCTCTGGCGCGGGACCCGTCGCGTGGGCCGAGGGGTCCCGCGCGAGAGCCCCGTACGGACACGGAG
>NZ_NGFN01000182.1 GCF_002148965.1 Streptomyces swartbergensis | reverse complement strand
GGTTGGGCCTCGGCGTTGCACGGGTGGCCGGCCGAGGGGACGTCCGGGCGCTCGTGCGCTTCTGCGGCGGGCCGCGCGTGCCCGGCGGAGGGCAACGGCTCGTCGGCGACTGGTTGCGCTGCGTCGACGGTGGGTCGTGGCTCAGCCGGGTCGACGGTGGGTCGTGGCTCAGCCGGGGGTCGCGGCTCGACGGTGGCGGTCACGGGGTCCGCGGGGACCGGATCAGCGGTAACCAGGTCGGTCGTGACCGGATGAACGGTAACCGCGTCGCCGGTAACCGGGGCCGTCGTGACCGGATGAACGGTAACCGCGTCGCCGGTAACCGGGGCCGTCGTGACCGGATGATCGGTAACCGCGTCGGCGGTGACCGGGGCCGTCGTGACCGGATGATCGGTAACCGCGTCGGCGGTGACCGGGGCCGTCGTGATCGGATGAACGGTAACCGCGTCGCCGGTGACCGGGTCCGTCGTGATCGGATGAACGGTAACCGCGTCGCCGGTAACCGGGGCCGGCTTCGACGCGTCGAGGGTGGGTCGCGGCTCACTATTGGCGACCTGGGGCGCAATCGTCGCCCGGTGCGCGTCGGCGACGTGCCCTGGCTCGGGACCCGTGCAATCCGGCTCCACGCCGACGCGCTCGAGCGTGTCGGCAGACGATCGCGCTGCGTCGGTCCTGTGCAACTCGCCCGCCGTCTGCCCCGCCTTGCCCAGGCCCGGGGCGCTGCCGCCATGCGGCTCGTCCGCCCGCACTGCTCCCGCCCCGGGCCCCATGTCACCGATCTCGTCCGCCAGTTGATGTACGACGATGCCGTGGCGGAACGCCGTCTCGCCGATCTCCGCACAGGTACTGCCGTACACGGAGAGGCGGTTGCCCTCTTCTCGTACGACCTCGACGGAGCGCTGCGCGGTGCGGGCCTGCTTGGCCAGGAGGGCCGCCAGACGGGCCGCGTGCGGGCTGCGTACGGCGACCCGGGGACGCAGGCGGGTACGCGAGAAGTCCGCGGCCTCCTGGTCGGCCACGAGCCTGCCCTGTTCCAGCGTGACGACGCGGTCGGCGGTGCGCGCGGCCTCCTTGGGGTCGGCCGTGGTGAACAGGATCGTGCCGCCCTGGGCGGCGTGGGCGCGCAGCATGCCGTGCAGCCAGTGGCCCTCGCGAACGGACAGCCCCTCGGCTGGGCCGTCGAGGACGAGCGTGTGCGGGTCGGCCAGGAGGGCGCAGGCAAGGCCCAGGCGGCGGTCCATGCCGCGTGAGAGGGTGCCGAGGCGTTCGTCGCGCAGGCTCACGAGCCCCACCGCCTCGAGCACTTCGTCGGCGCGCCGGGCTTGGACCCCTGCGGCGGCACACAGCATGCGCAGATGACCGCGGACCGTGCGGGCCGGGTGCCCCGGCACGTCGCCCAGCAGCACACCGACCTCGCGCGAGGGATGGGCGATGCGGTGCAGGGGACGGCCCCGGAAGTAGGTGACGCCACGGCCCTGTTGGAGTTCCAGCATGAGTCTGAGAACTGTCGTCTTACCGGCGCCCGGCGCTCCGAGCAGCGCGGTGACGCGGCCCGCTCGCGCCTCGAAGGAGACGTCGTCGGCTGCGGGCGGAAGCTCTTTGCGGGGGTTGCTGGTCAGTCCGAAGGCCTGGATCACTCGCAGCAAGATAGCGCGCTATGTCCGGTTTTTCGGGCAGCACGAGGCCTGCCTCTGTCACGACAGTCACCCTTGTCCGGGCAGCGGGCGCGTGCGTTCCGGACCCGGCGTCACACCTCGGGGCGCAGCATCGGGGGGTTGAGCAGAGTCGCGCCACCGGCACGGAAGAGCTGAGCCGGGCGGCCGCCCTGACGGGTGGTCGTCCCACCGGTGGGGACGAGGAAGCCCGGTGTGCCCGTGACCTTGCGATGGAAGTTGCGCGGGTCGAGCGCCACGCCCCACACCGCCTCGTAGACACGGCGCAGCTCTCCGACGGTGAACTCGGGAGGGCAGAACGCAGTGGCCAGCGACGAGTACTCGATCTTCGAGCGAGCGCGCTCCACTCCGTCCGACAGGATCTGCGCGTGGTCGAACGCGAGCGGCGCGACCGGTTCGGCGTCACGCCCGTAGCCGCCCTGCCGGAGCAGTTCCTCCACCGGAGCCCAGCGCGCGTTGCTGGCGTCGCCGCCTGCCCTGGGCGCGGGCAGGTCGGGAGCGAGCGCGAGGTGGGCGACACTGACGACCCGCATCCTGGGGTCTCGCTTGGGGTCGCCGTAGGTGGCGAGCTGTTCCAGGTGCGCCCCGTTGTCCTGGGCGGGGACGGACGGGTCGTGGACGCGCAGCCCGGTCTCCTCGGCCAGCTCGCGTGCCGCGGCCTGCGCCAGGTCCTCGTCGGCCCGCACGAATCCGCCGGGGAGCGCCCAACGCCCCTGGAACGGCGGTTCGCCCCTGCGTACCGCCAGCGCGCACAGGGCATGGCGGCGCACGGTCAGCACGACCAGGTCCACGGTGACGGCAAAGGGCGGAAACGCTGACGGGTCGTAGGGCATGCGGCGATCATAGTCGTCTGCCTGACGATAAGCACTCCCTTCGCCGGTCGCATCGGCGACTGATCCACTTCGGTCGGATATGGACTTCACTGTCCGGCAGGTTGTTCCGACAGTTGAACGTTGCACCAGGTCACACCCCCAGTTGGAGTCCGTCGGCCGCCTCCTCGACCATGGCGAGGCCGAGCCGACTGACGCGCACGGAGAACGGGGCACCCGCGATCCGCAGCCCCGTGAAACCGATCTCGCCCAGCGGCGCGCTCCGCATGGGGCGCAGGGTGACCGTCCCGGCCGGGGCGTCGGGGCGGATGCCGACGAGCGTGGTCAGCAGCAGTACTCCGGCAGCCGCGGACGTGGCCGCCGGGCGGCAGGCCGCCGGGTGCGGGAGGGGAGCGCTCCCCTCCGTGCGCTGTTCCCCCGCGTACATGTCGGGCAGCCGGTGGGTGAAGGTCTCGGCGGCCGCGAGTACGCCGCGCAGCAGCGAGGTCGCCTCCTTCTCGTATCCGGCGGCGGCCAGGCCCGCGACGGCGAGTGCGGTCTCTTGTACCCGTACGGCCCCGGCGCGGTGGCCGAACGGATTGAATCCCGGTTCCTTCGCGCCCAGTCCGCGCAGACCCCAGCCCGAGTCCATGACAGGGCTGCCGAGCAACCGGGCGAGGATCTCGGTCTGAACCTTGTCGAGCAGACCCGGCGCCAAGGCGCCTTCGCCCAGCAGGCCGGTGTCGAGGAGGTGGACGGCGGCCGCGCCAAGATGAGGCACGGGCCTGCCGTCCGGGGCACGGGCTGCCGCGGGCCGGCCGCCCCCGATGTCGTCGACCCAGAAGTCCCTGCGAAAGGCGGTTCTCAAGGACTGCGCCCACTGCCGGAGTGCCGCTCCGCCCGTGCGGCCGCAGGCGTCCAGCAGATCGGCGCCGAGGAGCGCGGCACGGTGGGCGTGCGCCTGTGTCTCGCAGCGGACGAGATCGCCGGGGTGGGCGTCGCGCAGGTACGTGCCGTCGCCCGCGGTGGTTCGCAGCCAGGTCAGACAGCGCTCGGCGGCCGGCAGCAGTTCCTCCGTCTCCTGCTCGCCCAGGCCCCAGCGGCGGGCCTCGGCGAGCAGTGCGGCGAAGAGCAGCGTGGCCTCCGTGCCGGTGCACTGCGGCGGAAGGTGCGGGCCTGCGTCCCGTCTCGGGCCGGGAATCATCCCGAACTGTGGCCCCGAGCCGGTGAGTTGGGTACGGGCGAGGATCCGCAGCGTCCCCGCTGCCAGGCCCGTACCGAGCGGCAGGGCCATCCGGGCGGCCACGAGCGCGTCGGCGGGGGCCAGACCGCAGCGCCAGGGTGCCCCGGCCGCGAGGTGGGTGTCGGCGGGGTTCGCGGAATCACGCAGCAGGAGGGCCTGGAGGTCCTCGATGCTCGTTCTCAGGAGTGCGGGGACTCTGGGGTCGTCGCCTTCGGCTCGCGCGGCGGCGAGGGGGCTGGTCGCCGCGCGGCCCACGGCTCGGAGGGGACCGGCGCCGTCCGGCCGCACCCGCAGTTCCACGCTTCTGCTGCCGCCCGGCGGCAGGTCGAGCTCCCACCGCAACAGCCCGGCCGAGGCCAGGGCGTCCGAGGGAGGCGGTGCCGCCGTGACGGACGCATTGCCGGTGGCGCAGGACCAGCGCAGGCCGGAGTCATGGACGCTCGCGGGCAGTTCGGGTCCGGCGCGGCCCGAGGCGATCGATCCGAGGTCGGCCAGGTCCGTGCCCAGGGACACCTCGACCGGCAGACGCAGCGGACGGGGTGCCGCGCTGTGGAAGGTGATCCGCTCCGTGCCGTCCGCGAGACGGTTGCGTTCCACGACGACGTCCGGATCCGGGCCTGCCTGCGGTGACGTGCGGAGCGTGCCCACGAACCTGGCGCGGTCGGCGGCAGCCATGCGGGCCTGCACGGCGAGCGGTTCCCGCCCGGCCACGCGGATCTCGCACCGGGAGAGCAGGCGCCGGCCGGCGCGATAGAAGCCTTCCAGCCCCTGGCCCGTCATCTGCCCTTCCTGCGTCGAGATGGCCAGTCCGGGAAGCGCGACGCAGATCATCATGGTGTGGGCGGGCGGCAGGTCGGCGGACCAGCGCAGTCCGGGGATCGTGGCGCCCCGGGGAGGGCTGGCGGGCTGCCCCGTGGGGGACGGGCCCCGGCTTTGAGGCAAGGGCGGCGGGGGCGAGCCGTACCCCGACGCGACACCAGGACGACGGTTCCGGCCCGTCCCCTGGGGGGACGAACGGCCCCGGTCCGAAGTCGAGGGCGGACGCGAGCCAGGGCCGGTGGGCGGCGAGGCGGGTGAGGCAACTCCGGGGAACCTGGGCCCGAATCCGTCGACACGTGCCACCGGCCGCGGAGGGGCGTCCTGGTCTCCCGACCGCGGAGCCCCGGCTCCGGCCCCGGGCAGGCCGGGGGCCGACGAGAGGGACGGCGGAGGCCCGCCCGGGGCGTGGCGGTCATCGGCGGCTGAGGAGGGCGGAGTCGGCTGATGCATGGAGGGGCTTCCTCTGCGCTCTGTGCGCCTCGATCGAGTTCGGCGCCGGTGCCGGAGGGCTCCGACGGGGCAGGGGCAGTGCGGCGTCACGCCCCGTCCAGGCGTTCCGCCACTCAGGTGAACGGCGTGAACCTCCTCCGGGTCACGCCCGCGTCCCCGCCCCGGGCGCGTCGAGGCCGCCAGGAGGACGCTCACTCCTCCCCCTCCGTCTGCGTGCTCCGGCCGGGCTGTACGCCTTCCTGGCCCGTGTCCCGGCACGGCAGGGCCGCCTTCCGCGACGTACGCGCACGCGTACCGCCCGGGTGTGCACTGCCGGACCGCGCAACACCCGCGGTCGCTCGGCCGGTAGGGGTGCCCGCTTCTACGACACCGGTAGGGCGCGTGGTACCCGTCGGAGTACGCCGACGGGGCGCCCGCGCACTCGGGACGCGGTCTCCTGCGCGGGCACCGCTCGGGGTCACGCCGGCGGCACCGGCGGAATGGGCGGAACGGGTGCGGCGTCGACGGCGTGAGGGCACCGCTGTGGACGCGGATGCGGGCTCCGGCTCGAACTCGGGCGCGGCTGCCTCACCCGTGGCGACCTCGTCGGCGTCCGGCCGAGCCGGGGAGCTGGCCTTCTGTGCGACGGGGCTGTCCACCCGCCCGGCGGAGTCGTCCGCCCGGGCCGGGGTACTGCCCACCGGCCCGGCGGAGTCGTCCGCCCGGGCGAGGGAGCCGCCCACACGCTCGCCATTCTCGTCCGCCCGGGCCGAGGAGCCACCCGTCCGAGCATCCAGGCCGACGGCCTGCAAGCCGACGGCGCCGTCGGCCCGAGCGCCCAAACCATCCGCCCGAGCATCCGAGCCGACAGCTCCCGGGCTCCCCCGGCCTTCGCGTTCCGCTCGCAGGCAGCTGCGGATCGACTCCGGGTCCAGGCCCTCGTTGCAGGCCTGGTGCAGGAGACGGGCGAAGAGATAGTCGGGATCCGCGCTCAGGGCCATGGCGAGGGCTTCCCGGGCCTCCAGTTCGTCGCCGGTGGACCAGGCGACCCAGCCGGCGAGAGTGAGCGGAGCAGCGGCGTGCTCGCCGTAGGATCCGACGCAGCGGCGTGCCAGCGACCGCCACAGGCGCAGGGCGCGTCCGGCCTCGTCGCCCTCCATCCACTCGGCCGCACGGTCACGGGTCGCGCGGTCCTGGAGGCCGAGGATCAGCCGGGCTGCCTCGTCGTGCCGGAGAAGTTCATCGTCGCGGAGATCCGCCAGGAGCATGCCGGAGACGGGCTGTGCCCCGGCGAAGCGGTCCAGGATCCGCCCGGCCAGTTCCAGTGTCTCGTCGGCCACCTCGGCACGGCCGGCGTCGTCCAGGATCCTCGGGACCAGCGCCAGGCTGGCGTTGTCCAGGGCGGTCTCCTGCTCGAGAGCGGCGGCGTTCTCCCAGGGGAGGAGCCGGGCCCGCAGCTCCCGCAGCGTGCCGCGTACCTGGATCCCCGCGTAGGTGGCAGCGGCGGCCAGCACCGATGTGCCCGGCAGGCCCATGGGGGCTCCCTCGGGCGAGCAGCATGTCGCGTTGTCACAGCAGTACGACCAGTAACGGCCGTCGGAGATGCACAGCGCCTCGACCACCGTCACGTCCAGGGAACCGCACTCCACACGCAGCATGTGGGCCAGCGGCCTCAGCCGCTCCATGACCTGTCGGCCGGACTCGCCCTTCTCCGGTTCCTGGCAGAGGAAGGCGACCATCGACTCGGGGCGGGCACCTCGGCGCTCGCTGCCCTTCACCAGGCCGTGGGCCAGTTGCCGGGCCGCTGACGGCCAGTCGTCCGCGTTCGCGGGGATGCCGAGCCTGGCCCGGCCCCCGAACCGCCCGCGTCCGTCCCTGTCGTGCAGGGCGACCAGGACGATGCTGTCCTCGGGGCGGTATCCGAGCAGATACGGGAGGGCGTCGGCCAGTTCCGCCGGGGTACGCAGGGTGACCTGGTGCTCGCCGCCGTGGCCGTCGTACGCGGGGCTGGGGACGTGCGGCCCGGTCCTGTCGCTTCCCCGCTTGTCCTGTCCACCGTCCTTGTGCCTGCCGTGCGCGTCGGGCCTGGTGATGTCGCCGTTTTCGGAGGATCCAGTCGTTTCGCTGTGGTTCGTCATGCGAAGACGATCTCGCGAAATCCGAAGCTCCGCTTGACCCTGTGGATAACTCCGATCAGGGACACGTCACTCGAAACGGGAGGCGCCTGATTACCCCGCGCACCGCTCGCGCTGTCAGTGCAGTCCTGTTGTATGGAACGCATGGAGCACACGAGCAACGCGGATCTCCGGGCAGCGGCCGACACGGTCCTCGCCCGTCTCGTCGGGGACGTCTCGGGAACGGCCCGGCTGCGCGAGGACCAGTGGCGGGCGATCGAGGCACTGGTCGCCGACAGACGCCGCGCCCTGGTCGTCCAGCGCACGGGCTGGGGCAAGTCCGCGGTCTACTTCGTGGCGACCTCGCTGCTGCGGGCCCAGGGCAGCGGTCCGACCGTGATCGTGTCCCCGCTGCTCGCGCTCATGCGGAACCAGGTCGAGGCGGCGGCCCGGGCGGGCATCCACGCCCGGACCATCAACTCCTCCAACACCGAGGAGTGGGAGGCCGTTCAGGACGAGATCGCCGCGGGTGAGGTCGACGTCCTGCTGGTGAGTCCCGAGCGGCTGAACAACCCGGACTTCCGGGACCAGGTGCTGCCCCGGCTGGCGGCCGCCACGGGGCTGCTGGTGGTGGACGAGGCGCACTGCATCTCCGACTGGGGCCACGACTTCCGGCCGGACTACCGCCGGCTGCGCACCATGCTCGCCGACCTCCCGCCCGGTGTGCCGGTGCTCGCGACGACCGCCACCGCCAACGCGCGCGTGACGGCCGACGTCGCGGAACAGCTCGGCACCGGCGGCAGTTCGGACGCCCTCGTGCTGCGGGGCCCGCTGGACCGGGACAGCCTGAGTCTGAGCGTGCTACGGCTGTCCGACGCCGCGCACCGAATGGCCTGGCTCGCCGAACACCTCGACGAACTGCCGGGTTCCGGAATCATCTACACGCTCACCGTCGCCGCCGCCGAGGAGGTCACCACCTTCCTCCGGCAGCGCGGGCACACGGTCGCCTCGTACACGGGCAAGACGGAGAACGCCGACCGTCAGCAGGCAGAGGAGGATCTGCTCGCCAACAAGGTGAAGGCGCTGATCGCCACCTCCGCGCTCGGTATGGGCTTCGACAAGCCCGACCTGGGTTTCGTGGTGCACCTCGGGTCGCCCTCCTCCCCCATCGCCTACTACCAGCAGGTGGGCCGCGCGGGACGCGGTGTGGAGCACGCCGAGGTGCTCCTGCTCCCCGGGAAGGAGGACGAGGCGATCTGGGAGTACTTCGCGTCGCTCGCCTTCCCCTCGGAAGAGCTGGTGCGCCGCACGCTCGACGTCCTCGCGCACGCGGAGAAGCCTCTGTCGCTGCCCGCCCTGGAGCCCCTGGTGGAGCTGCGCCGCTCCCGCCTGGAGTCGATGCTCAAGGTCCTCGACGTGGACGGGGCGGTCAAGCGGGTCAAGGGGGGCTGGATCGCGACCGGACAGCCCTGGACGTACGACGCCGAGCGGTACGCGTGGGTGGCGCGTCAGCGCAAGGCCGAGCAGCAGGCGATGCGCGAGTACGCCTCGACGGCCGACTGCCGGATGGAGTTCTTGCAGCGCCAGCTGGACGACGAGGCCGCCAAGCCGTGCGGTCGCTGCGACAACTGCGCGGGCCCGCGCTTCACCGCGGACATGTCCGAGGAAGCGCTCGACGCGGCGCGCGTGGACCTGGGGCGGGCGGGTGTCGAGGTGGACCCCCGCCGGATGTGGCCGACCGGCTTGCCGGCGATCGGAGTGGACCTCAAGGGACGTATCCCGGTCGGTGAACAGGCCGCGTCCGGACGCGCGTTGGGGCGCCTGTCGGACATCGGCTGGGGCAACCGGCTGCGGCCCATGCTCGCGCCCCAGGCACCCGACGGGCCCGTGCCGGACGACGTGGCGAAGGCCGTGGTGGACGTGCTGGCCGACTGGGCCAAGGGACCCGGCGGCTGGGCCCCGGGTGTGCCGGACCCGCAGCCCCGCCCGGTGGGCGTCGTCACCGTCGCCTCGCGCACCCGGCCCCGGTTGATCCACTCCCTTGGAGCGCGCATCGCGGAGGTCGGCCGGCTGCCGCTGCTGGGCACCGTCGAATACACGGGCGACGTGTACCCGGGACCCCGGAGCAACAGCGCCCAGCGGCTGAAGGCGCTCCACGGGGCACTGGCCGTGCCGCCCGCTCTCGCGTCCGCCCTCGCCGAGTCCCAGGGCCCGGTCCTCCTCGTGGACGACTACACGGAGACCGGCTGGACCCTCGCGGTCGCAGCCCGCATGCTCCGGCGCTCCGGCGCGCAGGGGGTGTTGCCGCTGGTGCTGGCCGTGCAGGGCTGACCGCGCGTCGAGAGCCACGGCCGTCACACCCTGGCCGGGCATCGGCCCCCTGACCGGGGCACCGCCACCTGCCCGGTCGCGCACACCTCTGGACGCCGCGCACCCCCGTGACGTACGAACGTGTCGTGCTCGAACGCCCCATGGGTGGCCCGGCGACGCACAGGGTGGGGATATTAGCCGCGCATCATCTGATAACGGTCGGCTGCCCCAATTGCTCGTTGCCGCATTCAAGTTCGACAGGAAGAATTGAGGTCCGCTCCCGCACGGTACGACCGCCGATCCGGTAGGTCCTCACTGCGGTGCGCGCTCCCAGAATCCGACCCCGCCCGCAGTGTGGGCGCGTAGCCGAAGGGAGGACCGTGACCTTCGGATTCGCTCCGGCCTCGGCAGCGGCGTCGACGTCCGCCGCTTCCGCCAACCGCTTGCTCGAACCCGCAGAATGGGCCGCCGCCGGGATCCCGCTGCTCCGCAACCCTCGTGAAGTCGTCAGCGGACTGCACGCCCGGCACCACCCGCAGCCGGCGACCGCAGTCATCGCCGTGCTCGACCCGGACGAGCGGCTGCGGGCGAGCGCCTCGTTCGTGCGCCGTCCGGCTCCGGCCGACGGCTGGATGTTCCGCAACGTGCTGCTGGCGCAGTTGCGCCGGATCATCCCGCACGATCTGCGGCGCCGCACACCGGTGCGCACCGCCGTGCTGCTCTACTGCCGTGAGGGCGACGCCCGTTGGACGGAGGAGGACGGCGCGTGGATGTGGGGGCTGCGCGATGCCTGCACTCTGCACGGGCTGCGCTGCGGGGCGTACATCACGCTGACCCGTGACGGCTGGCAGGTGCTCGGCGAGGGCCGCGGCGGACGCCGCCCTCACTCGGCCTCGGCACCGGAGCCGTTCGACACGTCGGAGGCACCGCCGCCGCTGCCACGCACCGGTGGCGCCGCCTCCGAGGTGCTGCGCCGCGCTGCGGCGGCACGCTGAGGCCCTGGGCAGACCGTTCCGCACGGACTCGGGGCCGAACGCCGACGCGCGGCATGCCACGGTGGCCTCGACGGACACTCGGAATGAGCACCCCGGACGAGGCTGAGGCCACCCGGGCAAGACCCGTGCGCAGCCCCGCCCTTCGCCCTCCGGGCACGCCGAACCAGCCGCCGTGCGGAGCCGCCGGAGCGGCGCCCGAAGTCAGCCACCGGCGCCCTGCCGGACGCCACGACACCGACTCAGACGCTCGTGCCCAGCACCGAGTTGATCCGCTGCGGATCACCGCAGACGATCAGCAGGGCGGTGGCCCGGGAGTGGGCCAGGGACAGGGCGCTCGCGGCTGCGGCCTCGGCACCGCCGTTGACGGCGACCACGACCACCGGACGAGACGCGGCGCGGCCGGCGACGGTGGCGTCCGTGTAGAAGACGTCGTCACCGGCGTCGTGCTGGGCCCAGTAGGAGGTCTCACCGAAGGACAGCTCGTGGGCGGCCCACGGGTGCTGTTCGCCGGTCGTGATCACCAGGACGTCGCCGGGGGCGCGACCGGACTCCAGGAGCAGGTCCACAGCCTCCTCGGCGGCGTCGAGCGCGCCTTCGGCGGATGCCGGGATCAGCTGGATCTGCGGGGCGGCCGGAGCAGTGGCGCCGGCTGCCGGGCCCGACGGACCGGGCTGGGCGGCCGCGTCACGCGGCGTGCGCTGCACCGGCGGCGCGGGCCGGAGAGGACCGGGACGACCGGGACGCGACGGAGCCGCGGGGCGGGGGCCGGGTACGGGGCGAGGGGTCGGCGCGGTGCGGCCGCTGGCCGGAGTGGCGCGGGGACCCTGGGCACTCTCGTAAATCTGAGGCTCCTCGGGAATGAGAGGCATGGGTTGATATTTATCAAACGTTGGTACGGCCCGCTTCAGCGGGTGGCGCATGCGTGCGAACGAAACCGTCAGAAATCGAAGCCGAGCTGACCCTCGATTTCCGGAACGCTTCCGTCCGTACAGCTGCGGACCTTCTTGAGGTGCCGCCACTGGGGCAGCGCATCAAGATACGCCCACGACAACCGGTGGTAGGGGGTGGGGCCCCGCTCCGCCAGTGCGGTCTTGTGCACGGGTGAGGGATACCCGGCGTTGTCCGCAAAACCGAAGTCTGCATGGTCGATACCCAGTTCGGCCATCATTTTGTCGCGCTGGACCTTGGCGATCACCGAGGCCGCCGCGACCGCCACGCACGACTGGTCGCCCTTGATCACTGTACGGACCCGCCAGGGTGCGCCGAGGTAGTCGTGCTTCCCGTCGAGGATGACCGCGTCGGGGCGGACCGGCAGGGCGTCCAGGGCACGGCCCGCGGCGAGCCGTAGCGCGGCCGTCATCCCGAGCTCGTCTATCTCCTCCGGGGAGGCGTGCCCCAAGGCGTACGACGTCACCCACTGCCGCAGTTCCTCGGCGAGTTCGGTGCGTCGCTTGATGGTGAGCAGCTTCGAGTCGGTGAGACCCTCGGGCGGCCGGCGCAGTCCGGTGATCGCCGCGCAGACGGTGACGGGACCGGCCCACGCGCCGCGCCCCACCTCGTCGACACCTGCAACGATCTTCGCTCCGGTCGTGGCTCGAAGGGAGCGCTCGACGGTGTGAGTAGGCGGTTCGTACGGCATGGCGCCCCTAGGTTACGCCGCCCGGAACCGCCCGCGACACCCCGGTCGGACCCGGCGATGTCACGGCTCGCCCCGGCCCCTGTCAGTCGCCGCTCGACCGCAGCAGCGGAACCATCAACTGGTCGATCATCTCCTCGATTTCCCGGTCCTGCCATTCGCAGCCGCACATCTTGGAGCGGTACATCATCATCGCCGGGATGGCGTCGAAGACGTATCCGTTCGCAGCATCGGAACGCACCTCGCCTCGCGCGATCCCGCGCTCGATGACCTCCCGCAACATCTTGATCGTGGGCTCCACGACCCCGTCGAAGATCACGGCGTGGAAGCGCTCCGCCTGTGTCGTGTCGCATTCGTGAATCACTGAGCGAAGCGCGAAACCCGGACGGGAGAACATCGCGTCACGGGCTCGTCGGCACAGCGCCAAGAGGTCCTCACGCACGCTCCCCTCGTCCGGTACCGCGTCGAAGTGCGGCAGTCCGGCACGCAGGGCGTCGGCGACGAGGTCCTCCTTGGACGGCCATCGCCGGTAGACAGCTGCCTTTCCGGTCTGGGCGCCGGCGGCGACGCCTTCCATCGTCAGGCCGTTCCAGCCGACGGTGCTGAGTTGATCCAGCGCGGCGTCGAGGATCGCGCGTTCGAGCACGGCGCCGCGGCGGCGGGCGGCCGTCTGAGCGGGGGCGTCCGCCCAGCTCGGGGTAACCATCGAACTCTCTCCAACGAGCAGAAGAAGCGGGGATTTCAGGGACAGGGCACCTGCCGAACGGCAGTAAAGGGGGACGTGCCGCACGACGACGCCACAAGTGAACGCTTGCGTTCACTGTCGGGGACTCACTACCGTTGAGCCGAAAGTGAACGCGAGCGTTCACTAACGCACTCGTGGGGGACCCATAGTGACAACCTCTCCATTGCTCAAGGACCAGAAGCCAGGTGCGGCACGCCGGGAGGGACGCCCCGGCATCGCCCTCACCGTCATCGCGGCCTGCCAACTCATGGTGGTACTCGACGCGACGATTGTGAACATCGCGCTCCCGCACATTCAAGACGCACTCAAGTTCAGCACCACCGACCTCACCTGGGTCGTCAGCTCCTACACACTCACTTTCGGCGGTCTGCTGCTTCTCGGCGGCCGCGCCGGCGACCTCCTCGGGCGCCGCCGGGTGTTCATGACCGGCATCCTGCTCTTCACCTTCGCCTCGCTGCTCGGCGGGCTCGCCCAGGAGCCGTGGCAGCTGCTGGCCGCGCGGGTCCTCCAGGGCGTGGGAGGCGCGATCGCGTCGCCCACCTCGCTGGCGCTCATCACCACCACGTTCCCCGAAGGCCCGGAGCGCAACCGGGCCTTCGGTGTCTTCGCCGCGGTGTCCGCGGGTGGTGGTGCCATCGGCCTGCTCGCGGGCGGCATGCTCACCGAGTGGCTCGACTGGCGCTGGGTGCTCTTCGTGAACGTGCCGATCGGCATGCTGATCGCCATGCTCACTCCGCTCTACATCGGCGAGTCCGAACGGCACACCGGCCGCTTCGACATAGCGGGCGCGGTGACCTCGACCGCGGGCATGGCGGCCCTCGTCTACGGCTTCATCCGGGCGGCGGACGAAGGCTGGCGGGACAGCCTCACCATCGGGTCCTTCGCCGCCGCGGTGGTCCTGCTGCTGGCCTTCGGGATCATCGAGTCCCGGGCCAAGGAGCCGATCACCCCGCTGCGGATGTTCACCGACCGGAACCGCTCGGGCACGTACGTGATCATGCTGAGCCTCGCGGCGGCGATGTTCGGCATGTTCTTCTACATCGTGCTGTTCGTGCAGAACGTGCTCGGCTACAGCCCGATCGAGGCGGGGCTCGCCTTCCTGCCCGTGACGGTCGTGATCGCGCTCGGCGCCGGTCTGTCGCAGCGGTTCCTGCCGGTGCTGGGCCCGAAGCCGTTCATGCTCCTGGGATCGGCGCTCGCGGCGGTCGGACTGGCCTGGCAGGCGCTCATCAGCTCCGACAGCTCGTACGTCGGGGGGATCCTCGGTCCGATGCTGGTGTTCGGCTTCGGCATGGGGCTGAACTTCGTGACGCTCACGCTCACCGCCGTCTCCGGTGTCGCCCAGCACGAGGCGGGCGCCGCATCCGGACTGCTCAACACCACGCAGCAGGTGGGCGGATCGCTGGGTCTGTCCATCCTGACGACCGTCTTCGGCACGGCGACCAGGGACGAGGCGGAGAAGCAGCTTCCGCAGTTCATGGCCGAGGGCTCTGCGGAGCAGAAGGCGGAGTTCGCCACGACACATCAGCTGCCCGCGCCGTGGGGGCACCAGGTGCTGGCCGAGGGCATCTCCGCTGCCTTCATCCCGGCCGCGGCCATGGCCGTCCTCGCCCTGGCCACCGCCTGGCTGGTGATCCGGGTCCGCAAGAGCGACCTCGAGGCGCTCTCCGGCTCGGCCGGGCCGGGGCTGGGCTGACGCAACGGCATCGCGAGACGACTTCGGCGGCCCGTCGGCAGGCTGGAAGCAGGCCTGCCGGCGGCTGCTGGGCCGACCCGTGACCGGCCGCCGATGTCCCACGTGGCGTGCGAACGCGTCCCACCAGTGGATCAGAACAGCGAGCAGGACCTCCATGATCACACCCTTCACGCTCCCCGTAGGCACCTCCCGCGTGAGCGGCCTCATGGCTCGCACAGCGGATGTCACGACAACGGACAGCCGGTCACGGAGAGTTCCCGGCGTGCACGGAGAGTTTCGGGTCGCGAGGCGGATGGACCCGAGACCGATGCAGGAGAGTTCTGATCGCTGAACCGACGCGGGAGAGCTCTGACCGCTAGACCGACGTGGGTACCCAGTCCGGCAGCGGCTCCGTCCGCTCCGCCCACTCGGCGGGCGGCGCCCCCGCCTTCCCGGAAGCGATCACGCCGCCCACGATGGCACAGGTGGTGTCGACGTCCCCACCGGCCTGGGCGGTCGTCCAGAACGCCTGCTGGTAGTCACCGAGGCTTCGCGCGGCCGACCAGAGGGCGAAAGGCACGGTGTCGTGGGCGGTCGTCCGCCGTCCGCATCCCAGGACCGCCGCGACCGTGGCCGGGTCGCCGTAGTCGAGCATGTCCCGGGCCCGGCGCAGTCCCGCACCGACCGCGCTCTTCTTCGGCACCAGGTCGATGACCCCGTCCATGAGGGCCCCGGCGCCGGGCGGCCCTCCCGGGGCGGCGGCGAACGCGGCGGCCGCGGAGACGGCCATGGCGCCCACGACGGCCTCACGATGCTGGTGGGTCGTGTAGGCCGAGATCTCCGCCTGGTGGGTCGCCTGCTCCGGGTCGTCCGCGTACCAGGCGCCCAGCGGGGCGATCCGCATCGCGGCGCCGTTGCCCCAGGACCCCTGTCCGTTGAAGAGCGCGGCGGCGAGTTCACGCCAGTCGCCGCCCTCCCGGACGAGCCGCAGCAGGCGGTTGACCGCGGGACCGTAGCCCCGGTTGAAATCGTGGTGCTCGGCGAAGGATCGCGCCAGGGCGTCCTGGTCGATGCGGCGGTGAGCGACCAGGACGGCGACGACAGAGGCGGCCATCTCCGTGTCGTCGGTCCACTGCCACGGCCCGGACGGCACCTCCCGGCGCTTCAGCAGCGGGTAGTTCACGGGCACGAAGTACTGGGAGCCCAGGGCGTCCCCGACGGACAGTCCGCGCAGGCTGGCCAGGGCGCGGTCCAGGCGCGCGTCGGGGGAGGAATCAGCGGTCATCGCCCTGCCACTCTATCCGGTGATCCCGTAGGGCTCGGGATCTCGCCAGCGCTCGAACGGCCGGTCAAGCGTGTACTTGCCGTCGTCACCGAGAACGAGCATCCGCACCTCGCCGTTCCCCGGGTTCGACAGCGACTCGAACTCGGCGACCGTCCAGTGGAACCACCGCATGCAGAACAGCCGCATGGCCAGACCGTGGGTCACGATCAGGACGTTCGGCGGGTGGTCGGGGTCCTCGAAGCTGCGGAACAAACTCTCCAGGAAGCCGCCGACCCGGTCGTAGACGTCGGCGCCGGACTCGCCCTGGGCGAAACGGTAGAAGAAGTGGCCGTACGCGTCACGGTAGGTCTTCTGGAGGCGGACCTCGTCCCGGTCCTGCCAGTTGCCCCAGTCCTGCTCGCGCAGCCGGGGTTCCTCGCGCACCCGTATGCGCCCGGGGTCGAGGCGGAAGGCGCGCAGCGTCTCGTGGGTGCGGCGGTACGGGGAGACGTACACGCTGACGCGCTCGCCGCCGAACAGCTCGCGCAGCTGCTCGCCCGTCGCCTCCGCCTGCCGCCGGCCCCGCTCGGTCAGCGCCAGGGCGTGGTCGGGTTCACGCTCGTACACGGAGTCATCAACATTGCCCGTTGACTCGCCGTGCCGGACAAGGACGATGCGCCGTGGTCGTGCCATGCCAAAACCCTAGATCGGGTGAGGGCCCGTCGAGCACACGTACCGCGCCCATACAACGTAGGTCACACACATCCTGCACCACAGATCACACTGGTCGCACACACGTCCGACCGGGATCCATCGGTCCGGGCCCGTCCGACCCACCCGAAAGTCAGACCGTCCAGCTCGGCTCCATGTCCACGACGTCCCCGGTGAGCGCCGCCACGTCCGCCTCCGTCTGGGCCCGCAGGGCGAGCCGCTCCACGCGCTCGGAACGGTACTTGCCGTGCTCGGCGGCCGACCGCCACATCGACAGCACCATGAACTCGTTCCCGGGCGCCTCGCCGAACAGTCCGCGCACCATGCCGGGCGAGCCGGCCATCGCCGGGTTCCAGACCTTCTCCTGCATCAGCACGAAGTGCTCGACCCGCTCCTCGTGGACACGGCAGAGCGCCACGCGCAACAGGTCGGCGTCCGTGAAGCGCGGTTCGAAGCCGGTCTTCACATCGAAGCGGTAGTCGAAGAGCCTGACCTGGGCGTCCTTGAACGTGCCCGACTGGGCCGACGCGAGCCGGTCGTGAGATCGCGCCATGAAGGAGTCGTAGAAGGCGCGGCTCTCCCAGAACGCGAAGACGTGCGCCACGTCCGGCCGCCCCCGGCTCCAGCC
>NZ_NGFN01000181.1 GCF_002148965.1 Streptomyces swartbergensis | reverse complement strand
GCCCACCCTCCCCCAAGCTCTCGGCTTCGCTCGAGCAGGGGGACCCCCATCGCCCCAGCGGAACGACTGCCCACAGCCAGGCCGACCGGCTGCCCACGGCCGGGCGGAACGACTGTCTGCGGCCAGGTACGCAGTTACCGGCAGCCGCACGCCGCCAGCGTCGTCGCCGCCTTGTCCAGGGCCTTCTGGGCTGCCTCCGTGTTTGTCGTGTTGTTGGCCATGAAGGCGAAGGCCAGCAGGCGGCCGTCCTGGTCGACGACCGTGCCTGCGAGGGTGTTCACGCCGGTCAGGGTGCCTGTCTTGGCGCGGACGACGCCCGCTGCGCCGTCCGTGTAGCGGGTGGTCAGGGTGCCGGTGAAGCCGGCGACGGGGAGGCCCGTGAGGGCCGGGCGGAGTTCGGGGTGGGCGAGGTCGGCCGCCTTGGCGAGGAGGGCGGTGAGGAGGTCGGGCGTCAGTCTGTCGGCGCGGTTCAGGCCGCTGCCGTCCTTGAAGGCGGCTCCCTTGACGGGCAGGCCGAGCTTGCGGAGGCGGGCGTTGATCGCCCGGTCGGCGCCGGCGAAGTCGGCCCGGTGGCCCGTGGCGATCGCCGTCTGGCGGGCGAGGGCCTCGGCGATGTCGTTGTCGCTGTCGGTCAGCATCCGTTCGACGAGGGCCGAAAGCGGCGGCGAGGCGACCGTGGCCAGGGTCTTCGCGCGGGTCGTGGCCTTCGACGGGCCGGGGGACGTGGCCTTGATGCCGCGGGCCTTCAGGAGGTCCCCGAAGCGGCGGGCCGCGTCCGCGGCCGGGTCGGTCACGCGGGTGACCGGGCCGCTCGTCGAGTCGTCCGTGCGGCCCTCGTCGACCATCAGGGGGCTGACGAGGGCGAGATTGCCGTTGACCCCGATCGGGTGCTTCTGGCTGCCCGCGTAGAGGGTCGTGTCGTAGGAGAGCGTCACGTCGCGGACGCCGCGCTGGGCCAGGGCCGCGGCCGTCTGGTCGGCCAGGGTGCGCAGGCCGGCCCAGCCGTCGGAGGGCTCGCGGGCCGTGAGGGTGGGGTCGCCGCCGCCGACCAGGACGACTTCCTTCGTGTCGGGTTCCAGCGCGGCGCGGGTGGTGAGGCGGTGGTCGGCGCCCAGCGCGGACAGCACGGCGACGGCCGTGGCGATCTTCGTCGTCGAGGCCGGGGTGAGCGCGGTGTCCGAGCGCGTGCCGTACAGGCGTCTGCCGGTCGTGACGTCCACGACCGCCGCTGCGGGCCGGGGGCCGAGCGCCGGGTCGTTCAGCAGGGGCGTGAGGGTCTTCGCGAGGGCCTTGCCGTCCGGGGCGGACTTCACGGTGCTGACGCCGCCGAGGCCGGTCAGCACGGGCCCGGCGCTGGGGGCCGGCCGGGGCTGCGCGGGCGCGCCGGGGACACGGCCGTGATCTGTGCCACCCGCGCGGCCCAGGGCCGCGGCGCGGTCCCGCTCGGCCGTACGCTGACCCGAGGAGTCCCAGGGGCCGACGGCGGTCACCACACCGGCGGCCAGTGCGAGACCGACGGTGGTGGCGCCCGCGGTGTACTGCCAGGTCTTCGGCCGCGTGACCCGCGCGACCTGCGGTTTCCCGGCTCGGGCGAGCCGCGCGATCCGTGGTTTCGCGACCGCGGCGGCCCTGGCCAGGCGCGGTCGTACGGCATTCGCGATCCGCACCACATGCGGTCTCGCGGCCCGCCAAGGACGCAGCTCCGGCACGACCACCAGCCCCTTTCGCGATCACACACCGGCGTGAGGGACACTTAACCACCAGAACTATGTGTTGATCATGGAGGAGCCACCGGTGGAGTTCGACGTCACGATCGAGATTCCGAAGGGTTCGCGCAACAAGTACGAGGTGGACCACGAGACCGGTCGTATCCGCCTGGACCGGCGACTCTTCACCTCGACCGCCTACCCGACCGACTACGGATTCGTCGAGAACACCCTCGGCGAGGACGGCGACCCGCTGGACGCGCTGGTCATCCTGGACGAGCCGACCTTCCCGGGCTGCCTCATCAAGTGCCGGGCGATCGGCATGTTCCGGATGACGGACGAGGCCGGTGGCGACGACAAGCTGCTGTGCGTGCCGGCGACGGACCCGCGTGTGGAGCACCTGCGGGACATCCACCACGTGTCGGAGTTCGACCGCCTGGAGATCCAGCACTTCTTCGAGGTCTACAAGGACCTGGAGCCCGGCAAGTCGGTCGAGGGCGCCGACTGGGTGGGCCGCACCGAGGCCGAGGCCGAGATCGAGCGGTCGTACAAGCGCTTCAAGGACCAGGGCGGTCACTGACCCTTCTGATGCTCACGGGCCGTACGCCTGCGCGTGCGGCCCGTTGGCCTGTATGTGCGCATACTGAGGCTGGGGGTACTGAGGCTTACGTGTCGTACAGGGAGCGCCAGGCAGTGACGGACGCGGAAGACCGCAAGCCGAAGTCGGACGAGGCCAGGAGCATGTTCCTGCCGCCGGCGGGGGCCGCCGTCGACGGGGACATGTCGACGACGTCGGAATTCGCGATCCCCGAGGGCCTCGCCGTACCCAAGGCGACCGGTACGGAGTCCGAGGTGACGTCCGAGTTCGCCCTTCCGGAGGGGCTGGACGTCTCGCAGGCGCCGGCGGCGGATCCGGAGGGGTCGGCTTTCACCCCGCCGAACACGTACAGCTCGAAGCACGCCCCGTCGGCGTTCACCCCGCCGAGCGGGATCCCCGTGGTCAGCCTGACCAAGGACGTGCCCTGGCAGGACCGGATGCGCACCATGCTGCGCATGCCGGTGGCGGAGCGCCCGGCGCCGGAACCGAGCCAGCGCGGCAGCGACGACTCGGGGCCCGCCGTGCCGCGCGTGCTCGACCTGACGCTGCGTATCGGCGAGTTGCTGCTCGCGGGCGGTGAGGGCGCCGAGGACGTCGAGGCGGCCATGTTCGCCGTCTGCCGGTCGTACGGCCTGGACCGCTGCGAGCCCAACGTCACCTTCACGCTGCTGGCGATCTCGTACCAGCCGTCGCTCGTCGACGACCCGATCACGGCGTCGCGGACCGTGCGCCGCAGAGGCACCGACTACACGCGGCTGGCGGCCGTGTACCAGCTGGTGGACGACCTCAGCGACGACGAGACGGCGGTCTCCCTGGAGGAGGCCTACCGGCGGCTCGCCGAGATCCGCCGTAACCGGCACCCCTACCCCGGCTGGGCGCTGACCGGCGCGAGCGGGCTGCTGGCGGGTGCGGCCTCCGTGCTCGTCGGCGGTGACCTGATCGTGTTCGTCGCGGCCGCGCTGGGCGCGATGCTCGGCGACCGGCTGGCGTGGCTGTGCGCGGGGCGCGGGCTGCCGGAGTTCTACCAGTTCACGGTGGCCGCGACGCCGCCGGCCGCGATCGGGGTCGCGCTGACCCTCGGCCATGTGGACGTGAAGGCCTCCGCGGTGATCACCGGTGGGCTGTTCGCGCTGCTGCCCGGGCGGGCGCTGGTGGCGGGGGTGCAGGACGGACTGACCGGCTTCTACATCACCGCGTCCGCGCGTCTGCTGGAGGTCCTGTACTTCTTCGTGGGCATCGTCGCGGGCGTGCTGATGGTGCTGTACTTCGGCGTGCAGCTGGGGGCCCGGCTGAATCCGGACGCGGCGCTCGGGGTCTCCGACGATCCGCTGGTGCTGATCGGTGCGTCGATGCTGCTGTCGCTGGCGTTCGCGGTGCTGCTTCAGCAGGAACGATCCACCGTGGTGTGGGTGACGCTGAACGGCGGAGTCGCCTGGATCGTGTACGGGGCGATGCACTACGCGGGCGGCATCTCGCCGGTGGCGTCCACGGCGGCGGCTGCCGGGCTCGTGGGGTTGTTCGGGCAGTTGTTGTCCCGGTATCAGTTCGCTTCGGCCCTGCCCTACACGACCGCGGCGATCGGGCCGTTGCTGCCGGGTTCCGCGACGTACTTCGGGCTGCTCGCGATCGCGCAGAACGAGGTGGACGCGGGGCTGGTGTCGCTGTCCAAGGCGGTGGCCCTGGCCATGGCGATCGCCATCGGGGTGAATCTGGGGTCCGAGATCTCGCGGATGTTCCTGCGGATCGGGTCTGCGGAGAAGCGGCGGGCCGCCAAGCGGACCAGGGGTTTCTAACGTCCTTTGCCTGTGGGCTCAGGCTTTCCGGTCCGCCGGCGGCCGCGGGTTGTCTGTCTGTCAGTAACCCCCGTTGTAAGGGGGCTGGCCCCCGCCCTGCTGGGTGCCGTACGGCTGCTGCTGGCTTCCGTAGGGCTGCTGCTGGCCGTAGCCGGGGGCCTGGGGGTACTGGCCGTAGTACTGCTGGTCGTTGTAGCCGTTCTGGTTGCCGTGCGGGGGCTGCTGCGCGTGCGGGTGCTGGTGGGGCTGGTCGTCCGGAGTGATGCGGCGGAGCTGGGTCGTCGCGTCGTCCATGACGGGGGGATGGGGCTGGGACGCCGAGGTCTCGGACGCGGCGCGCTTCTTCTGGGAGCGGTCGCGGAGGTACTCGATGACGATCGGGACGACGGAGAGCAGGACGATCAGGATGAGGATCGACTCGACGTTCTTCTTGATGAAGTCGATCTGGCCGAGCCAGTAGCCGGCGACGGTGACACCCGTGCCCCAGGCGATGCCGCCGATGACGTTGTACGTGACGAACGTGCGGTACTTCATACGGCCGGCGCCGGCCACGATGGGGGCGAAGGTGCGCACGATCGGGACGAAGCGGGCCAGGACGATCGCCTTGGGGCCGTACTTCTCCATGAACTCGTGGGCCTTGTCCAGGTTCTCCTGCTTGAAGAGCTTGGAGTTCGGCCTGTTGAAGAGCTTCGGGCCCAGGAACTTGCCGATCATGTAGCCCACTTGGTCGCCGACGACGGCGGCGATCACGATCAGCGTGCAGACCAGCCACAGCGGCTGCGTGATGTAGGTGCCCTCGGCCACGAAGAGACCCGCCGTGAACAGCAGGGAGTCACCGGGCAGGAACGCGAAGAGGCCCGATTCGGCGAAGACGATCAGCAGGATGCCGGGGAGGCTGAAGGTCTCGATCAGATAGTGCGGGTCGAGCCACTCGGGGCCGAGCGCAAGCGTGGTCACGGGGATGTGGCTCCTGCTGCTGGGAGGTACGGGCTGGGGCTGACTGCCTCAAATTATCAACGCAGCCGTCACGACCCAGGTTCCATGGGCGTACTCAGGATGCACCGTGGGCCGTCCCGGTCAAAGCTGTGGACCATGGGCATCGATGAATACGGCGGTGGACAGGGCCCCCAGCCCGACGTCCTCGTCCTCACCACGAACGACGTACCCGGCTACCGCGTGCGGGAGGTGCTCGGCGAGGTCTTCGGCCTGACCGTCCGGTCCCGGCACCTGGGGAGCCAGATCGGCGCCGGGCTGAAGTCGATGGTCGGCGGCGAGCTGCGCGGCCTCACCAAGACGCTCGTGCAGACTCGCAACCAGGCCATGGAGCGACTCGTTGAGCAGGCACGCGCGCGTGGTGCCAACGGTGTGCTCGCGTTCCGCTTCGATGTGACGGCGGCGGCGGACATCGGCACGGAGGTGTGCGCGTACGGGACGGCCGTGGTGATCGAGCCCGAGGACGCGGGGTGACTACCTTTTGCCTGGCGCGGTGGTAGGGCGCGTTGCCCGACAGCCCCCTTCTGCCGGCCGGGCGTGCGTCACGCCTGGTGGCGGTCCGCGTTCGCCTGGATCTACGTCGTATGCACTTTCCGGCCAGCAGAAGTTCTGCACCTTCTGGGAGGTGGAGGCCCGGCTGGTGCCCATGGAGGGCGTGCGGTTCCACCTGGACCCGCAGGCCGCGGCCGAACTGTGCGACGAGAACACCACCGGGGCCGTCGGGATCCTGGGCTCGACCTTCGACGGGTCCTACGAGCCGGTCGCCGAGTTGTGCGCGGCGCTGGACGCGGTGCAGGAGCGGACCGGGCTCGACATCCCCGTGCATGTCGACGGGGCGTCCGGTGCCATGGTCGCGCCGTTCCTCGACGAGGACCTGGTGTGGGACTTCCGGCTGCCGAGGGTGGCGTCGATCAACACCTCTGGGCACAAGTACGGGCTCGTCTACCCGGGCGTCGGCTGGGCGCCCTGGCGGGACGCGGACGCGCTGCCGGAGGAGCTGGTGTTCCGGGTGAACTACCTGGGCGGCGACATGCCGACGTTCGCGCTGAACTTCTCCCGGCCGGGCGCGTAGGTCGTGGCGCGGTACTACACGTTCCTGCGGCTGGGCCGGGACGGCTACCGGGCCGTGCAGCAGGCGGCGCGGGACGTGGCCACGGGGCTCGCCGGGCGGGTCGAGGCGCTGGGCGACTTCCGGCTGCTGACCCGGGGCGACCAGTTGCCGGTGTTCGCCTTCACGACCGCCCCGGACGTGACCTCGTACGACGTCTTCGACGTCTCACGGCGGCTGCGGGAGAGGGGCTGGCTGGTGCCCGCGTACACCTTCCCGCCGCACCGGGAGGACCTGTCCGTGCTGCGGGTGGTGTGCCGCAACGGCTTCTCGGCGGACCTCGCCGAGCTGCTCGCCGAGGACCTGGAACGGCTGCTGCCGGAACTGCGCCGGCAGCCGCGCCCCTTCACGCAGGACAAGGGCGCGGCCACCGGATTCCATCACTAGCGGCTCAACCGCCCGAACCTCCGTACCGCCAGCGGGAAGAACACCGCCAGCAGGGCCAGGGGCCAGACGACCGCCGCCCACAGGTGCCCGGACTCCGCGCCCGGGGTGTCGAACAGGTCCCGTACGGCCGTGGCCGTGTGGGACATGGGGTTCCACTCGACGACCGTGCCGAGCCAGCCGGGCATGGTGTCGGGGAGGGCCAGGGCGTTGGACAGGAAGCCGACCGGCCAGACCAGGATCTGCACGGCCTGGACCATCTCCGGCTTCCCGGCCACCAGGGCCAGGTGGATGCCGATCCACAGCATGGCGAACCGGAACAGCAGCAACAGGCCCATGGCGCCGAGGAGGGCCGCCGGTCCGCCGCCGGGACGCCAGCCGAGCGCGGCGCCCACCCCGATGAGCACCAGCAGGGCCAGCGCCGACTGGAGCATGTCGGCGGCCGAACGGCCCACCAGCACGGCACCGTTGGCCATCGGCATCGAGCGGAAGCGGTCGATCACGCCCTTGTTGAGGTCCTGCGTGACGGCGATCATCGTGCCCTCCAGGCCGAAGGCCATGGTGAGCGCGAGCATGCCGGGGATCAGGTAGTCGCGGTACTCACCGCTCACTCCCCGGCCGCCGCCGATCAGGTACCCGAACATGAGCAGGAGCATCACCGGGAAGACGAGGTTGACGACCAGCTGGACCGGCTGCCGCGCCCAGCGGGCGAGTTCCCGGCGGGTCATGGTCCAGGAGTCGGTCAGGGCGTAGGCGGTCACGCGGCCTCCTTCACTCGGCGGTCGTCTCCGGTCAGGTGCAGGAACACCTCGTCCAGCGTCGGTCGGCGCAGGGCGACGTCCTCCGCCTCGATGCCGGCCTCCTGAAGGGCCCGTACGACCCCGGAGAGCGCCTCCATGCGGTCGGTCACCGGGGCGCTCAGCAGGCGTCGGTCGGTGTCGACGGTGACGTGAGTGAGGGGAAACAGGGCGACGGCCGCGTCCAGTTGGCCCGCCTGTCGCAGGACCACGTCGATGCGGTCGCCGCCGGTCTGCGCCTTCAGCTCGTCCGCCGTGCCCTCGGCGATGACGCGGCCGGCGTCGACGACCGAGATGCGGTCGGCGAGTTGGTCGGCCTCCTCCAGGTACTGCGTGGTGAGCAGGACCGTCGTACCGCCGCCGACCAGGGAGCGGACGGAGTGCCACACCTCGGCGCGGCCGCGCGGGTCGAGGCCGGTGGTCGGCTCGTCCAGGAACAGCACCTCCGGTTCGGTGATCAGGGAGGCCGCGAGGTCCAGGCGGCGCCGCATGCCGCCGCTGTACTGCCGGACCGCCTTGCGGCCGGTGCCGGCCAGGTCGAAGCGCTCCAGAAGCTCGTCGGCACGCGCGCGTGCCCGCCTCGCGCCCAGGTGGTGCAGCCGGCCGAACAGCTCCAGGTTCTGCCGGCCGCCGAGTTCCTCGTCGAGCGCGGCGTGCTGGCCGAGCAGGCCGATGCGCAGCCGCACGGCGTACGCCTCGCGCACCACGTCGTGCCCGGCCACCTCGATCCGGCCCGCGTCGGGTCGCAGCAGCGTGGACAGGACCCTCACCAGGGAGGTCTTGCCCGCGCCGTTCGGGCCGAGCACCCCGTGCACCGTGCCGCGCGCGACCCGCAGGTCGAGCCCGTCCAGCGCCTTCTTGTCGCCGTATCTCTTCTCCGCGCCTTCGACGGTGATCGCCGTGTCGGCCACAGATACCCCCCCTCGCTAGTCAAACTTGACTACAGCTTGGAAGGTAACCCGGGTCCCGCCATTCGTCAAATTTGATTAGCGGTCGTCCTCGGGGTGCCGCTCCCCCGTCGCGTACGGGTTCTCCTCGTCCTCGGCCAGCACGCCGACGAACGGGTCACCCTCGTCGGCGAAGGTGTAGGCGCCGCCCTCGATGCGCTCGATGAGACCGCGGGTCCACTCGGCCTCGGAGTCGGCCGTGTGGATCCACATGTTCATGATCTCGCCGATGTGGCCCAGCTGCCCGGGGCCCCCCTCGGGGACGTAGTGCTCCAGGACGGAGGCCCGCCACTGCTCGATCCGCAGGGTGCGCTCCTTCAGCAGCGCGACCGCCTCCGCCCGCGGCAGGTCGACGACGAAGCCGACGGCGGCCGTCTTCACGTCCCCCCGCTGGTCGTACGTGACCAGCGCCTCGCGCAGCAGCCGGAAGTACTCCTCGGTCCCCTGCCCGGTGATCTCGTACTCCGTGCGCGGCGGGCCGCCTGCCGTGGACGGGGCGACCTCGTGCGCGTGCAGCAGCCCTTGCTTCGCCATCTGCTTCAGGGCGTGGTAGATCGAGCCGGGCTTGGCGCTGGACCACTCGTGCGCGCCCCAGTACTCCAGGTCGTTGCGCACCTGGTAGCCGTGGGCCCGCCCGTGCATGCGGACCGCGCCGAGCACGAGGAGACGGATCGCTGACATGCGCCCCAGCCTAGGACGCGGGCACCACCTGCTGTTCCGCGGCCACCAGCTCGAAGGCCGTCGCGCCGTCCAGCGACTCACGGATGATGTCGGCGTGGCCGGCGTGCCGGGCCGTCTCGCGGATCAGGTGCAGGCACAGCCAGCGCATGGAGACCCGGCCGTCCGGCGGGAACCAGGGCTGGGGCGGCAGCGCGAAGGTGTCGTCGAAGCTCGGCACCGAGCGGACGAAGGCCTCCGTCTCGGCGGCGACCTTCTCCCAGTACGCCAGCTGCGACTCGACGGTCTCGCCCCCGACCAGCCGGAAGCACTCGTGCCAGTTGCTCTCTTCCCGCTCGACGGCCGGCGGCTCGCCCTTGGCCCGGGCGATCCAGCCCTGCTCGACCTCGGCGACGTGCTTGAGCAGCCCGGCGAGCGACAACTCACTGGCGCTGGGGGTGCTCGCGGCCTGCTCGTCGGTCAGCCCCAGCACCGCCCGCCGGATGCCGCCGCGCTGCTCCGCGATGAAGGACAGCAGCGCTCCGCGCTCGTCGCCGTGTGCCTCCGCGGGAACGTGAGTGACCATGACCGCCGCCTTTCGCCGGATCCGGGGGCCTCTCCCCCGACACCGACGAAGCTACGGGCCCTTGCGGTCAGGTTCTGTCCGCAAGGGCCCGCCGTCTCGTACGAGGTCTAGAACGGGAAGCGGCTGCGCCCGTGCTGCACGGAGATCCACTTCAGCGTGGTGAAGGAGTCCAGCATCGTCTCGCCGTTGAGCCGGCCGAGGCCCGAGTGCTTCTCGCCGCCGAACGGGACGATCGGCTCGTCGTGGACGGTGCCGTCGTTCACGTGGAACATGCCCGTGTCGATCTGCTTGGCGAACGCGACGCCCCGCTCGATGTTCCCGGTGTGGACGGCTCCGCTCAGACCGTACGGGGTGTCGTTGACGAGCCGTACGGCCTCCTCCTCGCCGTCGAACGGGACGAGGAAGGCGACCGGGCCGAAGATCTCCTGCCGCAGCAGGGCGGAGTCGGCGGGCAGGCCGGTCAGGACGGACGGCTCGACGAGGTTGTCGGTGCGCCCGCCGCGCACCAGGGCCGTGGCGCCCTCGGCGAGGGCCTGCTCGACCGCGCCCGAGACGGCGTCCGCCTGCGAGGAGTTGATGACCGGGCCGATGACGGTCTCCGGATCGCGCGGATCGCCCGCCTTGAGGGTCTTCACCTTGGCGACGAACTTCTCGGTGAACTCCTCGGCGACGGACCGGTCGACCAGGATGCGGTTGGCGGCCATGCAGACCTGGCCCTGATGGACGTACCGGCTGAAGACGGCCGCGTCGACCGCGTAGTCGATGTCGGCGTCGTCGAGGACCACCAGCGCGCTGTTGCCGCCCAGTTCGAGGACCGAGCGCTTGAACTGCCGGGCACAGACGGTCGCCACGTGCCGGCCGACCTGGTCGGAGCCGGTGAAGGAGATGACCTTGGGCACCGGGTGCTCCAGGAAGGCGTCGCCGATCTCCGCGATGTCGGTGATGACGACGTTCAGCAGACCGCCGGGCAGCCCCGCGTCCTCGAAGATCTTCGCGACCAGGGAGCCGCCGACGATCGGCGTGTTCTGGTGCGGCTTGAGCACCACGGCGTTGCCGAGCGCGAGCGCCGGGGCGACGGACTTGATCGAGAGCAGGAACGGGAAGTTGAAGGGGCTGATCACACCGACGACGCCGACCGGCACGCGGTAGACGCGGTTCTCCTTGCCGTCCACCGGCGAGGGGAGGATCCGGCCCTCGGGACGCAGCGCCAGCTGGACCGCCTCGCGCAGGAACTCCTTGGCGAGGTGCAGTTCGAAGGCGGCCTTCAGCCGCGTCCCGCCGAGCTCGGCGATGATCGCCTCGGATATCTCGGCCTCGCGCTCCTCGATGAGACTCAGGGCCTTCTCGAAGACGGCACGGCGGGCGTAGGGGTTGGTCTCGGCCCACTGCTTCTGGGCGCGGGCGGCCGCCTGGTACGCCTGGTCGACCTCGTCGACCGTGGCTATCGTGATCGACGCCAGCTTCTCGTCGTCGTACGGGTTGAAGTCGATGATGTCCCAGGAACCGGTACCCGGGCGCCACTCACCGTCGATGTACTGCTGTGCAAGGTCGGTGAAGTAGGACGACGACATGTGTGACCCCTCGATCCCTGGCAGACCCTCGATCGCGCCTTCACGATCTGATCACACGTCATCGTACTGAGGTTCCAGGCGAGTTGGGGGCTTCAGGAGAGTTGGAGGAGCCCCCGGAGAAGATCCCTGCTCTCCGCGGGGCCCGGACTGTCGCTCTGGAGCTCCTTGAGCGCCTTCTCGTACTGGGCGACATCCTCGGGCTTGTCCAGGTACAGCGCGCTGGTGAGCTGCTCCAGGTAGACGACGTCCGAGAGGTCGGACTCCGGGAAGCTGAGGATCGTGAACGCGCCACTTTCGCCGGAGTGGCCGCCGAGGCTGAACGGCACGACCTGAAGCCGCACGTTGGGCCGCTCGGAGACCTCGATGAGGTGCTGGAGCTGGCCGCGCATCACCTCGCGGTCGCCGTAGGGGCGGCGCAGGGCGGCCTCGTCCAGGATGATGTGGAAGTCGGGCGCGCGCTCGTCGACGAGGTACTTCTGCCGCTCCAGGCGCAGTGCCACGCGCCGCTCGACGTCGGCCTCGCTCGCGCCCTGCATGCCCCGCCGGACCACCGCGTGGGCGTACGCCTCGGTCTGGAGCAGGCCGTGCACGAACTGCACCTCGTACGCCCGGATCAGCGAGGCGGCGCCCTCCAGGCCGACGTAGGTGGGGAACCAGCTGGGCAGCACGTCCGAGTAACTGTGCCACCAGCCCGCGACGTTGGCCTCCTTGGCCAGGGACAGCAGGGAGGCGCGCTCCTGCTCGTCCGTGATGCCGTACAGCGTCAGCAGGTCCTCGACGTCTCTGGTCTTGAAGCTCACCCGGCCCAACTCCATCCGGCTGATCTTCGACTCGGAGGCGCGGATCGAATAGCCCGCCGCCTCGCGCGTGATGCCCCGCGCCTCACGCAGTCGCCTGAGTTGTGATCCGAGCAGCATGCGCCGCACCACCGATCCCGGCTCTCCCGCGCTCACGTTCGCCAGCCTCCCCAACGTCTCCAGGGGCCGAAGTCTGCCACTAAATCACTCCGAGCAGTACTCGTCCGGTTACGGAAACGGAATCCAGCCGAGGGACGCACGCGCGCGGTCACAAGAAAGAGGCAAGCGAACGGGCAGACAGAGGCGTGAGGATGACGGAAAAATTGACCAACAAGCGGTACGGGACGCCTCATTCCGGTCACCTGCACGTGCATCTGCCCTTGCATCTGCTGTACGCATCCGAAACCATGGTCCCGCACCACCGCCGCATCGCACCGACCGCGAATTCCCGGGAGTGCCTCGCATGGGGACGAATGGATCGACCATGCTCGAGCCGTTACGGCAGGGCCTTCCGCCGCTGGATCCCGCGGCCGTGTCCGACGCCGCCTCCTGCGCTCTGCCCGCCCGCTACGAAGCGGTGCGCGAGGCACGGCGGTTCACCCGCAGAACGCTCGACCAGTGGGACATGGGCGACCGTTTCGACGACGTCTGCCTGGTGGTCTCGGAACTCGTCACCAACGCCCTGCGGCACGGCCTGCCGGGGAGCAGCCGGTGCGTCACCGGCCAGGAACCTCCCGTACGGCTGCACCTGATGCGGTGGACCGAGCGGCTGGTGTGCGCGGTGCGCGATCCCAGCCACGACAGTCCCGTCACCCGGGAGACCGACGACTTCTCGGCCGAGTCGGGCCGCGGGCTGTTCCTCGTCGACTCCTTCAGCGACAGCTGGGGCTGGCACCCGCTCGCGGGCGCGCTCCACGGCAAGGTGGTCTGGGCGCTGTTCCGGCTGCCGCGGCCCGGTTCGGGGCCGAGCGCGGAATGAGAAACCGCGGCGCTTCCCGGCGCCGCGGTTCTACGCGCGTCGCGGCGCGTTGAGTACCGATTGCCCCGTTTCACGGAGGGGCCTGCCGGGGCGTCAGCCCCCCACCAGGTGGTCGAACTCGCCGTCCTTCACGCCTAGCAGCATGGCCTCGATCTCCGCACGGGTGTAGACCAGTGCGGGACCGTCGGGGAAGCGCGAGTTGCGGACGGCCACGTCACCGCCCGGCAGCCGGGCGAACTCCACGCACGAGCCCTGCGAGTTGCTGTGCCGGCTCTTCTGCCAGGCCACACCGCGCAGCCTGGCGGCCGCCATACCGTTGTACACGTCGTGGTCCACAGGTCGCTCCCCGGTGGTGCACTGGCTGGTGTGGCCATTGATGCAGTGGTCAACTGACCCGGATCATAGCCCTTTCATGTGCAGATGCAGACGCAGATGCACGTGCACGCGGGGTGGTCCTCCGGTTACAGCTTTGACGACCGCTTTACCGAAAGCTCTTGCCTGTTTGACGGCCCTCCACCGCCGCGCGTTCCCGGGCACCCGCGACGAAGTCGGCGGGTTCGGCGGAGGTGTCGTGGAGGCGGAGCATCCGCTCGGTGGCGGGGACGGGCGCCGGGGTGGCGGCGCGGCCGGAGAAGCGGGAGCTGGGGCGTGGGGTCCTGAGCCTCGGGCAGGACCGTCCGGCCTGCATACGGAAGACGACCGCGGCATGCGGTGGCGGGGAGAAATGGGCCGTGCGGATGACCCTGCGGTCGTCCTCGGGGCCGGGGTGGAGGTCGGACCAACGCCGGACACCCGGTCGGCCACCCGGCCCTGACGGACCGCCCGGCGTGCGCCCCGTGCGGCCTCGCGACCAAAGCATGAGGTTCCCCACCCGTCAAGCGTGGGGAACCTCACCCGGATTGGGCGGTCTGCGGCTGGAGTACGGCAGCGGCGGCGGGAGTGCGGCGGCGACAGCCGGAGTACGGGCTCAGCGGCTGAAGTGCGGCAGCAGTAGCCGGAATGCGGCCTCAGCGGCTGGAGTACGGCAGCAGCGCCATCTCGCGCGCGTTCTTGATCGCCCGGGCCAGCTGCCGCTGCTGCTGGGCCGACACGCGGGTGACCCGGCGGCTGCGGATCTTGCCGCGGTCGGAGATGAACTTCCGCAGCAGGTCGGTGTCCTTGTAGTCGATGTACGTGATCTTGGCCTGGTCCAGCGGGTTGGGACGGTTCTTGGCGGGCTTGCGCTCGGGCTTGCGGGGCATGTCGGTTCAGACCTCCAGGAGGGTGTCGAAGGCGTGCGGCAGCCGCTGCCAGGCGTCGCGCCCGGCCGCGTACTCGGCGTCGGTCAGCAGGCAGGACTCCAGCAGCCGCTCCAGGCCGTCCCGGTCGAGGCCGGGCGAGGTGAAGACCAGGTGCTGGCCGCGGTCGCCGTGCTCGGGGTGCCAGTCCAGCGCGGCGGCGGCGCGGCGCACCGGCGGGACCATCTCCCAGGCCGCGTCCGGCAGCGAGGCCAGCCACGGCCCCACGCTCTCCACGCAGAGCGCCCCGCCCGCCGCGTCCCAGTGGAACAGCGTGTCGGGCTTGTCGGCGAGCCAGAACCGGCCCCGGCTGCGGGCCGCCGCGCAGGTCAGGTCCTCCAGGGCGGCGTAGAGCCGCTCCGGGTGGAAGGGGCGGCGCTGCTGCCAGACCAGGGTGGAGACGCCGTGCGCGTCGGCCTCGGCGGGGAACAGGGCGCAGGCCGGGTGCTGGGCGGCCGCCGCCGACTCCACGTCGAAACCGGCCAGGGCGGCCTCGGCCAGCGGCGACAGCGGGCGCCGCCGCGGGGGCGGCACGGTCAGGCCGTCGGCCGTGTCCTGCGCGAGGGCGCCGAGCTCGGATGCGCCCGCCAGGTCACCGTGGCCGATCGGGACCTGGCGGGCCGTCGGGTGCAGCTGGGCGAGCAGCTCGCGGTCCTCGTCGTCGGCCTCCGGGGACTCGGCGATCGCGAGGACGGGGGCGTACTCCAGCTGGCGTGCGAAGGTGTCGGCGACCGTGCGCTGGTCGGTGGCGGCGGCGGCGAGACCGCCGTCGGCCAGGTCGTCGCCGTTGCCGAGGTACGGCAGGACCAGGGACGGGTCGACGGCGGTGATCACGCCGGTGACGGTGAGCCCGCCGGCCGTGACGACCTCCGCCATGGCCTTGGGCTCGACGGAGTCCCACAGCTCGACGACGGCCAGGGGCGTCCGCCCGGCGTCCGCGAGCCGCTCCAGCTCCGGGACCAGATCCTCGCGCAGGGCGCAGCAGGCACAGTCGTTGACGAGCGGCGCCTCCCCCGCGTCCAGGACGCCGGTGATGTCCCGGACGGTCCGTACGACCGTGCCGGCCGCGGCCGTCGCCAGGTCGTGGTGGAGTGCCACGCTGCCGGGCACGTCGGCGAGCAGCCGCGCCACGGCCGCCCTGCGGGCGTCGGCGTGCAGCCCGCCGACGATGACGACGGAGAGCCCAGGAGGGACAGCCACGGGGTCAGCCCTTCTTTCCGTACCGGCGCTCGAAGCGCTCCACGCGTCCCGCGGTGTCCAGGACGCGGGCGGTGCCGGTGTAGAAGGGGTGGCTGACGTCGGAGATCTCGACGTCCACGACCGGGTAGGTGTTGCCGTCCTCCCACTCGATCGTCTTCTCGCTCGTCATCGTCGAGCGGGTGAGGAACGCGTAGTTCGCGGCTCGGTCGCGGAAGACGACGGGACCGTAGTCCGGGTGGATTCCCTTGCGCATCGGTCAGCGCTCCTCTCGGAAGTCGACGTGGCGGCCGACGACCGGATCGAACTTGCGCAGGGTCAGTCGGTCCGGGTCGTTGCGACGGTTCTTGCGGGTCACGTACGTGTAGCCGGTCCCGGCCGTGGACCGGAGCTTGATGACCGGCCGGAGTTCATTGCGTGCCATGCCGCTATGCTACTGAAAATGAATTCCATTTACATCTCCTGAGCCAGAGAGGTACGTCACCACATGTCCGCGCACTGCATGCTGACCGGCACCCAGCCCGGCTTCGGCAACCGCATCTCGCACTCCCACCGGCGCACGTCCCGCCGGTTCGACCCCAACCTCCAGACCAAGCGCTACTGGCTGCCCAGCGAGGGCCGGTACGTACGCCTGCGGCTGAGCGCCAGGGCGATCAAGACCATCGACACGATCGGAGTCGAGGCGGCCGTCGCCCGGATCCGCGCCCGGGGAGTGAAGGTCTGATGGCGAAGAAGAGCAAGATCGCGAAGAACGACCAGCGGCAGGAGATCGTCGCGCGGTACGCCGCCCGGCGGGCCGAGCTGAAGGAGATCATCCGGCGGCCGTCGTCCACGGACGCCGAACGGCTCGCCGCCCAGGCGGAACTGCGCAGGCAGCCGCGCGACGCCAGCGCCACGCGGGTGCGCAACCGGGACTCGGTGGACGGGCGCCCGCGCGGTTACTTCCGGGCATTCGGGCTGTCCCGGGTGAATCTGCGGGGGCAGGCGCACGCAGGGTATCTGCCGGGGGTACGCAAGTCGTCCTGGTGAGCCGGGAGGCTCCCCGGCGCCCGGGGGCTCTCGCCGACGGGCCGGTGGGAGCCCCCGGGATTCGCCCCGGGGGCCTCTTGACCGGCCCCGGGGATTGGCCCGGGGGGGTCTTGACCGGCCTCGGGGATTGCCCCGGGGGGCTCTTGACCGGCCCCTGGGATTGCCCCGGGGGGCCTCTTGACCGGCACTGGTAGCTTGCTTCGGTCGTTCCGGCACGGGTCGACGGGCTCCGTCGGGGCCGGTCGGCCGGCTACAGCTTGGGGGCTTGCAGTGACTTCGGTGATCTTCTCGCGTCGTCCGGGAGCGCGTCGCCCGGGAGCCCGTCGGCGCGCGCGGGTCGCGGCGGCGGCCGCGGGCCTGGCGGGCGTGCTGCTGCTGTCCGCGTGCAGCGGTGGCGGCCACTCCGGGGACGACTCGGCGACCAGCCCGGCCCCGTCCGCCACGGCGTCCACCGGGACGAGCGGCGACTCCGGCTCCGGTTCGGACTCCGGGTCCGCTTCCGGTTCCGACGGGTCGGACGCCGGCGGGCTCCAGGGCAGCTGGCTCGCGACGACCGGCGGCAAGGCCGTGGCCCTGGTGATCACCGGCAAGCAGGCCGCGATCTTCGCCACCGGCGGCAGCGTGTGCACCGGCACCGCGGGCGAGGAGTCCGGGACGCGGATGATCCGCCTGAAGTGCACGGACGGCAACAAGGACCGGGCGACGGGCACGGTCGACTCCGTGAACAGCAAGAGCCTCAAGGTCACCTGGGAGGGTGACCTCGGTACGGAGACGTACACGAAGGCCGAGGGCGGGAAGCTGCCGACCGGGCTGCCGACGGGGGGTCTCGGGTAGGAG
>NZ_NGFN01000180.1 GCF_002148965.1 Streptomyces swartbergensis | reverse complement strand
CACCCCACCCCCGCCAAACCCCATTCTCAACCAACACCCAACTCCGCAGCTCAAACCACACCCAACACACCAACTACCCACCCCCGGATCGACACCGGGGAGTTCCTCCGCGCAGTCGGCGGTGGTCTTGTGCAAGGCCGATCCGTTCATGGGTGGTGAGCCTTCTCAGGTGGTGACGGACTGTGGCATCGAAGGAGGCGGAGGGCGCGCCGCGCGGGCGCGGTGGCACGTCCCATCCTTCCGTCGAAGCAGACGGGAAAGGCGGTAGGCTGCGGACATGTGATGGTCGATGAGCGACACTCCGGGCCGAGGCGGGCCGAGCCAGCTGCGGTTCCGCTGTATGGCTTCCAGCCCCCGGTCGGTACTCCCTACGGCCTTGAGGTCAGTACCGTCGAGGATTTCTTCGCCCAGCACGACGACTGGCCGTGGAACCCGCCCCGTCCGGGCCGTGCCACCTTCCACTACCTCATCGCGGTCACCGAAGGTGAGTTGCGGCACGACGTCGACTACGTCACGCGAACCGTCGCCCCCGGCCAGTGGCTGTGGGTGCGTCCCGGGCACGCGCAGTGCTGGCATCCGCCCGGCGCGGCCCGCGGCCCGTTCATCCTGTTCGAACCCGACGTGCTGCGGCCCGACATCGCCCGTCTCCTGGCCCCGCTCACCGCGCACGAGGCCCCTGCCGTGCTGAGCCCGCCCCCCGACGACGCCGCCTGGCTCCAGCAGACGGCACTCCAGCTCCTGGACGAACACCGCGCACTCGGGCGCCGCCCCCTCGACATCCACCACGCCCTGCGCCGCAGCCTGCTCGAATCGCTGCTGCTGCGCCTGGCCAACTCCCCGGGCATCGTCCCCGTCGGAACGGCCACGGCCGGCACGGGCCGTGCCGACAGGTACGGACGCTTCCTGGACGCCTTGGAGCTGCACTTTCGCGAACTGCATCAAGCCGCGGACTACGCCGAGTTGCTCGGCTGTTCGGTCCGCACCCTCAGTCGCGCCGCCCGGGACGCCACCGGCAAGGGAGTACGCGAGCTCATCGACGAGCGGCGCCTCCTCGAAGCCCGGCGTCTGCTGGGAGGTGCCCGGTGGGACGCCCGGGCCGTGGCCGTCCACCTCGGGTTCACCGATCCCGCGAACTTCGGCCGCTTCTTCCGCGACCGCACCGGTCTCACCCCGGCCGCTTACGCGGCCCGCGACACCACGACCCACCCGTGAGCGGAGCGCGGCGGCGGCACGCGGACCCCTCACCGTCCGGCAACGGGGGCTCATGTGCGGGACTCCCGATCGATTGGGGGGTCCGCTCGGGCTGGGGTCAGACCCAGTTGGGGGCATGCTCTTCGGTGTAGCGGGCGCCGAATCCGCCGGTCGGGAGGATCTCGCGGATCGCGGCGAGATCGGCCTCGGTGAGGGCGATGTCGGCCGCGTGGGCGTTTTCCTCCACGCGGGCGGCGCTCCGGGTGCCCGGGATCGGGACGATGTGCTCGCCCTGGGCGAGCAGCCAGGCCAGGGCCAGCTGGGAGACGGTGATGCCCTTGGCGGTGGCCAGCCGGCCAAGTCGGTTCACTGCTTCGACGTTCTTCTCGAAGTTGCCGGGCTGCCAGCGCGGGTCGGTGTTGCGCATATCAGTGGCGTCGTACTGCCCCGCAGGCTTCGCGGTACCGGTGATGAAGCCGCGGCCGAGGGGCGAATAGGCGACGAAGCCGATGCCGAGCTCCTGGAGGACCGGGAAGAGCTGCTCGACGTCGCGCTCGAAGAGCGAGTACTCGGTCTGCAGGACCGAGACCGGCTGGACGGCGTGCGCCTTGCGGATGGTCTGCGGGCCGGCCTCGCTGAGACCGAAGTACTTGACCTTGCCCGCGTCGATCAGTTCCTTGACGGTGCCCGCGACGTCCTCGATCGGCACGTCCGGGTCGACGCGGTGCTGATAGAGGACGTCGATCTGGTCGACGCCCAGGTAGCGCAGGCTGTTGTCGGTGACCGTGCGGATGTTGTCCGGGCGGCTGTTGAGGCCCAGGCCCCGCTCGGTCTGCGCAAAGCCGAACTTGGTGGCCAGCACGACCTCGTCGCGGAAGTCGCTCACCACCTTGCCGAGCAGAACCTCGTTGTTGCCCGCGCCCCAGCCGTAGAGCTCCGCGGTGTCGAAGAAGGTGACCCCCAGGTCGTGGGCGCGGCGGATGGCGGCGATGCCCGCCTCCTCGTCACCGGGGCCGTAGCCCATGGTCAGGCCCATCGAGCCGTAGCCGATCGCCGAGACGGCCAGGCCCTGGGTGCCGAGTGTCCTGTGTTGCACGTGGAGCTCCTCATATCAAACCAAACAGTTCGGTTTTAAACCTACTCCGGCCACCGCCCCGTGGCAAACCAAACGGTTTGGTCGGGTAGCGTGGCAGCATGAGTGCCTCACCCCGCGCAGACTCGGTCCGCGACCGCATCGTCAGTGCCGCCAAGGCCGAGTTTTCCCAGCACGGGATCGCCGGGGCGCGGATCGACCGGATCGCCAAGGCCGCCAGGACCAGCAAGGAACGCGTCTACGCCTACTTCTCCAGCAAGGTGGCCCTCTACCGGTTCGTCTCCGCGCAGGAGCTGGCGGCCGTGGCCGAAGCGACCCGCATGGACCCCACCGATCTGCCCGGTTACGCCGGCCGCCTCCATGACTACTTCACTGAACACCCCGACCGCTTCCGGCTCATGAGCTGGGGGCAGCTGGAGCTCGACGCCGGCGACTCCCTCCCCCACGACACCTTCCGGGAATCGGTCACCGGCAAGATCGAGCAACTTCGCGACGCCCAGGAAGCCGGCCAGCTGGACGCCGGCTGGGACCCGGTCGACATCCTGGTCTTCGTCCACCAGATCGCCACCGCCTGGGCTGCACAGCCTGACCTGCTGCCCCCGCACGACGAGGATCGCGCCACGTTCCTGGCGGCGCGCCGAGCTGCCATCGCTGCGGCCGTCGAGCGCCTGTTTCCCGCGACTACGAAGAACTGAGCGCGCCCCGAGCCCTCGAAGCGGCGCCTCGCTTCATCGGCGCCCGGGAGGCTCGGGCGAGTGACCGAGCACTGTCGCATCTCGCGAATGTCGAACAGCGGGTGACGGTGCCGCCTCCTCGAAGCCAGGCGATCAAGCATCAAGAGCCCGCCGGATGAACTCCTCGCGGGTCGCGTTGGAAGCGCGCGACACAGCCGCATGACCCGCCATCATGTCGAACCCGTGGAAGACTCCGCCCCACATGTGGAAATCGACGCTCACGCCCGCCTCGGACAGACGGCCGGCGTAGATCAGGATCTCGTCGCGGAACCCCTCGGCCGAGCCGGTGTCGATGTAAGTGCGCGGCAGCCTGCTGAGGTCCTCGGCGCGGGCCGGCGCGGCGTACTGCGACACCTCCGGACCGCCGCGCCGCTCGCCCAGCAGTGAGGTCCACCCGTACAGGTTGCTGTGGCGGCCCCACACACCTCCGCGGTCCACCATGCGACTGCTGTGCGTCTCGAAGCGGTCGTCGAGCATGGGGCAGATCAGAACCTGGTGGCTGAGCCCGGGAAAGGCGCGGTCGCGGGCGAGCAGCGCGGTCCCCGCCGCGAGGCCGCCGCCGGCGCTGATTCCGGTGATCAGGAGCCGCTCGGGGTCGATACCGAGCTCGCCCGCGTTCTTCGCCGTCCACACCAGCCCCGCGTAGCAGTCCTCGACCGGCGCGGGGTCGGGGTGCTCCGGCGCCAGTCGGTACTCGGCCGACACGACGACCGCACTCCCATCGATCACATGGGTGAGGAGATTACTCAAGTGCGCCCGGCGGTCCCCCATGATCATCCCGCCACCGTGGATGTGGAAGATGCCCCCTTGGGGCCTCGGTCCTCGAAGGGGCTGAGAATCAGCAGAGTGATGTCCGGCGCGCCTTCCGGCCCGGGTACCTGGCGCTCCTCCACCCGCACCCTGCCGCCCGCCGTCAGATCCTCCGGTTCCATCCCGGGGAGCCCCTCGGTCACCTGCCGTCGGATCTCTGGGAGGGTCTCGTCCGACACGGGTGGAAAAGCAGCGCCCAGCGCCTCCTCGACGGGCGCGAGCTCCGGGTCCAACGGGGGCCGGGTGGTCAAGGCACCGAGAAAGTCTGCTGCTGTCTGGTCTGTCATCTGTTCTCTCCTTCGGAAACGACGGGGTTGGTCGAGGTAGCGGCCCGGTGTGATCGAGGCGTAGCCCCGTACTGGCGCGGGGGCGTGTTCGGGTTCGCACTTGACCGTGATGATCTGCTCGTCCGAGTCGTCGGTGACGATCAGCAACACCTTGCCCGCGACCTTGTACACGTCGAGTCCGAGAGTGAAGGGGCATCCGTGCCTGACGTCGGGGAGGGCGAGGGCCTCCTGGCGGGCGGGACGGAAACGCGCGGAGGCTCCTTTGACCGTCAGGAGGCGACGGCTGTCTTCGCGGTCCGGGTGAACGCCCAGTGGGAGTGCACGATGTGCCACTCGCCGTCGATCAGCCGGTACGCCTCGGTGGCGTTCCAGGCGCGCAGTTGCCGTTCGTTGCCGTCCTCGTCGAGGACGTAGGTGTTCAGGTTGTAGGCCAGGACCGCGAAGTCACCGCTGTCGGCGACGTTCACCGCCGGGTTGAGGTACTCACTGCGCACGATGTGCGGGTTCGAGTAGATCGACTCGATGTGTGCGATGACCTTGTCGCGTCCCACGACCAGTTCCTTGAGGATCGGGTCGAAGTAGCTGACTTCCTCGGCGTAGTTGTCGAGGTAGCCGCGGTTGTCGCCGACGCTCCACCGTTCGTTGAAGGACTTCTCCAACTCGAGGATGGTCGTGCTGATCTCCGCCTTGTCGACGCCCATATCAGTTCCTGTGCCGGTTTCTCTTACGGATGCTGTGGCCGGCCGTTGTCGACCGTCGCGCATCGGGGGGTGGTTGTCGTCGTTTCTCAGTCGCCCGGGTCTCAGTCGCCCAGGTCTCAGTCGTCCAGGACGAGGACGTGCTTGCCCGGCGTGGTGCCGGACTCGACGTCGGCCTGGGCGTCACGGACCTGTTCCAGGCCGTGGTAGACCTTCGCGACCGGGACTTTGAGGCGTCCTTCGGCGATGGCCTGGAGCTGGTGGGCGAAGACGTCGGCCGGGAGGTCGGCGGCCTGACCGCCGTAGGAGGTCAGCCGCACCCCGTTGGGGATCATGAAAGGGGTGAAGTCGGGGATCGTCCACTGGCCCGCCAGAGCTCCGGTGAAGCAGACCGTGCCGTGCCGGCGGACGGTGCGGAGGGTGTCGGCGAGGACCGAGCAGCCCACCAGTTCCAGTGCGGCGTCGACGCCGTCCGGCGCCAGCTCGCGCACCTGGTCGGCGAGGGTGCCGTGGTCGACGAGGGGATGGTCGACGCCCGCGGCCCGCAGTTCCCCGGCCCTCTCCGGGCTGCGGGTGGTGGACAGCACGGTGGCTCCGAGGTCCTTCGCGATGGTGGCCGCGCTCAGCCCGACCGTAGAGGTGCCGCCGCGGATCAGCAGCGTCTGCCCCGCCCGCAGGCCGAGGCCGGTGGTCAGTGATCCGTAGGCGGTCTGGAACATCTCCGGCAGCGCACCGACCACCTCCCACGGCAGGCCGGTCTCGAACGGGATGACCTGCGCCGCGGGGACGGTCACGTACTGGGCGTACGCGCCGTCGTACGAGCGGCCCATGCCGCCCATCATCGTGGCCACCTGCTGCCCCGGGCGCAGCCCGCTGTCCTCGTCGGCCTCATCGACCACGCCGACGCCCTCGATGCCGGGAACACGCGGGTAGGTGACCACCGCGTCCGACTCGCCCTTGCGGGTGGTGACCTCGGACTCGTTGACGCCGAACGCCTTCACCTTGATCCGCACCCAGCCGGGCTTGCGTACGGGCACCGGCACGTCCTTGATCTCCAGTGCGTCGAGGCCGCCGGGCCGGGTGACGACGACGGCCCGCATCGTCGCCGGTGCGGCGCCGTCGGCTGCTGTCGATTGGCTCATGCCGAGCTCCTTGCTCTGTTCGTCCCCCGGGGAGGTGAAGGCGGAGCCGGGGCTCCAGGCGCAGGTACCAGGGTGATCAGTCAGTGGTGACCCTGCGCCGTTCTGCATCTCGGTATCGCCCGGTGACCGTCAGGGGCGGTCGATGCTCTCCCACAGGTCCAGGGCCGCATGGTAGTGGCCGTCGGCCTCGAAGGGAGGGTTGCCGACGCTTCCCGAAGTGGGCCGGTCCGTGACGGCGGGCCACAGGCGGGTCTGMTCGCCGGTGGCGAAGTCGAGCACGATGTCGCGGATCCGCGTGTCACGCTCGGCCTGATCCGCGCTGCGGCCCGGCTTGTCCTGGCCGACCAGGGCGTACATCTCGGTGCCGTGTACGGCGGGCGCGCCCTCGGCGGGCCCGATCATCAGGAGATGGGCGTTGCCGCCCGCGGCGGCGTGCGCCAGGGCGCCGCGGCCTGCGGGGAGCGCGAAGAGGTAGTCCGCCATGACCGCGGCGCGGACCTCGGCCGGGGTACGGCCGCCCTGCTCGTAGGCATCGACGATCTTCTTCGCGCGGGAGCGGGGAATGCGCCACCGGGCGACCTCGTCGGTGACACGGTCGAGCGTGTGGGGATCGAACCGGTCGAGGTCGTTCGCCACCCACCAGCCCATGTCGTCACTCGCCATGCTCAGCAGCACGTCGACGTCACGGTGGGAGCCCGAGGCGAGGACGTCCATGGGGTGGGCGTGCACCACCGCGCCGGGCTGTCCGATGTCCAGGACGACGCCGGTGGCCTGGTTGTCCACCCCGCCACGTACTCCGAGATCCGTCGGACAGACCTTGCGCAGGGCGGCCACCAGGGAGGTCGCGTCGAGGTCGATCAGCTTCTCCGGGTTGTCCGCGACGCCGAGTTCAGTGACGAACCGGTGCACGAGCTCCTCGGCCCACCAGGCCGGGACAATACGAGCGGGCCCGCCGGAGAACCCGGCCAGTCGCCGGTACAGGCCGTTGGCGGAGGAGGCGCCGAGCAGCCCGAAGGTGGCATAGGCGCCGCCGCTGTGGCCGTAGACGGTGACGTTGTCGGGGTCGCCGCCGAAGTGGGCGATGTTCTGCTTGACCCAGGTGAGTGCGGCGATGATGTCCTGCAGGAAGAGGTTGCTGGCCTCGGCGAGGCGCCCGCCGTACTGCGAGAGCGAGAGCGCGCCCAGTGCGCCCAGCCGGTAGTTGACCGACACTCCCACGACCCGTCCCGTCGCGGCGAGGCCGGCGGCGTTCGAGGTGATCTGTGTGTTCGCGCCGTACTCGAATCCGCCGCCGTGGATGTACACGGCCACCGGGAGCGCCTTCGAGGCCGGCTGTTCAGGTGCCCACACGTTCAGGTTCAGGCAGTCCTCGCCCATCCCGGTGTCCGCCTCGAGCCAGTCGCCGCTGTCGGGCTGGACGCAGACGACGCCCTTGCGGTCATAGGGGCGGTCCGGGTCGAAGTCCGCGACCACGGGACGGCGGTACCGCTCGGCGGTGGCGTACGGGATTCCCCACCAGGACCGCACCCCTGGTGCGGTCGGAGCCTGGGGAGCGGTGGCGGTCATGACATGTCCTTCCAGCGCGGTTCGGGTGTTCGCGGCATGCTTCGGCGGCTGGCTGCTCGCGGTGACGTCTCCCATCGTTTCCTGGGATCCGACAAAGCGCCCGGCCGGTGGCGGTCACCCGGTGGTCACCAGGTGACACTTCGGCAACAAGATCTCGGTGCAGGCCATGAGCTTCTACTACGTGGCCGACGGCCGGATCGTCGGCGAACGGGGCCAGCCCGACCTCCTCGGGGTGATGCAGCAGATCGGTGCCGTACCGGCGTCGTGAACCTCGTAGCGCCGGGTGAGCCTTCTGTCGTGCGGGATTGCCGCTGCCGTGAGGGGCCCGTACGACGCGGTGGCAGAGGATGAAGGCCAGCACCGGAGCGCGGGCGCCGGCGCCGGCGCGGGTTCACCGCAAGAGGTCGATCTCTTCTTGATCCGGTGCCTTCGCGCAGACAGCGCCCGCTGCGGTGAGAGCTGTACGCAATTGTCACCGCGACCCGGCCGGGTGTGGGAGTGCTCGCCCTGTGGGCGAATACTGCAACCCTCGAATACCGACACTCCACCAGTGGGTGCGTGAGACGACCGAGGCGATCGTCGGCGCGGTCACCGGCGCCCCGGCCTCTCCGCGCAGTCTGCTGCTCGGCAGGTACGACGACCGTGGGCGCCTTCACTACACCGGCCGGACCACCACCCTCGCCCAGGAGGCCAGCAGCACGCTCGCCGGCCTTCTCGCTCCGGCCGGGCCCGGACACCCGTGGACGGGCTGGTCGTTCTCCGCCGGGTGGGGCACCAGGGAGACGCTGGACGTCACGCTCGTGCGTCCCGAGCTCGTGATCGAGGTCGGTGTCGATGTCGCCCGCGACGCCGCCGGCCGGTGGCGCCACCCCGCACGCCTGCATCGCGCCCGCACCGACCTCTCCCCCACGGACGTCCCCCTCCTGACATCGCCGTCGCCGTGACGGCGGCGCAGGGCGGCGGCCCCGGCCCGACGCGCAACAGAGCGCCCCGTTCCCCGGCTGTCCGTGCAGCCGGTCAGCGACGCCGCAGTTCCTCGGACCAATCCCGGAGCGGGGCGGCGAGAGCGAGGTTGTTCCCGCGGCTGATGGTCTGGAGCAGTTGGGCGCACACGGTCGCTTCGGCGGCAAGGCCGGCCGGGCTGCCCAGCACGGGGAAGACGGCGCGGACGCGGGCGGCGGTGTCCGGCTGAAGCAGGGTGTAGGCGTAGAGAGTGGCGGCGTCGAACCCCTCCGGAGCGCGGCCCCAGCTCTCCCAGTCCAGCAGCCGCAGCGGCGATGTGAGGTCTCCCCATGCACATCCGCATGGGCTGTGGTCCAGCAGGAGACGGATGGGCAGGAGACGGATGGGGCAGGCGTGCCCACGAACTCGGGGATGGCCCGCTCCATGTACTGCTGCCGTGCGGCGACACGGTCGGTGCTGACGGCCGCCACCTTCTCCAGCGTCCCGGCCAGGTCGTTCCACCAGGCATCCGGCATCTGGAGGTCATGCTTGAGGATCGGGTCGTCGGATAGCACCCGCTGGTCGACGCGSACCGACAGCTCCGCCCGGTAGGCGGTGCCGTCGTCGATGGCATCGTGGACGTCCAGGAGGGCGGGCCGGTGCCCGTCGAKGTCGCCGAAGGCGTGCTGTGCGTCCARGGCGCCGTCCCACAGCTTCCCCGACGCCTTGTCCKSCGGCGCGGAYACCRGCCGCAGCCACACGGGTGCGCCCGTACCGGTGCGKRCCGGGGCACCCAGGGTGCGCCCSGCCCAWCCCCAGAACTCCCCGCCCGGCTCGRYYYGCACGTCSAGGGCCTKSGCGGCKCGGGCGTGSTGKGCGCGCATRCGCTGTTCGGTGTCCGGGTCAGGRGGAGGYRAGTACACCAGTGATCTCCCGCAACYKGGCGGCGGTCAGGGAGGGTGAGCGACRGCKTCGGCCGCCTGACTCCCGGCGAGGCGGCGCGGCACTGTTTCGAGCACGTGAAGGCGGCGCACCGGCTCATCCTCGAACAGTTCCACTCGCGCCGAGAGGAGGATGTCGTTCGGGTCCGCGATCGACAGCCGTGCCGCCCCCCAGGCTGGAACCCGACCGCCGGGAACGGAAGTTCGCACATGCCGAATAACCGACCACAGCACCGACCAGGGACCCCACCCTTGCTGACCAGCAAGGACTTCACAGGGCCGAACCTGGCATTTCAGGTGGGAAGGATGAACCTGACGCCTCGCCGGGTCGCCGTGCTCGCCGGGCGTCAGCCCCTGCGGGCAGGTGAGCTGCCGGTGGGTGCCGGTGGCGTCGCCGCGCCACGGCGGTGGCCGCGCAGCAGGAGGACGCCGGCTCCGGCGGCGGCGAGCAGCGCGGTGAGGGCCGCCGCGACGAGAGCGCGGCGGTAACCGTGCGCCAGGGCCGCGGGTCCGGGCGCGGCCGGGCCCGCGGCGGGGTGCGCGAGGGCGGTGAGAATCGCGAGCCCGAGGGCACCGCCGAGCTGCCGGGAGGTGTTGATCAGCCCGCCCGCGATGCCGGCGTGCCGGGGCTCCACCCCCGCGACACCCAGTGCGGTCAGGGGAACGAAGGCCAGGCCCAGGCCGGCGCCGATGAGGACAGACGGGCCGAGCAGGTCGGTGAGGAACGCTCCCTCGATCGGCAGCCGGGCCAGCCACAGCAGACCGGCCGCGAGCACGAGTAGACCGGGCAGGAGCGTGCCTCGTAGCCGCCCCGCGCCCCAGGACGCCGCCATCAGGGCCGCGGCGAGCGGCACCTGCGTGAGGCCCGCTTCGAGGGGGAGTAGCCGAGGACCTTTTGCTGGTACAGCGGGAGGAAGAAGAATGTGGCGACCCACACCGCTCCGAGCAGCAGCATCAGGAGGTTGCTCGCCACGGCCGTAGCGTTGCGCAGCAGCAGCGGGGGCAGGAGCGGGTCCCGGGCGCGCCGCTCGATCGGGATGAGCGTCAGCAGCAGGAACACCCCGGCTGCGGGAGCGACGAAGTCCGGCAACGGCGTCTGGCCTCTGGCACCCAGGCCGAGGATGAGGAGGGTGAGGCCGGCCGTCATGACGAGCGCGCCGGGCACGTCGGGGCGTGCTGTGCGCCCCCGTTCGCTCCGGCCCAGGAGCAGAGGTGTGGCCGCGATCCCGGGCAGGACGAGGAGGACGCTGAGGCCGAAGACGGCCCACCAGCCCAGGGTGCTGGTGAGCACGCCAGCGAGCAGGACTCCAGCGGCTCCACCGGCCGCGGAGGCCGCTCCCCAGATGCCCAGGGCCCTTCCGCGATCGGGCCCCGGGGGCCAGTGGGCCAGCAGGATGGCCAGGCTGGCCGGTGACAGCAGGGCCGCGCCGGCTCCCTGGACCGCCCGGGCCGCGATGAGCGGACCGGCGTCGGAGGGGATGCTGGCGGCGAGGGAGCCGGCGGCGAAGACGAAGAGCCCCGCCAGGAAGGCGGTGCGGTGCCCGAGCAGGTCGGTGAGGCGGCCGCCGACGGGCAGTAGGGCCCCGAAGGCGATGAGGTAGGCGTTGACGACCCAGGCCAGGCCCGTCGGCGTCAGCTGGAGGTCCTGGCCGATGGCCGGCAGGGCGACGTTCACGATGGATGTGTTGAGCACGACGAGGAACTGCGCACCGGCCAGCAGGGAGAGGGCGGGGCCCGGCCGGTGCACGGGCGGGGCGGGCGGCGAGAGGGACATGACGCCTTTCGGGGTGAGGCAGCCGGGAAGGGAGGGAAGACGGCCGGTCGTGCCCGCCGATCAGGGGCAGGTGTCGCTCTCGGGCCCGGGACGCTGCTCGGCCCGCTGCTTGAGGTTGTGCAGCCAGTGGTCCAGTGAGGCGTCCAGCGCCTGCTGGAGGTGGGCGGTGTTGGCGGTGACGGGTTCGCCGGTCCAGGACTCCTCGGTGTGGACGTGCACACCGTCCTCGGCCTGCGTGAAGGTCCACACGTGGACGGCGGTGATGCCCTGGGCCGGCCCGCCCCAGACGATGCGGTGCTTGGGCCGCACCTGCTTGACCGTCGACGTGATGTTCTCCAGGCCCTCGGTGGACCAGACCCACGAGGAACCCGGGCGCAGCGGCCCGGGGGTCTGTTTGACCGAGGCGCTGACCGCCGGCTGCCAGGCGGGCCAGTCATCGACGTCCGTCTGGATGCGCCAGACACGGTCCAGAGGCGCGTCGATGACGATGTCGTCCCGAGTGATGACTGGGGCCTTCTCGTCGATCCCGACCGGCGAGGGGCCTGCGCTCCCGAAGGCGAGGGGCAGTGCGGTGAGGAGTGCGGTGGCGAAGGTGTACATGATGGCCCTTTCAGTATGTGATTACTCACTCACTCGACGGTCGGCGCATCTACAGGTGGCTGTGCCACACGCAGCGAGGTGAGGCGTCAGATGGAAAGAGCAGCGACCGGCATGACCGGCTGCCCGCTCGCCAAGGTGTGAGTAGTCAACCACTCTCACCAGTCAAAGGTCAACTGCCTTCAACCGCCTTCTGCCACACCCCGACCTCAAGCCTGTTCAACGACCTCAAGCCTGTTCAGACCTCAAGCGCCCGCTCCACGCCCCCAAGGGACGGCACCCTCGGGGTTGACGCCACACAAGAGTGAGTGGTTGAGTACTCACATGAAGACGGAAAGCCGCCAACTGTCCACAGCCGAAGAACGTCGTGTGACGGTGCTGCGCACGGCCATCGGGGCGTTCGCGGCCCGCGGGTACTTCGGGACCACCACCACGGAGGTGGCGAAGGCCGCCGGGATCTCGCAGGCCTACGTCTACCGGCTCTTCCCGAACAAGGAGGCGCTGTTCACCGCGGTCGTCGAGCACTGCTTCGTCCGGGTCCGCGCCGCCCTCGAAGGCGGCGCGGCTAACGCCGAGAGCAGCAGCCCGGAAGCGGTCCTCGCTTCGATGGGTGACGCCTACGCCCGGCTGATCAGTGACAACGACCTCATGCTGGTCCAGCTCCACGCTCAGGCGGCCGCCGTCTCCGAGCCGGCGATCAGGGAGGCGGTACGGGCGGGATACGCCCGGACCGTCGAGTACGTCCGCAGTGCCTCGGGGGGCGACGAGGGGCAGGTCCAGCAGTTCTTCGCCACCGGCATGCTCTGCCACCTGCTGGTCTCCATAGACGCCGAGGCGGTCTCGGCGCCCTGGACCCGCACCCTGACCGCCGGTATCACGCATTACTGACACGCCCCCATCCCGGCAGGCGGCCTCCGCATCAGCACTACCCGGCGGCCGCCCCTTTTTCGGCCCGGACAGTGAGTGTTCAACCACACACAATGCAGTTCCCCAGCATGTTTCCTCCCAAAAACGAAACGGAACGAGGTTCATCATGGTCAGCAAGCCCTACCTGACCGGTCACTACGCCCCCGTCCCCGACGAGATCACCGCGACCGGACTGACCGTGGAAGGCACCCTGCCGCCCGAACTGACCGGTCGTCTGATCCGCAACAGCCACAACCCCAAGCCCGGCATCACCCCCACCCACTGGTTCAAGGGCAGCGGCATGGTGCACGGCATCCGGCTGCGGGAGGGCCGCGCCGAGTGGTACCGCAACCGGTGGGTCCACACGCCCGCGCTGGACGGCGCCCCCTACATGACCGACCGAGGGCCCGACCTGACGGCCAGCACGGCCGGCACGCACGTCATCGAGCACGGCGGACGGCTGCTGGCCCTGTCGGAGGCAGCCCTGCCGTTCGAGCTGACGGCCGAGCTGGAGACGGTGGGCGCCTACGACTTCGGCGGCAAGCTCACCTCCGCGATGACCGCCCACCCCAAGGAGGATCCGGCCAGTGGTGAGCTGCACTTCTTCGCCTCCTCCCCGTTCCCCCCGTACCTGATCCACCACGTCGCCTCCGCCGACGGCCAGGTGTTGGACAGCCAGGAAGTGCCCGGAGCGAGCGCCGCGCTGAAGCACGACTTCGCGATTACCGAGCACTATGTGGTCTTCCTGGAGGGCTCGGTCACCTTCGACCCCGCCGAACACTCCGGAATCCCCTACGGCTGGAGCGACGCGCAGGCCTCACGGATCGGCATCATGCCGCGCGAAGCGGGCGGAGCCCGGCGGATCCGCTGGTTCGAGATCGGCCAGGGATACGGCATGCACTTCGCCAACGCCTACGAGGACGCCCGCGGGCACATCGTCGTCGAGGGCCCCACGGTGGGCCGCGAGGGCTGGCAGCGCTCCTGGAACTGGTGGGTCGGCGCCGCGGACCGGGGCGCCGAGCCGAACTCCGGCTCCCGCAGCCGCCGCTGGACCATCGACCTGGCCGCCGGGACCGTCAGGGAGCAGCAGACCGACGACCTGACGGTGGAGTTCCCCACGATCAACGACCTCCTCACCGGCAGCGAGCACCGCTTCCAGTACGCGCTGTCGTTCCCCGACGACCTCGGGATCGGCAACCACACCCTGGTGAAGTACGACCGCACCACCGGCACCCGCCAGTTGCTGCCCTTCGGCACCGGTCAACTGCCCAGCGAGGCGGTCTTCGTCCAGGCGGCGGGCACCACCGGTGAGGACGAGGGATACCTGCTGAGCGTGGTGAGCGACCTCAACGCCGACGCCTCCAGGATGCTCGTCCTCGACGCCTCCGACCTCACCGTGCCCCCGCTCGCCACGATCCACCTTCCCCGGCGGGTGCCCGCGATGATCCACGGCTCGTGGATCCCCGACTCGGCCCCCTGACAGGCGGCCCCGGCTCACCAAGCACTCACCGACCCGCCCGTGACAAGGAGCGTTTCATGGACGACACCCACGCCCCCGCCGACACCACCACCGTCACCGAAGCGGTGCTGCCCGGCATCGTGGACCCCGACGGCATCCAAGTGCGCACCCGGCCAGCCCGCCCGGCCGGCCCCGGCCAGGTCGTGCTGGAGATGGAGGCCGCCGGGATCTCCTTCGCCGAGCAGCAGATGCGCCGCGGCAAGTACTACGACCAGCCGCCCTTCCCCTTCGTCCCCGGCTACGACCTCGTCGGACGGGCCCTCGACGTGGGCGAGGGCGTCCCCGGCGACCTGCTGGGGAGGCGCTTCGCCGTCCTGACCAAGACCGGGGCCTGGGCCAGCCACGTCACCGTCGACGCCGGCGACCTCAGCGCCGTACCGGAGTCCGTCGACTCCGCCGAGGCGGAAACCTTCGTGGTCAACGGCATCACCGCCTGGCAGATGCTCCACCGCCTCGCGAAAGTCCGTCCCGGCCAGAGCGTCCTGGTGCACGGCGCGAACGGCGGCGTCGGCTCCACCCTCGTCCAGCTCGCCCGCATCGCCGGCGCCCGGGTCGTCGGCACCGCCTCGGCCAAGCACCACGGCGCAGTCCGGGCGCTGGGCGCCGTGCCCGTCGACTACCGCTCCCCCGACCTGGAGGGCCGGCTGCGCGGACACGCCCCGCAGGGCTATGACGCGGTGTTCGACCACGTCGGCGGCGAGGGCATCGTCACCTCCTACCGCCTGCTCGCCGCCAAGGGCACCCTCGTCTCCTACGGCACCGCCTCGACCCGCGACGTGCAGGGCTCGTCGAAGGCGCCGGTCCTCAAGCTGTTCGCCCGCCTGATGTTCTGGAACGCACTGCCGGGCGGCAAGGGGGCGTACTTCTACAACATCTGGGCCGGCCGGCGCAGGCTCGGCACCTTCCGCGCCAAGCTGCACGCCGACCTGGCTGAGGTCTTCGCCCTGCTCGCCGACGGCCGGCTCGTCCCCCAGGTCGCCGCACGCGTCCCGCTCACCGAGGTCGGCGAAGCGGTACGCCTCGCGGAGTCCGGCACCGTGGTCGGCAAGGTCGTCCTGGTGCCGTAGACACACGGCACCCCGGCGACGCCGCACTCCACCCATTCCCCGTCACCAGCTGCAGCACATCAAGTCCCGTGCCCATCTCCCCCGGCCCAGGCACACCACCCCGTACCCCGACCACGGCGCACCGGCGCACCGGCGCACCTCAGGATCCGCACGCGACCAGCCCTGCAACGACCGCAACTCCCCCGCAGCCGACCCGACCCGCACCTCTAACCGAAACGCACAACCGATCAAGAAAACCGCTACAGCACAACACCCCCACTGACCAGGCAAACACCCATGACCAGGCAAAACAACACCGGAGCCCTTAGACGCAGAAGCTACCCACAACACCACAGCCATTCCCACTGCAACCCACACAACCCACGTCACAGCAGCCACACGACCAAGCCGAGTTATCAACCAACCACCACCCCAGCTCACACACCACCCACACACCAACTCCCCCCGCCGCAGCGACAGCTGCTGCTCACGCCGGTCAGCGCCAGCAGCGTGGCCATGATGACCAAGTCGCCCGGCGCTCATGGTGTAGACACTGGCGGCGGTCGGCTGGTCCGGGGCGCGCGGCCGCCGGTGCCGGCCATCGACGCCAGGAGTGGGATGGCGGCAACGGCTGCTGTTGGAAGCCCCTTGATGATCAGGACGGCAGGGTCCCACCAACGACCTCGCGCCAGAAGTCCTCAACCCGTGCGTTGAACACGTCCGGAGACTCCTGGAACGGCTGGTGGGCCTCCTCCGCCATGACCTCGAAGCGGGCACCCGGGATGGCGTCGGCCACGACCCGCCCGAGCCGCGGCGGCGTGGCGATGTCCCGTTCGCCGGCCAGGACGAGGGTCGGTGCGGTGATTGCGGACAGCCGGTCGAGCGTGTCGTGCCGCATGAACGGCTCCAGCTGACGCTGGAAAGCCTCGGCGGACTGCGGGTACGGGAAGGCGAGCGTTTCGTCGATGATCCGCTGCACCGTGCCGTCAGCGTGGGCGCGCGGCGTGTAGATCCACAGGAAGAACGCCTCCAGCATGGCGCGCTCGTCGGGCGCCTCCGTCACCAGCCAGTTCCAAAAGCGGGTCATGGCGGTGAAGTAGGCGTCCGCCCGGGCCCAGGTACTCATGAGGACGAGACTGCGGACGGCCTCCGGGTGACGCAGCGCCAGCTCCTGAGCGATCGCACTGCCACCCGAGAAGCCGACGACATGCGCCCTGTCGACCCGGAGCACGCGGAGCACTTCTGCCGCGTCGTCGGCCATCATGGCCACGGACATGGGCCCGTCGGGCAACGGCGTCCGCCCCGACCCTCGGTTGTCGAAGGTGATGACCCGGTACCGGTCCGACAGCCCGTCGAGCTGCGCCTGCCACGCCTCGGCGGGGTCGCTCAGCCCCGCGATCAGCAGGACGTCGGGCCCTTGGCCCCGGCTCTCGATCCAGATCGTGGTTCCGTTGGCGTCGACGTGCTCGCCCATGGAATACACCTCCCACCCCATCATCTCCACTGCCAGCCCCTTGATCGACTACCGCCGCGCCGCACACACTCTGAACCTGCGGCATGACGATCACCGCACTGGGCGGAGGCACTGGAGCGGGATGCCCGGGGCTTCCTCGCGACGCGGGGGCCTGGCAGCTGGTTTCGTAAGCGAGAGTAGGCAACGTTTGTTGACGGTTTCGGGCAGTCCAGCGCCACCGTGGTCTGCATGGCCTGCTCATCCGGTGCCGCGCTGTCCTCACCCACCGACACTGATTCCATCGCGGCCCGCCTCTAGTGCTCTGACCGGGAAGGTTCGCCGGGGCGGTCGTCCGGGCGGTTGGATGTGCGTTGACGTCCGATCCGACTGCTGGGGGTGTGGTGGCTGAGCCTGTCCGTGTGCGTAGGTTGACCGACCAGGAGGGGCAAAAGCTGCAGCAGATCGTGCGCCGGGGCAGCACCAGTTCGGTGCGGTACCGGCGCGCGATGATGCTACTGGCCTCGGCCGGCGGGAACCGGGTGCCGGTGATCTCGAAGTTGGTGCAGGCCGATGAGGACACGGTCCGGGATGTGATCCACCGGTTCAACGAGAT
>NZ_NGFN01000018.1 GCF_002148965.1 Streptomyces swartbergensis | reverse complement strand
GGTGCCCTCCACGCCCCGCCCTCCGGTCAGCTCACGGGCGAAGTCGCGGACGAGGTCGTGGGGCGCGTAGCGGCCGTATGCCGGTTCCTGGAGCAGGGCCACGTCGACGAGACGGTCCAGGGCGGCCTCGGTGCGGCGTTCGCCGGTGCCGGTGAGGCGGGCGAGCAGGGGTGCGCCGTACGTGGGCAGATCGAGCGCGCCGATACGGCGGAGGACGAGGGCCGCGTCCCGGTCGGCCTCGTGCTCGGAGCCGGCCAGGGCGTCGAGCGCGACGGCCAGGGAGCGGCGCACGCTCAGGTCGTCGTACTCGAGGTGCCGCAACCGCCCCTCCGACTCGGCCAGTTGCCCGGCGAGGACGTCCGGGGTGAGGGCCTGCCGGGCGGCGAGCCGCGCGGCGACGACGCGCAGGGCGAGGGGGAGGCGTCCGGTGAGTTCGACCAGGCGACGGGCGGCGCCGGAGCCGTCCAGTCCGTCACGGCCCGAGGCCGCGACCAGCAGGGCCGCGCTCTCCTCGTCCGACAGCGGGCCGAGCGGAAAGCGGGCGACCCCGTCGAGGGCCGTGAGCGGCGAACGGCTGGTGACGATCACCGCGCACCCGGCACCGCCCGGCAGCAGCGGCCGTACCTGCGCGGCGCTCGCGGCATCATCCAGTACCAGGAGCGTGCGGGTCGGCGCGAGCAGCGAGCGCAGCAGTGCGGATGCGGCGTCGGGGAGTTCCGGGATGCGGCAGGGCTCGGCGCCGAGGTCACGCAGCAGCGCGGTGAGCGCCTGACCAGGGGTGAGAGGGGCCATGCCCGGGGTCGCACCGTGCAGGTCGAGGTAGAGCTGCCCATCGGGGAAACGTTCCGCCAACTCGTGCGCGACGTGCAGCGCGAGTGCGCTCTTACCGACGCCGGGCATGCCGCTGATGACGGCGGTGGCGGGAACGGTGGGGGTGGTTGGCGCAGTCCCGGGTGCTCCGGGTGTCGTGAGAGTACGGCGCAGGGAGTCGCGTACGGCGGCACGTCCCGTGAAATGCGCCGGCGGTGGCGGAAGTTGGGCAAGCGGCGGTCGAGCGGGCGAGGGTGACCTCCCCACGACTCCCCGCAACACCTCCACATGCGCCTCCCGCACCCCGGGCCCCGGCTCGATGCCGAGCTGGTCGACCAGCCGGGTGCGCAGATCGCGGTGGACGGCCAGGGCCTCGGCCTGGCGGCCGGTGCGGTGCAGGGCGAGCATGAGCTGACGGTGGTACACCTCCCGCAGCGGATACTCGGCGGTCAACGCCCCCAGCTCCGGTACGAGCTCGTCGACACGCGGGCCGCCCAACGCCAACTCGGCGTCGTAGCGCCACTCCAGAAGCAGCAGCCGTCCCTCGCGCAACCGCCGCGCGAAGGCGTACCCGCCCACCTCGGCCGGCAGCCCGGCGAGCGGCGCGCCCCGCCACAGTGCGAGCGCGGCGGCGCACTCACGCACGACGCGCTCCCAGTCCTGCCCGGCGTGCGCGGCACGCGCCGCGGCGACATGGGCGTCGAACACCTGGACGTCCAGCTCGCCCTCGTCGACCCGCAGCACGTACCCGGACGGCACGGTCCGCAGCCGCTCGGGGTCGTCCAGCAACCGCCGCAGCCGGGCTACGTGGTTGTGCAGCGAGGCCTGGGCGGAAACGGGCGGCGCCCCGCCCCACAGCGCCTCCCTGAGCGACTCCACGGAGACGACCCGTCCGGCGTCGAGCAGCAACGCGGCCAGCAGCACACGGGATTTGGGGCTCGCGACACCCCGGGCTTCGCCCCGGCCGCACCCGCTGACGTCGTAGTAGAGCACCGGCGGCCCGAGCAGGCCGAACCGCAGCCGGCTCCGCCCTTCGGAACCGTCCTCGCTGCCCGAGCAGGCAGATGCCCCCATCGCGTCCCCGTCTCCCCGCGCCACCGCCCTTGGCGGGTTTCCGCCCCCGGGGCAGCGGTTTTCCGCCACCTTCGTCCTCGCGTTCTCCGCCGGAACAGTCCCCGCACCGGCCATCACCCGTCATGGTTCGACGACTTCACGCCAATCGGCAGGCGACGCAACGGAGAACCGTTGGCCACATGTTAGCGATCCGTTGGCAAAACCTGATGTGATCACTACGTCGGATCTGGCCCGGCGGCGCGCGCGTCTGGACGCGCAACTCGGGGGAGTGTCGCCGCCGCGGCCGGGTCCGGGTCCCGGTCGGCGGAGGTGAACGGCCGGGGCCCCACCACGCTTCCGGCCACCAGGCGTGTGGCCGTCCCGCGAACGCCCCTCGGCGTCAGATGACCGGCGGCCGCCCCAGCCGTGTGAGCCGCCACACCGTCCGCCAGCGCATGGGCCGCCGCTCACCCGCCGGCTCCCGTACGCCTTCCACGAAGCCGCCGAACCATGCCCGCAGCCCCGCACGCGACCGGTTGCGTACGAGGGTGAGCAGCACCCAGACGCCCAGGTGGACGGGCACGAGCGCGAACGGCAGCCGGCGGCGGGCCAGCCAGACCCGGTTGCGGGCGTTCACGCGGTAGTAGATGGCGTGCCGTGCGGGCGAGGTCTTCGGGTGCTGGAGCAGCAGTTCGGGCGCGTAGAGGATGCGCCAACCCGCGTCGGCCGCGCGCCAGGCCAGGTCGGTCTCCTCGTGCGCGAAGAAGAACTCGGCGGGCCAGTCGCCGACCTCGTCGAGCATGGCCATCCGCAGCGCGTGCCCGCCACCGAGGAACCCGGTGACGTAACCGCCGCGCAGGGGGTCCGCGTTGCCGATCCGGGGCACGTGCCGCTGCTGCGTCTCGCCCAGCTCGTCGGCGATGCGGAAGCCGACGATGCCGAGCCGGTCGTCGGCGGTGTACAGCTCCCGCACGCGGCGCAGCACGTCGGCGTCGACGAGCAGCCCGTCGTCGTCGAGTTCCACCACGACGTCGATGTCGCCGAACTCCCGCAGCCGCGCGAGGGCCGCGTTCCGCCCGCCGGGACAGCCGAGGTTCTCGTCGAGCTCGATCGGGGTGACCTCGCCGGGCAGCGACAGCCGCCGGGCGAACTCGGGCAGCGGGCAGCCGTTGCCGACGATCACGATCCGCTCGGGCGGCACGTCCTGCTTGGCCACGGACCTCAGCAGGGCGTCGACCTCGTCGGGCCGGTTGCCCATGGTCACCACGGCGACGGCGATCCTGGGCGCCCCCATGTCCTCACCTCGTCCCGGTCGGCAACTGACGGGTTGACGGGCGATGCTAGCCGTTCACGACAAGGACCCTCTGAAGTACGCCTGCCGGACGGCGATGCGTCTACGCCGTTCAGCGGAGGCGGCACCCGACCGGAACGGGCACAGGATGTCGGGTGCGGCAGGGTGCCCGCTGCCTAGCGTGGTGATCACGAAAGAGGAAGGAACCGGGCGTGCTGGAGCGGCTCAACCAGGCGATGGAGCACATCGAGCGCCACCTCGACGAGTGCCTGGACGTCGCCGAGCCGGCGCGGATCGCGACCACGTCGGAGTACCACCTGCGCCGGATGTTCTCCGCGCTGGCAGGCATGCCCCTGTCGGAGTACATCCGCCGCCGCCGGCTGACGGTCGCGGGCGCGGAGGTGCTCGCGGGCGGCGAGACGCTGCTGGAGATCGCGGTGCGCTACGGCTACGGCTCGGGCGAGGCGTTCGCACGGGCGTTCCGCGCGATGCACGGCGTGGGCCCGGGCGAGGCCCGGCGCACCGGCGCCGTACTCGTCTCCCAGCCCCGGCTGGCCTTCCGCCTCACCGTCGAAGGGAACAGCAGCATGCAGTACCGAGTAGTGGACCGCCCGGCCTTCACGATCGCCGGCTTCAAGACCCGTGTCCCGCTCGTGCACTCGGGCCCGAACCAGGCGATCGTCGACTTCGTCCGCGGGATCGGCAAACAGGCCCTGGAGCACCTCGGAAAGCTCTCGGACCAGGAGCCGCACGGCGTCGTCGCGGTCTGCGACGACCTGGACCCGAGCCGCGCCGAGGGCACCGAACTGGACTACTACCAGGCGGTGATCACCTCGGCGTCCGCCCCGTCGGACGCCCCGGCGGGCACGCCCGCGGGCATCACCACCCTGCCCGTCCCGCCCGGCACCTGGGCGGTCTTCACCACGTCCGGCCCGGCACCGCAGGCCATCCAGGACCTGTGGCGTGACGTGTTCACCGAGTGGTTCCCGTCCAACCCGTACCGCAGCCGCCCCGGCCCGGAGATCCTGCGGACCGACCTCTCGGCGGACGGCTCGAAGGCGGACGCCGAGCTGTGGCTCCCCGTGGAACGGGAGTCCCCCCGCTGAACGCCGAGTACCCCAGGCCGGATCGACTCCGGCCTGGGGTTCCAGCAGATATCGGGGGGACCGCTCACGGCAGTCCGCGGCGGCTACCGCGGCGCGACCGGCTCCGCCGTGTCCTTCCGGCGCGACCGCTCCCGGACGAACGAGATCGCGATCACCACCGCGGCGACGAGCACCGAGAGCAGCACCTGGCTGCGGCCGCCGCCCTCCTTGCCGTCGGTGAGCATGTAGAGGAGCACGAACCCGATCATCGCGATCGTCGCCCACGTCAGATAGGGGAACAGCCACATCCGGACGACGAGCTTCTCCGGGCTCTCGCGCAGGATGATCCCCCGCATCCGCAGCTGCGAGAAACAGATGACCAGCCACACGAAGAGCGCGACGGCGCCCGAGGAGTTCAGCAGGAACTGGAAGACCGTGTCCGGCCACAGGTAGTTGAAGGCGACCGCCACGAACCCGAAGACCACGGAGGCCAGAATCGCGGCCTGCGGGACACCTCGCGCGTTCGTCCGTACGAAGGACCGCGGGGCGTCGCCGCGCTGCCCGAGGGAGAAGGCCATCCGGGAGGCGGTGTAGAGGCCGGAGTTGAGACAGGACAGCACGGCGGTCAGCACGATGAAGTTCATGATCTCGCCGGCGTGCGGGATGCCGATCGAGTCGAGGGCCGCGACGTACGAGCCCTTCTTCTCGATCGCGGGGTCGTTCCACGGCAGCAGGGCGACCACGACGAGGATCGAGCCTACGTAGAAGACGCCGACCCGCCAGATCACGCTCCTGGTGGCCTTGGCCACCGCCCGCTGCGCGTCGGAGGACTCACCGGCGGCGAGGGTGACGATCTCGCTGCCCATGAAGGAGAAGACGACCAGCAGGATGCCGGTGAGGATCGCGCCCGGCCCGTTCGGCAGGAAGCCGCCGTGCTCGGTGAGGTTTGTGAATCCTGTCGCGGCATGGTCGGAGCCGGGCAGCACACCGAAGATGGCCAGCCCGCCGAGAACGATGAAGCCCGTGATGGCGACGACCTTGATGCCGGCGAACCAGAACTCGAACTCGCCGAAGGAGCCGACCGAGGCCAGGTTCGTGGCGGTGAGGACCGTCATCACGATCAGGGCCCAGGCCCACTGCGGTACCGCCGGCACCCACCCTTCCAGGATGACGGCGCCCGCGGTCGCCTCCACGGCGAGCACGACGACCCAGAAGAACCAGTACAGCCAGCCGATCGAGAACCCGGCCCAGCGGCCGAGCGCCCGGTCCGCGTAGGCCGAGAAGGACCCGGAGGTCGGGTTGGCCGCGGCCATCTCGCCGAGCATCCGCATCACGAAGACGACGAGGGCGCCGACCAGTGCGTAGGACACCAGGATGCCGGGACCGGCGGCGGCGATACCGGAGGCGGAGCCCACGAAGAGACCGGCACCGATCACCCCGCCGATGGCGATCATGGACAGATGGCGGTTCTTGAGACCGGCCTGCAGACCTGCCTGCTGCTCCGGAGGCTGATCACTGGGGGGTTGAGCGGTATCGGGGGCCAGTGATTCGGGGGGACGTGTAGTCATGTCGACATCCATGGGGTCGTTGGGAGTGCCGTGCTGTGCGCCAGGAGGGACGGTCGGGGCACTGACGATTCCCGGAAGCGTTCACGGTGCGGTTCGCGGAATCCGGATGCCGTACTGGTGATGGGGTCGTCACCGCACGTCCGCGTACTGCTCCGGCTCCTCGTGGGAGGTGGGCCGCATCACTTGCGGAAATGGATTTGCGCAAGCGTATGGGGGGTCATGGGGCCAAATGTTTGTGAAGGCTGAACAAACTCGGCCTCGATGGCTGTACGACCGGCCAATGCGGAACCGGGTCAGCCGGTGGGCGGCAGCCGCAGCTGGAGCATGGCCAGCAGACGCTGGTCGGGACGGCTGAGATCGAGGCCGGTGAGCTGCTCGGCCCGGCGAAGGCGGTACCGCAGCGTGTTGGGGTGCACATGGAGCTGTGCGGCCGCCGCCCGGATGTCACCGAAGGAGTTCAGGTACGTCAGGAGGGTCTCGGCGAGCCGGCCCTGGTGCCGGCTGTCGTGTGAGAGCAGGGCGGTCAGGCGGGGATCCCGTATCTCGGGGTGGGCGCAGAGCAACGTCAGTATCTCGCTGACCAGCACCTCCGCCTGGATGTCCGGCAGCGCGGCGACCGCGACGCTCACTCCGGCGCTCGCCATGGCGTCGAGGATGCGGTCGGCCTCCCGGCGTGACTCGGGGACGTCCCCGAGCCCCGGCACCAGGCAGCCGACCGAGCCGCTCAGTGGCAGGCCCAGGTGGCGGCGTGCAGCGTCGGTGATCTCCTGGGTCCAGCCGCGCAGCGTGTCCGTGTCGATGCCGCGGGGCAGCTGGGGCAGAAGCACATAGATACGGGGATCGACCTGGGTGACCAGCGCGCTGCGGTGCCGGGCGGCGATGTGCACGGAGACCAGGTTGGTGACCTCGGAGTGGGTCAGTTCCGGTGCGGCGGCGCCCTCCGCGGTCTCGTGCGCCTCCGTGGTCCCGTACGAGAACCCCAGCACGGCGGCCGGGCGGGTGGCGTCGAATCCCAGGTGAGTGGCGAGCGGCTGCGGTCCGGTGCTGCCGTCCAGGAGTCCGGCCAGCAGGGTCCGGGTGAGCGTCACATCGTCCGAGAGCTCCCGGCGACGGCGTACGAGATGGAGCGCCGCGACCCGGGCGGCACCCAGCAGTGCCTGGCGCGAGCGTTCGGACAGCGGGATCGAGCCCTCCTGCACCCAGATGGTGCCCAGCTGCCGGTCCCCGGACCGGATGGCCACCGCGAGCCGACGGCGGATGCCCAGCTCGGGGTGGCTGTCGATACCGATCACCTCGTCGCTGGAGTGCAGGTGCTGGAACACGCCCCACTCGCGCAGCTTCGCCAGATACCCCTCCGGTCCCTGCCAGCCGAGGATGGAGCGCCGGCGCAGGTCGTCCGCCTCGTCGGAGTCGGTGGTGCGGGAGTAGGCCAGCACCCGGTTCGCGGTGTCCTCGATGCTGACGATGCCGCTGGTGAGGATGGCGGTGGTCTGGGCGAGCGAGAACAGGTCGCCCTGCTCGGCCCCCATGCCGGGCTCGCCCGGCGGTGCGTCGTCGAGGGCGGCCCGGGCCAGCGCGTGCACCTGCTCCCAGCGTGCTTCGCTGCGCAGCGAGAGCAGGGCGACTCCGGCCTCGGCAGCGGCCTCGCTGAGCGCCGCGGCCTGGCCGGGCCCGTCCAGCTTGACCACGACGGCGGCGGCCCCGTCCCGCCCGGCGGCCCGCAGCGCGGGAAAAGCGGCCCGGCCACGGGCACCGATCACGAGAACCAGCTCGCCCGGCTGTGCGGTCGGCGGGTCCTCGGGATCGAGCAGCGAAACCTCACGGATCTCGACGTCCAGCCCGGCGGGAGCCGCCTGCACCTCCACCAACGAGTCCCCCAGCACCATCAGCAACTGACGCAGGCCGATGCGCGCTGCGGTGGGAGACACTGCGGCCGGATCCATGATCGTCGCCTCTGCTGGGAGCCATGCCGGAGCCCTGATGCTATCCGCAGGGGCGACGGGGACCTCCGGGAGCACGGTGAGCCGCCTTCGGGATGCGAACCCGAGACCCAGGAATCATGCTCAGCGGACCACGCGCTGCTCCACCTCGGCTTCGGCCATCTCTGGCTCGACCGCCGCCTCCGGCACCACGACCGGCCGCTGCGCCGGGCGAGGCGCGCCGTGCGCCGCCATGACCCCGGCGATGACCAGCACCGCCCCGAGCGGCTGGTTCCATGTCAGCCGTTCGTCCAGCAGGAGCACGCCCGCCGTGACACCGACGATCGGGGTGAGATAGGTGACCGCGGCGGCGTTCACCGCGCCCCACGCCTGGACGATGTTGTTGTTCCACAGGTAGGCGAGGCCGGTACTCAGGGCACCCAGCGCCAGCATGCCCAGCGCGATCGGCGCGTCGATGCGGGGTGCGGGCGCCGCGAGCCAGGGTGTGGCCGCCAGCATGATGATCGCGCCGATGGTGACCTGCACGAAGGCGACGCTGACCGCCGGCAGTCCGCGCGGGGTGATGAATCGGCGCAGGTAGACGAAGGCGACGCCGTAGCAGGCGGTGGCGCCCAGACAGGCGAGCTCAGCCATGAGATGGCCGCCGCCACCGACCAGGCTCCCAGGACCGATCAGCGCCAGGACCCCGGCGAAACCCGCGAGCAGGCCCGCCGTACGGCGGCGGTCGAGCCGCTCGTCCGCCAGGGCGACCGCACTGACCGCGAGGGTCACCAGCGGGGTGGTGGCGTTGAGGATGCTCGCCATGCCGGAGTCGAGGTGCTGCTCGGCCCAGGAGAAGAGCAGGAAAGGTACGACACACAACAGGACGGACACGACGGACAGCCGCAGCCAGAGCCCAGGATCCCGGGGAATCCTGCTGCGGGTCACCGCCATGACCGCGCAGAGCGCCAGCGCGCCCAGCACCAGCCAGCCCCACACCACCTGCGCGGGCGTCAGCCCATCCAGCGCGACCTTGATGAACAGGAAACTCGAGCCCCACGCGCACGCCAGCGCGACGAACTGTGCCCCGATGCGCACTCGCACGCCGACGCCCCCCTCTTTCTCGTGTGTCGATCCCTACGCCGTGTAGGTCCCTACGCCGTGTCGATCCCTACGCCGTGTCGATCCCTACGCCATGTCGATCCCTACTCCACGGCGACCGGAACCACCGGCGCCGCGATGGGCGCCACCGCGGGCGCCACGATCCGGACGTAGTCCTCCGTGGCCATGACCACCGACCGGTCCAGCCGCCCGGCGTTGAAGGCGATCTCCTCGTGGGCCGCGAGGAACTCCGCGTCCACGACCACGGGCAGCGCACCGGACAGCGACAGCGGCGGGATGGCGCCGACCACGCAGCCGGTGAGCTGCTCGGCCAGTTCCGAGGGGGCGAACCCGCCCTTCTTGCCCTCGACCGCGGCGACGACCTTCTTCAGGTCCGCGCGCCGGTCGCCCGCCAGCACGGCCAGCACCGCCGGGGACTCGATCCCCTTCACCCGGCATACGAGCGCCTTCGCGCCCTGCGACACGGTTGTGCCGCGCACCGCGGACACCTCCTCGGAGCGTCCTTCGGCCGGGTGCTCGACCACCCGGTACCTGGCCTCCTCACGGTCGAGAAGGTCGACGATCTGCTCAAAGGGACTCAACTGCGGCCTCCCTGGGCCTGTGCGGGCGTGCGGCCACGAAGCGGAGCCGCGTAGCACCGCTCCAGCCGGCTGACGAAGGTGTCGACGAAGGACGGCGGCGCATCGGTCCAGGACCGCCAGTCACGTGTCGCCTCCGCAAGGTACGACATGCGCCGCACGTGCTTCCAAGTTCCCTCACCCGTCAGCGAATTGAGATCCACGGCGAGATCCACGGGCAGATGGGCGCGCAGTGCCTCCAGATAGTCGGCGTAGACGCCGCTGCCGAAGTTGACCCGGGCGACCCCGTGCGCCGGCAGGGACGCGAGGTCGACCCGCGAGATCGAGCTGCCGCCGTGCACGACCAGAGCGCGGCCGGTGCCCTCCAGTACGCCGGTGAGAGCCTGGACGAGCCCGTGGTCGATCGCCGCGTACCGGTGCTCGCGCGCGGGCTCGGTGGCGAAGACTTCGTCCCACACTTCTGTCTTGCGCCGGGCCTTGGCCAGCCGCTGCTCCAGCCACTCCTTCTCCAAGGCGTCGAGCAGCGGCCGCTGGAACACCGGGACGCGGGTCCGCGCCTCGCGGAACACGGCGTCGAGCCGCGGCCCGGCCTCCGGCCCGTCCCCCGCCGTCGTGGCCCGGCGCGCCAGCGCGGCCACCAGCCGGTGCTCGGCCGAGTAGCCGGGCAACCCGGCGTCCGTGAGGTCCTTCTCGACGCGCGCGCAGGCCTCGGCGAAGGCGTGCAGGTCGTCGCCGGCGGCACGGTCGTCCATCAGGCCGACGTCGGCCAGCGACCGGCGGGTGGCGGCGAAGCCGTAGTCGAAGCTGTGGAACTGGCCCACGTGCGCCCCGACCAGATCGAGGTCCGTGTTCTCGACGAACCTGGTGAAGTCGCTCATGGTCGTCTTGTTCCACTTGCGCAGCCCGGCCCCGTCGATGGAGCCGATCTCACCCTCGACGAGGACGCCGTAGCGCCGCGCCAGCTCCGTGGCCGCGTTGGTGAACAGCACGTTCTGGTGGAGCGTACGGCCGGACCCGTCGACCATGACCGAGTCGAACCCGCTCTCGCAGGCGGCCTGGACCACCTCGTAGTCGTCCGCGTGGTCGAGGTGCAGGCGCAGTCGCGAGCCGAGCGCGGAGTTGAGCCGGTCGACGTCCCGCCGGAGCGTGCGGAAGACCTCTGCGACGGCGGCGACCGGTCCCCGGCCGACGCTGTCCGCGACGAACAGCAGGGCTTCCTGTGGCGAGATCTCGCAGTAGACGTCCCGCTTCGTGTGCGCCGAAAGCAGTGCGTACGGCAGCAGCATGGACGGGTGCTTCACGTTGAAGTTCGGCACGGTCCCGGTCCACCGGGCAGGTGGCGCCGCCGCTTCCCCGGCCGGCAGCGGGCCGGGGCGCCGGTTGCGCAGTTCCCAGTGGTACTCGTGCCGCACGCGCTGCACTTCGGCGAGGAAGTCGGGCAGGTCCGTGTCGCCGGGCGACAGGGTGCGCACCAGCGGGCCGAGGGCGCGGGGGTCCAGGGCCCGGTGGCCCTCGACCATGAAGACCACGCCGAGCAGCGGGTCGTCGCGGCGCAGCGCCTCGGTCCGGCGTGCCGCCCAGGTCATCGCGGCCAGGCCGCTGACCGGGAGTTCCTCGCACACGAACGCCACCGACTGGGCGGCGAGCGTGTCGAGCACCCGCTCGCACGACAGCCGCTCGTCGGCGATGACGGTCCGCAGTTCGAGCCGCTCGAGCAGCGACCGGGCCCACCCGGTGTGCCAGACCTCCGCGCCGATCACGGCGTGCGGGGCGTCGGCGCGGCGCGGCCGTACGGCGGCGCCCGGCACGCCGGGCGGCAGCGGAGGACGAGGAATCAGGCGGGTCATCGGGCTCGCCGGGGAGTCCGGGGCCGTGACGCCCGGGGGAATCGCCGTGCTCGCCTGGGCCGTGGCAGCGGCGGAGACCGCCGTACCCGCCTGGGCCGTGACGCCCGGGGGAATCGCCGTGCTCGCCTGGGCCGTGGCAGCGGCGGAGACCGTCGTACCCGCCTGGGCCGTGGCAGCGGCGGAGACCGTCGTACCCGCCTGGGCCGTGGCTGCGCCGGAGACCGTCGTACCCGCCGAGGCGGCAGCGCTCTCATGGGTGGCCGTGCGGGCGGTGCCCGCAACGCTCGCGGGGCCCGACGCGTTCGCCGGAGTCGCCGTGCTCACCGGAACACCTCCCCCAGGAGACGGGCCGCGGCCGGCGAGTCGACGTAGGCGTCGAAGGAGTAGGCGAGCCGGTCCAAGGCATGGTGCTGGAGCAGGTCGGCGACCTCGGCGCGGACCGTCGTGGGCTCTGCGCGGCGCAGCACCACCTTCGCCACCAGCCGGGCCACCTCGCGCATCTCCGCCTCGCGCAGCCCGCGCCTGGTCATGGCCTGGACGCCGAGCCTGAGGCCGTGCAGCCCATTGGCGCCCGGTACCTCGATGTTGGTGGTGCGGATTCCGGCGTGCGCCAGATCGCCCAGGGACAGCCGCAGCGCGTCGGCGGCCGACCCTGTGATGACGTGCACCTGATGGGTCTCGGTGAATCCGAAGGACTCCCCGGAGACCCGTACCCCCTCCTCGTGCAGGGCGTGTGCGAGGGCCTTGGAGTTGGCGAGGATCTGACGCGCGTAGTCGTGGCCGTAGAGGGCGATCTCGGACAAGGCCACATACATGGGTGCGATCAGCTCGGCGTGCGAGTTGCTCTGCATCTGCGGGCAGACCCAGTCCGACACCGCCCTGAGCTTGGGGTGGTCCGCGTCTCGGAAGGCGATGTACGCCTTCTGCGGTCCGGCGATGGTCTTGTGGGTGTTGCCGTGCACGGCGTCCGCGCCGAGCAACGTCGGCTGGGGCAGCGCCCCGCCCGCGATCAGCGCGCCGTCGTGGCTGGCGTCGTAGGCGAGGAAGACACCCTCGGGCAGCGCGGCCCTGATCTGGGCAAGCGGCTGCCAGCGCAGTTTGAACGACTGGTCGAGGATGACGAGCTTGATCTCCGGGTGCTCGGCGCACAGCGTGGCCAGCCGGTCCACGTCGATGAGCAGGGTCCGGTCGACCATCGGCAGGTGGTAGGTGTTGACGCCGGCCGCGGCGGCCAGCGACTCCAGGGCGAAGTGGCCACCGTCCTTGTGCGCGAAGTGCACGAAGCCGTCGCCGCGCCCACAGGTACCCAGCAGCACGGCCTGCTCGGCGACCGAGCCGCCGTTGGGCCGCCAGTCGAAGGTGGCCGCCTCGAAGAGCTGCCGGCCGATCCCGGTCAGCTTCCCCACCAGGGACGCGTTCGCGCCGGAGTCCGGGAAGGCCCACTCGCCCGCATCGGCCGGGTACGGCGGGGCGAACTCGTAGAAGCCGCCCTGCAGTCCGCTGCCGAGCATCCGTACCAGCTTGCTCGGGTAGTTCTCGCTGGCCGTGAGGCTCAGGTGCTGCTCACGGTAGGTGTTGTCGAGCACGAAGTCCGAGGTGAGTCGCTCCAGCAGGTGCGCCACCCGGTCGTCCGACCACACCTGGCCGAGCACACCGCCAGTGTCACTCCCCGAGGCCTCTTCGATAATCCCCTCGGCCGCCACGACCGCCGCCTGTGCTTCGTCGTCGACAAGGCCGATACCGCTGTCATGTTTTGCCGCGCGCATGAATCAACCCCCGCTGCATGTCGGAAAGTACCGAAAAGAAAAAAGAAGGAGACGACAGAAGAGGGGAGAAGAGTCGGCACCCGCGCACGGCACTGTGCCGGGTAATGCGTCGGCACAAGCCGAACGCCGCCATCAATGCTCTTCCGGAGCCTCCCCGATTCTTCGGGCCCCCTGAGGCATCCACAGGTCAATGGCGAAGAATTTACACGAGCAACACCAGCATCGGTCCATCCGAATCCAGCCACGCCACATCCGCACCTTGCCGCCGGTCGACACGCATCCCGGAGGGAGTAATACGGACAAGACGCACCAAGACACCTTCCCTGACGCCCGAATTGCCCGCACAGGTCCCCTCAATCCGGTGCGCGTGAGGTACCCCATAAAGCATCCGATACCCCACTCATCATCTGACTCAAATCGATCCGACGAGCATCGATTTCCATCACTCAGTGGTTGTCGCACGACACGATGCGCATCGGAAAGAATGTGTGACATGTCCGACTAATCCTTTCACGCAATTCACCTGTCCGAATGCTGGAATGTCATTGCGGATTCCCCTGGAGGTCATACAGGATCCACCCCGCCGGGGGGCACGGAGACGCTCCTCGCCGGGCGTGATCACGTCCGTGCTTCGCATAGGAAAGGTCATACGTGCTGCCTGAATCTTCGTTGGCGGCAGGGCCGGGGACCGAAGTCGCAGAAACCTTGCTCAAGGCCTTCGTATCCCGCGGGCATTCACACTTCACCGGCGTGCCGTGTTCCCTGCTGAAGGGATTTTTCCGGTTACTCGAGGACCCCGAATGCCCAGCCGCGTACATACCCGCACCGCGTGAGGACAGCGCCCTGGGAGTGGCCTCCGGTCTCGCCGTGGCGGGGGCCAGGCCTGTGGTTCTCATGCAGAACTCCGGCCTCGGCTACTCGCTCAACGTCCTCACCTCGTTCAACCTCATCTACGACGTCCACCTGCCGATCGTGGTCAGCTGGCGCGGTCACGACGGCAAGGACGCCGTCGAGCACGACGTCATCGGACGCGAACTCACACGGCTGCTCGACGTGTTCGGGCTTCCTTGGACCGTGCTGGACAACGAGCACCCCGAGGACTCCGTGGAGGCGTTCCTCAAGCAGTACGACGCCGGCCGGAACACCGCCGTACTGATCGTCCGGGAAGGGATCTAGCGTTGCTGGACATCCGTGACGCCCTGGGCGCACTGCTGGAGCGCGAGTCCGCCGCCCTGACGGTGAGCACCTGCGGCTACATCACGCGCGACGTGTACAACATCCGCGATCGCGCGAACCACTTCTACCTCGTCGGCTCCATGGGCATGGCCGCTCCGATCGGGCTCGGCATCGCGCTGGCCCACCCGGACCGCCGGGTGCTGGTGCTGGACGGCGACGGCTCGTTCGCCATGAACCCGGGCTGTCTGCCGATGATCGCCGAGCACCGGCCCGATCTGGTCCATGTCGTGCTCGACAACGGAGCACACGAGAGCACCGGCGGCCAGCGCACCGCCGCCCTCGGCGATCCGGCGGCCATGGCCCTCGCGGCCGGTTACGCCGCCGCCCACACCGTGGACGACCTCGACCAGCTGGCCGCACTGGACCTGACCGGCACGCCCACGCTGGTGCGGATCCGCTGCAAGCCTCGCAGCCACCCCGCCGGAAAGCGCGTGGAGCAGACCCCCCAGGAGCTGGTGAAACGATTCCGCGCTCATCTGGCCGATCCGGCGGCACACCTGGAGGCCGTATGAAACCCACCCTGCTCGACTGCACCCTGCGCGACGGCGGGAACCAGAACGACTGGCAGTTCACCGCCACCGACGTCCACACCATCGTGAGCACCCTGGACGCCGCCCGCGTCGACGTCATCGAGGTCGGCTACCGCGGCGGCTCCGGGAGCAGGGCCAGCACCACCGCGGGGCCCTCGGCACACTGCACGCCCGAGTACCTCGCCGCACTGCCGGCCGTCTCGCACGCCGAGCTGGCCGTGATGGTCGTACCCACCGTGTGCCCGGTACGGGCCATGGATGACCTGCCCGACAGCCCGGTGTCCATGGTGCGCATCGCCGCCTACCCGTGGAACATCGACGGGGTCCCGGAGTACGTCCGTGCCGTGCGGGCCCTCGGCCTCAAGGTCGGGGTCAATCTGATGGCCGTCAGCTACACCACCCAGGAGCAACTGGCCGAGGCCGCCGCGGTCGTGGCGACCGAACCACCGGACGTCTTCTACATCGCCGACTCCTTCGGCGCGCTCACCCCGGACGACGTCCGCCGGCGTGTCGAGCTGCTGGCCGAGCGGCTGCCGACACCGCTCGGCATCCACGCCCACAACAACCTCGGCCTGGCCGCGGCCAACGCGGTCGCCGGACTGGACGCGGGGGTGAGCTGGCTGGACGCCTCGCTCTGCGCCATGGCGCGGGGCGCGGGGAATCTCGCCACCGAGCAGGCCGCGGCCTTCCTCACCGCGTGGCCCAAGTACGACACCCACGCCGATCTGCCCCTGGTCTGCGAGGCCGCCGAATACGTGGCCGAGCAGGTGCTGCCACGCCCCATGACGGTGCGCCGGGCCGAGATCGCGGCCGGGATCAACGACCACCACTTCTACTTCCAGGACCGCATCGAGAAGATCAGCGCCCGCCACGGTCTCGACCCGTGGCAGGTCGGGCGCAGGATCGGTGCGGCACGACCGCGCAAGGTCCTCGACGAGACGGTCGAGGACGTGTGCCGGGAACTGGCCGAACAGATCGAACAAACCAACGGAGGGGACGCATGACCGGGAGCCGACCGCCCCAGCAGGAACCGAACGACGCGCCGGCCGGCGCGGCACGGCGGCTGCGCGCAGCACTCGCCGCACCGCGACTGACCCGTGCCATGGGCTCGCACAGCCCACTCAGCGCACGGCTCGCCGAGGAGGCCGGCTTCGACGTCGTCTGGTCCAGCGGACTGGAGATCTCCGCCACGGCCGGCGTGCCCGACGCCAACATCCTCGCCATGGGCGAGTGCCTCGACGCGGCCGCCGACCTCGCGTCCGCGGTGGACATCCCGGTCCTCGCGGACTGCGACTCCGGGTTCGGCAACGTCAACAACGTCATCCACATGGTGCGCTCCTACGAGGCGCGCGGCGTGGCCGGCGTGTGCATCGAGGACAAGCAGTTCCCCAAGCTCAACAGCTTCATCGAGGGCAACCAGGACCTCGCCCCGCTGGACGACTTCGCGGGCAAGATCCGGGCCGCCACGGAGACCCGTACGGACATGGTCGTGGTGGCCCGTCTGGAGGCGCTGATCTCCGGGCAGGGCATGGCGGAGGCGCTGCGCCGGGCCGACGTGTACGAGCGGGCCGGAGCGGACGCCCTGCTCATCCACTCCAAGCGCAAGGACCCCGAGGAGGTCTTCGCCTTCCGCGAGGCCTACCGCGGCGACCTCCCGGTGATCGTCGTGCCGACCACGTACAACCAGGTCACCGTCGAGGAGCTGGAACAGCGCGGCTTCGCCATGGCGATCTACGCCAACCAGGCGCTGCGCAGCTCGATCCGGGCCATGCGGGAGACTCTCACCCGGATCATGCGGGACGGCACCACGCTGAACGTGGAGCCCGAGATCGCCCCGCTCAAGGAAATCTTCGACCTGCAGCGCATGCCCCAGATGCTTCAGCAGCAGGAGCGCTACGAGTCCCTGGGACGCGAACTGGCGGAGGCCGCACAGTGACCACGCACACCACCGCTCTGCGACTGGACTTCCACGGCACCCGGATCGACCTGGAAGTCGAGGACGGCGCCGGCATCGAAGACGCGCTCGCCTTCCTGGCCACCCATCTGACCGCCGAGGAGGCCAAGCCCGACGAGACCGGCCGCGAGCCGGTCGCGACCCTGCGCGTCCACGCCTTCGACCCCGAGCGCCTGGCGCCTCCCGCCGGGACCGTGCAGGAGGACATCTACCTCCGCAAGAGCGCCAGCGAGTTCTTCACGGTGCCGGCCCGGCGGGCCGTGGTGGACGCCCGCGAGTACCTGGAGTGCACCAAGACGGGCAGCCGCTTCGTCTTCGACCGCACCGCCCGGGTGATCGACGTGACGCTCGGGGCCGGCGGGCACATGGATTTCGTCGAGCTGGTGCGCGACCTGGTGCTGAAGCACCAGGAGAACACCGGTGCCGCGGTCCTGCACGCCACGGCCGCCTACCGGGACGGCGAGGTCGTGCTGATCACGGGCGCGAAGGGGGCCGGCAAGAGCACGGTGCTCCTGGAGCTGGTGGAGCACTTCGGCTACCAGGTGCTCAGCGGCGACAAGACCGTGCTGCACGAGCTGCCGGACGGCTCGGTCGTCGCGGCCGGCTGGCCCGACTACCCGCACCTCGGCTACGGCACCGTCGCCAAGTACCCGGGCCTGAAGGAGATCGCAGGGATCGGGGACGACTACGTGCCCGCCGAGGGCCACGCGTTCTCGCCCGTGGGGAAGTTCGCGGTGGACCCGCTGCCGTTCCGGGACCGTTTCCCGAGCGCCCCGGTCGGAGTGCGCGTGCCCGTCGCGGCGATCCTGCACCCGGCGATCGGCCCCGGCGAGCACACGGCCGTCGAGCCGCTGACCGGCAGCCGTCAGGAGCACGCCGAAGTCCTGCGCGCCAACGTGGAGTCGGCGTTCGACGGCGCCAACGCCAGCTGGCACCACTACCTCGACGACGGCCGCGCCGCCCACGCCGATCAACGGGCCCGCATCACCGAGATCCTGGCCGGGGTGCCCGCCTGGACGCTGACCGGGCCGGGCGACCTGACGGCCGAGAACGTGCCGCCCCTGATCGGCGGGCCCGCGAAGGTGGCCCGGTGATCGAACTGACGGTGGAGAGCACCGGCCTCAACTCCCACTACGACCTCACCGACCGGATCGCCGCCGCTCTACAGGAGCACGGCACGGGCGACGGTCTGGCCGGGGTGTTCGCGCACGGCAGCACCATCGGGCTCACCGTGATGCGCTACGAACCGGGCGCCGTGCAGGACCTGCTGCGGACGCTGGAGCGAATCGCACCGGAGTCCCCCGCCGACGGCAGCCGCTATCTGCACGAGCTGACCACCGCCGACCCCAACGGCTTCTCCCACCTGAAGTCGTCGCTGCTCGGCACCAGTCTGCTCGTCCCCTTCCGGGACGGCCGCCTCGCCATGTCGCCGAGCCACCGCGTGGTGCTCTTCGACTTCGATCTGAAGCCCGCCACCCGCCGCGTCTTCGTCGACGCTCCCCGGGCCGCGACAACCACCCCCCGCACCGACGAGATCAAGGAGAACAGCCGGTGAAGCTGCGGCTGGCCACACCCGGCCCCACCGAAGTGCCGCAGCGCTTGCTGCTGGCCGGGGCCCGCGAGATCATCCACCACCGCTCCACCGAGATGGAGCAGCTGATCCACGAGATCAGCGGTGGCCTGCCCCCGCTGTTCGGCACCAGCGCCCCCGTGTACACCATCGCCTCCTCCGGGACCGGCGCGATGGAGGCCGCGGTCGCCAACTGCTTCTCGGCCGGCGACGAGGTCCTGGTCGTCTCCAACGGCTACTTCGGCGAGCGCTTCCAGGCGATCTGCAAGTCCTACGGACTCGTCGTGCACGTCGTCGAGAGCGACTGGGGCACCAGCGCCGACCCCGAGCGCGTGGCGGCCGCCTACCGTGAACACCCGCGGATCCGGGGCGCGTTCGTCGTCTACAGCGAGACGTCCACCGGGGCGCTCAACGACGTCGAGGCGATCGGGCGGATCTTCCGCGACACCGACGTGATCGTGGTAGTGGACGCCATCAGCGGTCTGCTGGTGCACCCGCTGGAGATGGACGCATGGGGCCTGGACGTGGTCCTCGCCGCGTCCCACAAGGGCTTCATGCTGCCGCCGGGGCTCGCCTTCATCGCGCTCTCGGACAAGGCGTGGACGGCCGTGGAGCGGTCCAGCGGGCCGAACTACTACTGGTCGTTCGAGCGGCTGCGCCACTTCTACCCGATGTCGTCCTCGTCCCCCGCGGTGTCCCTGCTGCTCGCCCTGCACGAGTCACTGAAGATGCTGGACGAGGAGGGCATGGAGGCCTTCCGCAGGCGCCACGCCGTCCTCGGCAGGGCGGCCGAACGCGGTCTGCTGAAACTCGGGTTCAGCACCTTCGTTCAGGCTCCGAACCGGCGCAGCCACGTCATCACCTCGGCCCTCGCGCCCGAGGGCATCGACACCGGGCAGCTGCTGAAGACGCTGTCCACCTCGTACGGCGTCACCATGACCGGCGGCCAGGCGCATCTCAAGGGCAAGCTCATCCGGGTCGGACACGTGGGCGCGGCCGACGCCCTCGACCTGAGCGGGATCTTCGGCGCCCTGGAGATGGCCCTGCTCGACCTGGGCCACACGTTCACGCCGGGCTCCGGCGTCGGCGAGATCATCCGTACGTTCCACGAGGAGGGCCGCTGATGCTCGTCCTGTTCCAGCGAGAGACCTGCCCGGACTGCAAGCCGGTGCGCGAGCTGCTCACCAAGCTCCAGGTCTCCTACATCAACATCAACGTGCCCAAGCCGCGCGAGGAGCGGCACGAGCTGATCCGCACGACGGGCAGCAAGTTCATCCCGGCCCTGGTCGACGGGGCCACGGTCATCCCGGGCAAGCTGCGGGAGAACGCCGACATCATCGCCTACCTCAAGGAGCGCTTCGGCGACCCGGAGGCGGTGACGCCGCAGGTGGGTACCGCGCCGGAAGGGCGGCCGGAGCCCGTGGCATGAACCTCGGTCAGCAGGCGCCCGCGGCACCGCGTATCGCGGTGCTCGCGGGCACCCCGCAGCTGGTGCGCGCGGCCCGCGCGTTGGGCATCGACACCGTTTTCGTGCACGACGCGGCGCAGCCGGCGCCACCGGTGGCCGCCGAGGCCGACACCGCCCTCGCCGTGGACCTGGCGGACACCGACGCACTGCACCAGGCCCTGGCGCCGCTGCACGCCGAACGCCCCTTCGGGCGGGTGCTGTCGCTCACCGAGCGCGGCCTGCTGCCGACGGCAGCGGTCGCCGAGCGGCTCGGCCTGCCCGGAAACTCGCTGCACACCGTGGGCCTGCTCCAGGACAAGCAGCGCATGCGGGAGATCCTCAACGCCCGCGGCATCGGCCCGGTGCACACCGCTGCGCCGCGCGGCGCGGCCGACCTCGCCGCGTTCTGCCGTACGACCGGCGGACCGGTCATCCTCAAACCCGCGGCCGGCACCAGCAGTCAGGCCGTCTTCCGGGTGGCCGGGCCTCAGGACGCCGAGGACGTCTGGCGGGCGTTCGAAGCGGCGGGCGGCACGCAGCCGATCGCCGAGGAGTACCTCGACGGGCCCGAGATCAGCGTGGAGAGCTTCTCGTACGACGGGAAGCACACCGTGCTGGCGGTGACCGACAAGTTGGTCGGTACCGCGTTCGTGGAGACCGGGCACACCCAGCCGAGCGCCCTGCCCGCGCCCGTCCTGGTGGAGGTGACCGCCCTCGTCCACGCCTTTCTGGACGCCGTGGGTCTGACGGAGGGCCCCGCCCACACCGAGGTCAAGGTCACCGGGAAGGGCCCGCGCATCCTCGAGTCGCACAACCGCATCGGCGGTGACAAGATCCGTGAACTGCTGCGCCGGGCCTACGGCCTGGACGTGGTGGCCCTCACCGCGGGCTGCCCGTTGGGCCTGCTGCGGCCACCCGCCGACCCGCCCGTGGCCCGCCGCGGAGCGGCCATCCGCTTCCTCACGCCACCGCCCGGAGCCGTCCGGCACATCGCCCTGCCCGACACCGAGGGCACCTCCGCCGAGATTCGGCTGGACGTCGCGGTCGGCGACCTGGTCCGTCCGGTGCGCAGCTCGCAGGACCGGGCCGGACACATCATCACCGACGGCAGGGACGCGGCCGACGCCGCCCGTGCCTGCGAGGAGTTGGCGGGCCGGGTGCGGATCGAAACGAGTGGGTGAGAGCCGTGCGCCATGCCGTGGTGACCGACGTTCACGGGGATACAGCGCGGCTGCGAGCCGTTCTCGAGGGGATCCGTGAGCAGCGGGTGGACCGGGTGGTCTGCCTCGGCGACGTCTTCGAGTGCCGGGTCGGCAAACGGGAGGTGGACGGGTACGAGTTCGGCGGCCGACTGTCCGACGTCTTCGACCCGGACCCCGAACTCGCCCGGCTCCTGGACGGGGTACTGCTGGTGCGGGGCAACCAGGAGGAGCGGATCCGCGCCCTTGTGCCCGACCACCGCCTGCCCGAGTGGACCCGCCCGCTGCTCGACGCCCCGTTGGAGCACCGCACCGACTTCGGCCTGTACTGCCACGGTCATCCCTTGCCGTGGCGCGAACTGGAGCCGGGGCTGTGGTGCCCGGCCGAGGCGGACTTTCCCGGGCGGGCACTGGTGCACGGGCACCATCACCGCAGCGCGCTGTACCGGCTGTGGCCCGGCGGCACCGGGCCGGTGCGGGTGGAACGCCTGCCCGTACGGTTCGGGACGCCGGTCCCGCTCGCGCCGGACGGCCGCTACGTCGTCAACGTGGGCTCCGTCACCCGCTGCGCCCCGGACCGCGGCCCCTCCCCCGTCTGGGCCGTCGTCGACGAGGCCGCCGCCACCGTCACCTACCACCGCGCACCCGTTCCCCCGTCCTCACAACCCACGGAGAAGCAGTGACCCGGCAGGTACTCCTGCTCAACTCGGACAAGCCCGAGGTCCTCGAGGCCCTGGCCCGCCGCCCCGACGTGACCGTCCGCGTCATCACCCGCAAGGTGTACGCCGACCTGTACCGGAATCACGAGGTGGCGTATGTCGACAACTTCGCCGACCTGACGCAGGTCGAGCAGGCGGCGTACGAGCTCGCCGCACAGGGCCCCGTCGACCACGTCATCGCGGCCACGGAGAAGAGCGTGGTGGCGGCCGGGCTGGTCCGCGCACTGCTCGGGGTGCCCGGGCCGGGCTTCGACCAGTCGTTGTGGGGCGCCCACAAGAGGGCGATGAAGGACAGGCTGCGCGCCGCCGGTCTCCCGGTGACGGACCACGCCCAGGCGGCCACGGTCGACGAGGTGCCTCGGGCGGCGGAGCTGACCGGCTGGCCCATCATGATCAAGCCGGTGTTCGGCGCCGGCTCGAAGTGCACCTACCGCGTCGACTCCCCCGAGGAGTTCGCCGAGCGGCACCGGGCCGACGGCTTCGCCGACCTCGCCGCCAAGCGGCTACCGGTACAGGTGGAGCGCCTGGTGCGGTTCACGCACGAGTACCACTGCGACGGCGTCGTCCACGACGGCGAGGTGGCCCACGCGGCCGTCTCCCGCTACTTCCTCCCACCGCTTCACAGCTCGCCGAGCCTGAACAGCGGGTACGTCGCCGACCAGACGGACCCGTTCTCGCGGGAAGTCCTGGACCTGCACCGCCGGGTGATCGGCGCGCTCGGCCTGCCGGCCGGGGTCACGCACCTGGAGGTGTTTCGCACCCAGGGGGGCCCGGTCATCGGCGAAGTGGCCGTACGGCCGGGCGGCATGGGCATCTCCCGGATGTGGTGGCACGCCTTCGGGGTGGACCTGTGGGAGGAGTTCGTCCGGGTCTCGGCCGGTGAACGGCCCAGCCGGCCAGAGCGCGAACCGCACCACGAGACGATCGGCCGTACCCGGCTGCCCGCACTGCCCGGTCTGAGGGAGCGGGTACTGGCCCTGCCCGGCGTGCTGGAGGTCCTGACGCCCCAAGAGTGCGCCAGCCCGGAGAACCTGGAGGCGTACTTCACGGCTGCGGACGAGGCGGCCGCGGAGACGTTCATCGCGCGCCTGCACGAGTTGGCGGGGCCCGCGGCATGACCACATCCGCCCCGGGCCGGGCTCGTGCCCTGCTCGACGCCTCTCTGCCCGCTCCCGGCGAACCCCGGCTGCTCGCCCTGTCATGGCTGATCAAGACGGTCGGCAGCGGGCTCTATCTGACCACCAGCACGCTGTTCTTCACGCGGGTCGTCGGACTGCCCGTGCACCAGGTGGCCTCCGGCCTCACCGTCGCCGGGATCGTGGCGCTGGCCGGTGCCGTACCGCTGGGCAGGCTGGCGGACCGGTTCGGCCCCCGGCGGACGTACAGCGTCCTGCTCGGCGTCCAGTTCGCCACGATGGCCGCGCTGGCCTACGCCCGTACGTTCCCGGCGTTCCTGGGGCTGATCCTGGTCTTCCTCCTCGCCGAGCAGGGCAGCACCGCGGCCCGCGGCGCGCTGGTCGCCACGGTCGGGGAGGGCGCCGAACGGGTACGGTTGCGGGCCTATCTGCGGGTGGTGACCAACATCGGCATCACGATCGGCGCGGCGGCCTCGGCGCTGGTCATCCAAGCCGACACCGATACCGGGTACATGGCCCTGCTGTGGTGCACGGCGCTGACCTACCCGGCGGCGGCGGTGCCACTGGTGTGGCTGCGGTCGCGCCGGACCCGGCCGGCCGAGGAGGCGGGGCGCACCGGCTCCGGCTGGCAGGTCCTGCGCGACCGACGGTACGCCGCCCTCACCCTGATCTGCGGTGTGCTGTCCCTCCAGGCACAGGTGCTGTCGTTCGCCGTACCACTGTGGGTGCTCCGGCACACCGAGGCACCGCCGGTCCTGGTATCGGGCATCGTCGCCGTCAACACGGTGATGGTGATCTGCCTGCAGATCCGGTTCAGCCGCGGCGCCGAGGACGACCGCCGAGCCGCCCGGATGTGCCGCAACTCGGGGATCGCCCTGTTCGCCGCATGCGCGCTGGTGGCGTTCACCGGCGGGATGGGCGGCTGGCCGGCGACAGTTCTGCTGCTGCTGTTCGCGGCCGCCCTCACCTTCGGCGAACTGTGGCTGTCCGCGGGCTCGTTCGGGCTGAGCTTCTCACTCGCACCGGAAGGAATGCACGGCCAGTACCAGGGCTTCTTCTCCCTGGGGCGCGGCGCCGCCGCCGCGGTGGCACCGGTGCTGATAGCGGTGCTCTGCCTCGGCGACCACCCCCGCGAGGGGTGGCTCGCGCTGGGCGCCCTGTTCGCCGTGGCGGGCGCCGCGGCTCCGCTGGCACTGCGGGTGCGCGCACCGTCCCTGTCGACTGCCATGAAGTAGCCGGTGCGCGGGCGGGACCCAGCGTGCACGCGCTGTGCTGTGCCGGCTCACCGACGGCACCGGCGGCGAAGAATCACGAACCGCAAATGAAAAAACCGCAGGTCAAAAGATTGACCTGCGGTTTCCGCACGATCCCTTAGGCATACGCATCGCACCCCACGACCAGATTGCCCACCGAAGGTCGAAGGCCCGCCACGGCAGGTACGGAGCTGCGGTGTCGGATCGTGCAGAGTCCGCCGAGCAAGGCACAGGACTGGGCAACCGAGCACTCACGCTCCAAGCTGCGTGCCGGCACGGGCCCACATCACTCTGGCTGCGACTGTCAACCAGCGCCGCCTCGACCTGATCCCGTACCGGGCCGAACTCCCGCCGACCCTGTGCGCCATCGACATCCGGTGATCGAAACAGTCCCCCGTCCGGCCAGGCCGGTGCGGGCCGGGGAGCGGGCCCGGCCCGCATCGGGCGCGGTGTGCAGGTCAGCTGGTGCAGGAGGGCTCACCCGACTGAGCAGGCCATCCGCCCAGCCCGGACCCAGAGAGGAGTTACCACCCCTGGTAGGATCTGAACCATGAGCGGTAGTAAGAAGTACTCGATCAGCCTCCCCGAAGACCTCGCTGAGGCCGTACGTACCCATGTAGGCCCCGGTGGCTTCTCCGCCTACGTGGCGGAGGCCCTCGAGCAGCGTGTGGCCATGGACAAGCTTCGTGAGATCGTCGCCGACTTCGAGACCGACAACGACCCGTTGTCCCGGGAAGAGATTGAAGCGGCCCGCGCCGTACTGCGCCATGATCAGCACGACTCGAACGGCGCCGCAGCCTGATGCCCGGAACGCTCCTCCTCGACAGCGAGGGCCTGTCCAAGCTCTACCTCAAGGACCGCACCGTCCTGGCTCTCGTCCAAGCAGCCTCGGAAGAAGGCATCCGAGTGGCCACGACCGCCATGGCCACGCTCGAGGCGGACTACGAGCGCATCCACCCCGCCCGCATCCGGTGGGTACTCTCCCGGATCGACGTCCATGACGTCACCAAGAGCGTCACCGGCCAAGCGGCAGTACTGTTGCGCGACCACCACCTCAGCGGCCACAAGTACGCCATCGACGCCGTCCTCGCGGCCATTGCACGCTCGGCGCCAAGACCGGTCACCGTCCTCACCTCCGACCCTGAGGACATCAACCTGCTCTGTGGACCCGCCGTCGAGGTCATCAAAGCCTGACGCGTGCGGATCGGTGCACACCCGCTCACGCATGACGCTGTGCAAGCCCCCGACCAAGCACGGCAATCAGCCAATGGAACGCAAAAAAAGCCCAGGTCACTAGCTACGAGACCTGGGCTTCTCGGAGCCGCCTTCGGGATTCGAACCCGAGACCTACGCATTACGAGTGCGTTGCTCTGGCCATCTGAGCTAAGGCGGCGCGCTGTCCGCACTATGGTGCGATCAGCAACGACGGTAAGTCTACACAGTTTCTGAGGGTGCTCCGGACCAGCCCCGGAGGCGGGCCCTCCGGGGCTGGGCGCGGGGTTATGAGCAGCGCTTCCCGTCCGTGGGAGGGGTGCCGCGGAGGAGGTACGCGTTGATCGTGCGGTCGATGCAGGAGCTGCCTCGGCCGTACGCCGTGTGGCCGTCGCCCTCGTAGGTGAGGAGGCGGGCCGAGGAGAGCTGGCCGGCCAGGGCCTGCGCCCAGCGGTACGGGGTCGCGGGGTCGCGGGTGGTGCCGACCACGACGATGGGGGCGGCGCCCTTCGCCTCGATGCGGTGCGGCTCACCCGTGGCGTGGACCGGCCAGTACGCGCAGTTCAGGGCGGCCCACGCCAGGCCCTCACCGAAGACCGGGGACGCCTTCTTGAACTCGGGGAGTGCCCTGCGCACCTCGTCGGGAGTGTCGAAGGCAGGCGGCAGATCGAGGCAGTTCACGGCCGCGTTGGCGAACATCAGGTTGCTGTAGCCGCCGTCGGCGTCCCGCTCGTAGTAGCCGTCGGAGAGGACGAGGAGCCCGGAGCCGTCGTTCTTCTTCATCGCGGACGTCAGCGCCTCGCGCAGCTGCTCCCAGGCGCCCTCGTCGTACATGGCCGCGATCACGCCGGTGGTGGCGAGCGACTCGGTGAGGCGGCGGCCGTCGGGGTCGCCGGTGGCGGCCGGCCGCGCGTCCAGCTTCTCGAAGAACGCCTTGAGGTTCTTGCCGACCTGCCCGGGCGAGGTGCCCGCCTTGCCCAGCGGGCAGTCGGCGTGCCGTACGCAGTCCCGCGCGAACGACCGGAACGCCGTCTCGAAGCCCGCCGTCTGTTCGAGGTTCAGCCGCCGCGCGGGCAGCGACGGGTCCATCGCGCCGTCCAGCACCAGCCGGCCCGTCCGGTCCGGGAAGAGCCCGGCGTACGTCGCGCCGAGGAAGGTGCCGTAGGAGGCGCCGACGTAGTTCAGCTTCTGGTCGCCGAGCGCCGCCCGCACGATGTCCATGTCCCGGGCCGCCTCCACGGTGGACACATGGCGCAGCAGCCGGGGCGCGTCCACGCCGCAGCCCTCGGCGAACGTCCGGTACGCCTCGACCAGTCCGTCGGTCTCCTTGGTGTCGTCGGGCGTGGTGTCCGTCTGCGTGTACGTGTCCATCTCCGGCCCGTCCAGACACTCCACGGGCTCACTGCCGGCCACACCGCGCGGATCGACCGCCACCATGTCGTAGCGGGCACGGACCTCGGCCGGGTAGCCGATGCCGGCGTACGCCTGGACGTAGCCGATCGCCGAGCCGCCGGGCCCGCCGGGGTTCACGAGCAGCGAGCCCAGCCGCTTCCCCGGGCCCGTGGCCTTCTTGCGGGCGACGGCGAGCCGGACGTCTCCGGCGGCCGGCTTGGCGTAGTCGAGCGGTGCCTTGATCGTGGCGCACTCGAAGCCCTGGACGTCGCAGCGGCGCCAGGCCGGCTTCTGGTCGTAGTACGGCGTGAGCGCGGCGGGGGTGGACCGCGGCAGCGCGACCAGTGCCGCTTCCTCCGCAGCAGCTGCGGAGGACGTCGTCGAGCTCCCGGAGGAGCAGGCGGAGACGAGCAGTGCGGCCGTGGCGAGAAGGCCGGCTGCGGTCCTGGCTCCGCCGCGGGTCCGGCGGTGCAGGCCGCCGGAACGGGAGACGGAGCGGGAGGCGGAGCGGGGAAGGCGCCTTGTGTCCATCCAGCGAGCGTAACTCTGCGCAACGGAATGGATGCCCAGCGTGCGTGTCGTGCCTCGTACGAGTTACGGCGTCAATTCCGCGTCCATCTCGTGTGCAGGCCTCTCGTGTGCAGGCCTCTCGTGTGCAGGCCGCGCGGTGCCGCTCTGCCGGCCCAGCCCGCTCAGCCCGCTCAGCCCGCTCAGCCCGCTCAGCCCGCTCAGCCCGCTCTGAGCGCCATCGTCATCGCCTCCACCGCGAGCAGCGGCGCCACGTTGCGGTCGAGGGCGTCGCGGCAGGCGGCGATCGCGTCGAGGCGGCGGAGCGTGGACTCCGGGGAGCTGCCCCGGGCGAGGCGCTCCAGGGCGTCCTCGGCGTCCGCGTTGGCGATGGCCACGCGCGAGCCGAGCTGGAGGGCGAGGACGTCGCGGTAGAAGGACGTGAGGTCGGTCAGGGCGAGGTCGAGGCTGTCGCGCTGCGTACGCGTTCTGCGGCGCTTCTGCCTGTCCTCCAGGTCCTTCATCACGCCCGCGGTGCCGCGCGGCATGCGGCCGCCCTGGGACGCGCCCATGGCGGTCTTCAGCTCCTCGGTCTCCTTGGAGTCCGTCTCCTCGGCGAGCTGCTTGGCGTCCTCGGCGGCCGCGTCGACGAGCTCCTGGGCGGCCTTGAGCGCACTGCCGATCTCGTCCACCCGCAGCGGCAGCCTCAGCACGGCGGCACGGCGCTCGCGCGCGGCCGGGTCGGTGGCCAGGCGGCGGGCCCGTTCGACATGGCCCTGGGTCGCGCGGGCGGCCGCGGCGGCGACCTCCGGCTCGATGCCCTCACGGCGTACGAGCATGTCGGCCACGGCGTCGACCGACGGCGTGCTCAGGTTCAGGTGGCGGCAGCGGGAGCGGATCGTCGGCAGGACGTCCTCGATGGAGGGGGCGCACAGCAGCCAGACCGTGCGCGGGGCGGGCTCCTCCACCGCCTTGAGGACGGCGTTGGCCGACTTCTCGTTGAGCCGCTCGGCGTCCTCGACGAGGATGACCTGCCAGCGGCCGTTCGCCGGTGATGTGAACGACTTGCGGACGGTGTCGCGCATGTCGTCGGCGAGGATCTGCGTGCCGACCGCGGCGACGGTGGTGACGTCGGCGTGCGTGCCGATCAGGGCCGTGTGGCATCCGTCGCAGAAGCCGCAGCCCGGGGAGCCGCCGAGAGCCCGGTCCGGGCTGACGCACTGCAGGGCCGCCGCGAACGCCCGCGCCGCCTGGTTCCGGCCGGCCCCGGGCGGGCCCGTGAACAGCCACGCGTGCGTCATCCTCGACGCCTCGGGCGGGGGCACGTCGGTCCCGGCCGCGGTGACCAGGGCGTCCGCGTCCCGGGCGGCGGCGTCCAGCTGCGCGCTCACCCTCTCCTGCCCGACGAGGTCGTCCCACACGCTCATGGGTCACGCCGCCCTTTCGTCACGTTCCACGGTGTGAGATCCATTGTGGGGGTGACCACTGACAACGGCTGCCGCCGCCTGATCTCGCCGGTCCGGCCCAGGCGTTTCGCCGGCCCGGCCGAGGCATCTCCCAGGGCTGGCCCAGGCGTCTCGCAGACCCGGCCCGGGCCCGACTCCCGCGTCGGCCCGCCCCGTTATGTTTTTCGCGGTCCTGCAAGAGGGCCGCTGGCCTCCGGGCCCGGCATGACTTTTGCCCCCTGTCGAACGCCCCCGGTCGGACCGCCGGAGGCCTCAGCGGCCCCGGCCGCCCTTCCCCCGGCGCYCCCGTCCGTCGTCCGGCTCGTCCTCGTGCGGTCCGAGCAGCTCGTCCGCCAGTGACGGCAGGTCGTCCAGCGGCGTCTCCTCGGCCCAGTCGGACCGCCGGCGGGGCCGGCCCTCGGCGTCGACCTGGGGCATCTCCCGCGTACGGTCCGTGCCGTCGGGCCGGGCGGCCGGGGCGTCCTCCCGGAAGTACCCGGGCGGAACCCGGTCCGCCGGTTCGTCCTCACGTACGGGCGGCAGCACGGCCGTCTCCTCGGCGTCCCCCGGCGGGACCGGGGGCAGTACGGCCGTCTCGTCCGCGTCTCCCGACCGGACCGGAGGCAGCACGGCCGTCTCGTCGCCCGCCCCGGAGGGCACCTGGGGCAGCACCTCGGTCTCGTCACCGGACCCGGATCCGGACCCGGACGCGGACGCGGGGCGGACCGGCGGCAGTACCTCCGTCTCCTCCCCCGCACCCGGCGGAACCGGCGGCTTGGGCAGCTCGGCCGTCACCTCGGCGTCGGACCCCCCGGAGGCCCGGCCCCGGCCCCGCGCCTCGTCCCGCACCGGGCGCAGCACGGTCGTGTCGTCCGCCGCGCCGCCCGGTTTCACCACGGGCGTGGGCACCGTCGCCGCGTCCTGACCGGCCGTCGAACCGGAGGCACCGCGCGGGGCGGTGCGCTTCGGCCCGGCTTCCGCGGCAGCGGCAGCCGCCTCCGCCAGACGCCGGGCCTCCTCGGCCCGCAGCAGGGCCTCCTCGGCCTTGCGCTGCTTCTCCAGGCGGAGCGCCTCGGCCTCGGCGCGCAGCCGGGCCTCTTCCTCGGCCTGCTGGCGGCGGCGCTCCTCCTCGGCCTTGCGCCGGGCCTCCTCCTCGGCGCGGGCCTTCTCCTCCGCGAGGAGCCGAGCCCGCTCCTCCTCGGCCTTCCTGCGCGCTTCCTCGGCCCGCCGCCGGGCCTCCTCCGCCTGCCGTTCGGCCTCGCGGCGCTGCGCCTCTTCCAGCTCGCGCCGCTTGCGCTCCTCCTCCTCGGCGCGCAGCTTGGCGAGCTGCTCCTGGCGCTCACGCTCCAGGCGCTCCTCCTCGGCCTTGCGGGCAGCCTCTTCCTCAGCCTTCCGGCGGGCCTCCTCCTCGGCCTTCCTGCGTGCCTCCTCCTGGGCCTTGATCTCGGCCTCGGACAACGGCAGCACCTGGTCGAGCCGGTGCCGGATGACGGTCGTCACGGCCTCGGGCTCCTGGCCCGCGTCCACCACCAGGTACCGCCCGGCGTCGGCCGCGGCCAGGGTCAGGAAACCGGCCCGCACGCGCGCGTGGAACTCGGCCGGCTCCGACTCCAGCCGGTCCGGCGCCTCCGTGAACCGCTCGCGCGCGGTCTCCGGCGCGACGTCCAGCAGGACGGTCAGATGCGGCACGAGTCCGTTCGTGGCCCAGCGGTTGATCCGGGCGATCTCGGTCGGCGACAGGTCACGGCCCGCCCCCTGATAGGCCACGGATGAGTCGATGTACCGGTCGGAGATGACGACCGCGCCGCGCTCCAGGGCGGGCCGTACGACGGTGTCGATGTGCTCGGCCCGGTCGGCCGCGTACAGCAGCGCCTCCGCGCGGTGCGACAGCCCCTCGCTCGACACATCCAGCAGGATCGACCGCAGCCGCTTGCCCACCGGCGTGGCCCCCGGCTCGCGCGTCAGCACGACCTCGTGGCCCTTGCCGCGGATCCACTCGGCGAGCGCCTCGGCCTGCGTGGACTTCCCGGCCCCGTCGCCGCCCTCCAGGGCGATGAAGAAACCGGAGGCGGCGGGCGCCTGCTCGGGGTCGTCGCCGCGGAGCAGCGCGTCACGCAGGTCCTGGCGCAGCGGCACTCCGGAACGGTCGTCGACCTTGGCCAGCACCAGCGCGGCCACCGGCAGCAGCAGGGCGCCGGCCAGCATCAGTGTGAAGGCCGCGCCACCGTGCGCGAAGACGAACTTGCCGCTCTCCAGCCGGTGCGGCCCGATCCCCGCCGCCACCAGCGGGGCGATCACCGCGCCGAGCGCGACGCAGACGCGGACGACCGCGTGCAGGTGCTCCGTCGTACGGGACCGCCGGTACTCCTCGGTCTCCTGGTCGAGCAGGGTGTGCCCGATGTTGGCGGACATGCCCGCACCGACGCCGGCCAGCGCGAGGATCAGCAGCACGCTGGTGACGTCCGGGACCAGTCCGGCGGCCAGCAGCGCGACACCGGTGAAGGCGATGGCCAGCGCGAGCAGCCGACGGCGCGACAGGGCGGGCAGCAGCGCGGGCGCCGTACGGATGCCGACGACGACACCGCCGGTCAGCGCGCCCACGAACAGCCCGTAGAGCACCGGGCCGCCGCCCAGGTCCTTGGCGTGCAGCACGGCCACGGCGACGGCGGCGGACACCGCGGCGGCGACGGCCGCGCAGGCCAGCACCAGCAGCGGCATCACGCCGGTGCGGCCCTTGTCGGCGCCGGCGGTGGTCTTCGGGCGGCGCAGCCCCTCGAGCGGCGACCGCGCGCGAGGGGTGCGCGTGGCGGGCAGTTCCAGGAAGGTCAGCACGGACAGGGAGGCGGCGAACAGCCCTGCCGCGACGTAGGAGGCGAGGGCCGCCTGGTGCTGGGCGAACCAGTCGATGCCGGCGCCCAGCAGGTTGTTGAACAGGGCCGCGACGACGAGGGCGACGGCCGCGAGCGGGATCGAGACGAAGCCGGTGCGCAGCGACAGGCGGCGCAGGGCGTCCATGTGGTCGGGCAGCGGCCGGACCGTGGCCCCTTCCGGCGGCGGAGGCGGCAGCAGCGCGGGGGCCGCGCTCTCGCGGCACACCGTCCAGAACCGCTCGGCGACTCCGGTCACGAAGGCCGTGACGAGGAGGACGGCCGGCGCGTCATCGGGCGTCCAGTCGATCCACAGCGGGGCGACGATGAGCAGCGCCGCGCGCAGTCCGTCCGCTCCCACCATGGTCCAGCGGCGGTCCAGCGGGCCGTCCTGGGAGGTGAGCGCGGTGAGGGGGCCGAGGAGCACGGCGCCGAACAGGAGCGTAGCCAGGATGCGCACCCCGAAAACGGTCGCCACTGCGAACGCCACGCCTCGGTAGCCGCCCCCGAACGAGCCCTCGGCGACGGCCGCTTGAAGGGCGAGGACGACCAGCACGAAAAGGGCGAGGGTGTCGCCCACGCCGCCCACGAGCTGTGCGCTCCACAACCGCTTCAACTGCGGACGGCGCAGCAGGGCGCGGACGGCACGCTCGCGGGAGTCCGCGACCAGGGCGTCGTCGGGGGCCGGCTGAGAGGCCGTTGGATGCTCGGCTCGCGTCATGCATTCAGCCTATCGGGAGCCACCGACACCCTGGGATGCCCGGTCTGGCATGCGCACGCCCCGACACCGAAGTGTTGCCGGGGCGTTCGCTTTCCGAACCCTGGGCGAAGATCCGGACCTCGACAGTCCGGATACCGGACGGAAACCGGACAGGTACCGAACGGGTCCCGCGCAGAATCCCGCGCGAGTCCCGAACGGGCCCCGAACCGGCCCTGACCGAGCCTCAGTCCTCCGCCGGCTCCGAGGCGGTCGCCGTCTTGGCAGCCGTCTTGGCCGTCGTCTTCTTCGCGGTGGTGGTCTTCTTGGCCGTCGTCTTCTTCGCGGTGGTGGTCTTCTTGGCCGTCGTCTTCTTCGCGGTCGTGGTCTTCTTCGCCGCGGTCTTCTTGGCCGCCGTCGTCTTCTTCGCCGGAGCCTTCTTGACCGCCTTCTTCGCGGTCTTCTTCGCCGGCGCCTTCGCGCGCTTCTCGGCGAGCAGCTCGAAGCCGCGCTCCGGGGTGATCGTCTCGACACTGTCGCCGGAGCGCAGGGTCGCGTTGGTCTCCCCGTCGGTGACGTACGGCCCGAAGCGGCCGTCCTTGACGACGACCGGCTTCTCGCTCACCGGGTCGGTGCCCAGCTCCTTCAGCGGCGGCTTGGCGGCCGCCCGGCCACGCTGCTTCGGCTGGGCGTAGATCGCCAGCGCCTCCTCCAGCGTGATCGTGAAGAGCTGCTCCTCGGACTGGAGCGAGCGCGAGTCCGTGCCCTTCTTCAGGTACGGGCCGTAGCGGCCGTTCTGCGCGGTGATCTCCTGGCCCTCGGCGTCGGTGCCGACGACGCGCGGCAGCGACATCAGCTTCAGGGCGTCGTCGAGGGTCACCGTGTCCAGGGACATCGACTTGAGCAGGGACGCCGTGCGCGGCTTGACCGCGTTCTTGCCCGTCTTCGGGGTGCCCTCGGGGAGGATCTCCGTCACGTACGGGCCGTAGCGGCCGTCCTTGGCGACGATCGTGTGGCCGGTGGCCGGGTCGGTGCCCAGTTCGTAGTCGCCGCTCGGCTTGGCGAGCAGCTCCTCCGCGAGGTCGACGGTCAGCTCGTCCGGCGCCAGGTCGTCCGGGATGTCGGCGCGCTGGTGCTGTTCGGTGTCCTTCTCGCCACGCTCGATGTACGGCCCGTAGCGGCCGACCCGCAGCACGATGCCGTTGCCCACGGGGAACGACGACACCTCGCGCGCGTCGATCGCGCCCAGGTCGGTCACCAGCTCCTTGAGGCCGCCGAGGTGATCCCCGTCGCCGTTGCCGGCGTCGGCGGCACCGCCCCCGCCTGTGCCCTCACCGAAGTAGAACCGCTTCAGCCACGGCACGGACTTCGCCTCACCGCGGGCGATGCGGTCGAGGTCGTCCTCCATCTTGGCGGTGAAGTCGTAGTCGACGAGCCGCCCGAAGTGCTTCTCCAGGAGGTTGACCACGGCGAAGGACAGGAAGGACGGCACCAGGGCCGTGCCCTTCTTGAACACGTAGCCGCGGTCCAGGATCGTGCCGATGATCGACGCGTACGTCGACGGGCGGCCGATCTCGCGCTCTTCCAGCTCCTTGACCAGGGACGCTTCGGTGTAGCGGGCCGGGGGCTTGGTGGCGTGCCCGTCGACCGTGATCTCCTCGGCGCTCAGGGCGTCGCCCTCGGAGACCTGGGGCAGGCGGCGCTCGCGGTCGTCGAGCTCGGCGTTCGGGTCGTCGGCGCCTTCGACGTACGCCTTCAGGAAGCCGTGGAAGGTGATCGTCTTGCCGGACGCGCTGAACTCGACGTCCCGGCTGTCGGCCGCCGTGCCGCCGATCTTCACCGTGACGCTGTTGCCGGTCGCGTCCTTCATCTGGGAGGCGACGGTCCGCTTCCAGATCAGCTCGTACAGCTTGAACTGGTCGCCGGTCAGTCCGGTCTCGGCGGGAGTGCGGAAACGATCACCCGAGGGCCGGATCGCCTCGTGGGCCTCCTGCGCGTTCTTGACCTTCCCGGCGTACGTCCTCGGCTGCGGCGGCAGGTAGTCGGCGCCGTACAGCTGCGTGACCTGGGCGCGGGCGGCGGCGACCGCCGTGTCGCTCAGGGTCGTGGAGTCCGTACGCATATAGGTGATGTAGCCGTTCTCGTACAGCTTCTGGGCGATCTGCATGGTCGCCTTCGCGCCGAAGCCGAGCTTGCGGCTCGCCTCCTGCTGCAACGTCGTCGTACGGAACGGGGCGTACGGCGAGCGGCGGTACGGCTTGGACTCGACGGACCGGACCGCGAAGCTCGTGTTCTCCAGGGCGGCGGCCAGGGCGCGGGCGTTCGCCTCGTCGAGGTGGAGGGTGTTCGCGCTCTTCAGTTGGCCCAGGGAGTCGAAGTCGCGGCCCTGCGCGACCCGCCTGCCGTCGACGGTCTGCAGGCGCGCGACCAGCGACGACGGGTCCGACTGGTCTCCGGCGCGGCCGGTCGCGAAGGTGCCCGTCAGGTCCCAGTACTCAGCCGAACGAAAGGCGATGCGCTCGCGTTCCCGCTCCACGACGAGTCGTGTGGCGACCGACTGGACACGGCCCGCGGACAGCCGCGGCATGACCTTCTTCCACAGGACCGGCGAGACCTCGTAGCCGTAGAGGCGGTCGAGGATGCGGCGGGTCTCCTGGGCGTCGACGAGCTTCTGGTTCAGCTCGCGCGGGTTGGCCACGGCGGCCTGGATCGCGGCCTTGGTGATCTCGTGGAAGACCATCCGCTTGACCGGGACCTTGGGCTTGAGGACCTCCTGGAGGTGCCAGGCGATGGCCTCGCCTTCGCGGTCCTCATCGGTGGCGAGGAAGAGCTCGTCGGAATCCTTCAGCAGATCCTTGAGCTTCTTGACCTGCGCCTTCTTATCCGCGTTGACCACATAGATCGGCTGGAAGTCGTGTTCGACGTCCACACCGAGGCGGCGGACCTCGCCGGTGTACTTCTCGGGCACCTCGGCGGCGCCGTTGGGAAGGTCACGGATGTGCCCGACGCTCGCCTCGACTACGTAGCCGGGGCCGAGGTAGCCCTTGATCGTCTTCGCCTTGGCAGGCGACTCGACGATGACGAGTCGGCGGCCGCCCTGTGCGGTCTCGCTGGTCGGGGACAACTTCGCTCTTCTCTCCGGTCGACGCTGGGGGCCTCCCCAGGGTTCGTCTCCCGGGGTCGGGTCGTGGTGACGCTGCGGAGTGTGACGGTACATCCCGCCCCCGTGTCAAACGGGAAAAGCCCGCAACGGCCACTCGAACGGTAACCCGACTACCACCGTTCCTGCTGCCCGGAGTGCCCGGAGCAGGCCCGGCGCCATGCGGAGTGCAACCTCCCCGTTACCCACAGGCGCGTCGCCGACACGGGCTTCACAGGCGGGTGAAGCACCAGGTTCCGACTGCCAGGGCGAGCACCGCGACGACGCTTGCGAGGGTCGCCGATGCGACAGGGCTCACACCCTGGGCGACGGGCTGGTGCTGGCGGACGCGTGTCACGGTCCAGGCCAGCAGTCCGCCCCCGAACAGGGAGAACACCACTCCCGCGAAGATCGCCGGTTCGCTCTCCATAGCTCGCCGCGCCCCTTTTCTCCCGTCCGCGTCTGCCCAGCCACCGGAGGCTGACACGCGTGGGCGGCGGGCAGGCGAACCGGAGGTGAACGCCGGGGCGACACAGCCGCGGATCAGGGACGTCCGGCCCCTCACGGACCGTTCTGGACGAGGTGTTCAAATCGACTCGAATTTTATTGACGAGTCTCCTCGACGAGGGCCCGCCGGGGGTGAGCACGGGGCGTGGGGTGCGTTGAGTGACGCATGGGGCACATGCGGTGCACGGGTGGGCCCCTCGGAGGGCGCCCCTGCCGGGTCCCTCAGCGGACCGGCTCCAGGAACCCCTGCTCGACGAGCAGCCGGATCTGCGCCGGAGTGCGGTCGCGCAGCAGCACCGGGTCCTCGCCGATCAGCTGAGCGATGGCGTCGAGGATGCGGCCCGCGCTCATCGTGCCGTCGCACACGCCCGCGAAGCCGGCGCCGACCGTGTCCACCCGGGTGGCCCGGCGCATGCCGCGGTTCTGGCGCAGCACGACATGCTCGGGGTCCTCCGCGCCGGGCAGCCCGACCTGTTCCTGCACGACCTCGGCGCCGAGCCGGAAGTGTGCTTCGAGCAGCGCGGCGTCGTCGTGGTCGCGCAGGTAGTCGAGCCGGTCGAAGTGGGCCCGGATGGTGTCCCCGAGCGGCTGCTCGACCGGATGCGGCCACTCCTCCGCCGTGACGGAGGGCACGGCGGCGCCCGTCCTGCGCAGGGTGATCCAGCCGAAGCCGACCGCCTTCACCTTGCGCGCCTCGAACTCGTCGAGCCAGGCGTCGTACCGCGCCTGATATTCCGCCACGTCCTCGCGGTGGTCACCCGCGTCCCGCAGCCACAGCTCGGCGTACTGGTTGACGTCCTGCACCTCGCGCTGCACGACCCACGCGTCGCAGCCCCGGGGCACCCAAGACCTGAGCCTCTCCTGCCAGTCCTCCCCTTCCACGTGCTGCCAGTTGGCGAGGAACTGCGCGAACCCGCCCTCGTTCAGCCGCTCCCCCGCCTCCTGAACGAGCGTGCGGCACAGATCGTCCCCGCCCATCCCGCCGTCGCGGTAGGTGAGCCGGGCGCCGGGAGAGATCACGAACGGCGGGTTCGAGACGATCAGGTCGTACTTCTCGTCGTCCCGCACCGGCTCGAAGAGGGAGCCCTCGCGCAGATCGGCGCCCGGGGTGCCGGACAGCGCCAGCGTGAGGGCGGTGATGTGCAGCGCGCGCGGGTTGAGGTCGGTGGCCGTCACGCGCGTGGCGTGCTGCGCGGCGTGCAGCGCCTGGATGCCGGAGCCGGTGCCGAGGTCGAGCGCGGCGGCGACGGGCGTACGGACGGTGATGCCGGCGAGTGTCGTGGAAGCGCCGCCGACTCCCAGGACGACTCCCTCGTCACGCCGGCCGATCCCGCCGGCGCCACCGACCGCGCAGCCCAGGTCCGACACGATGAACCAGTCCTCGCCACCGGGCCCGCCGTACGGCCGTACGTCCACGGTGGCGGCGAGCTCGTCGCCACCGACGCGCGTCAGCCAGCCGCTCTCCAGGCACGCGTCGACGGGCAGGACGTCCGCCACGCGCGCGTGCGGCACGGGCTGCTGAAGGAGGAACAGCCGGACGAGCAACTCCAGCGGCGTGTCCCCGCGGGTCGCCCGGAGCGCGGGCACGGTCTCGCTCCGGGCCAGGGCCGCGTACGCGGGGGCGCCGAGCAGTTCGAGCAGCCCGTCGGCGGTGAAGGAGGCTCCGAGCAGGGCATCCCGGAGCCGGGCGGCGACATCGGGACGGTCGGAGGAGGGCAGCGGGGACAGGGGTGACTGGCTGGCGTTACTCACGCCCCCATTGTGTCCGCCGGCACCGGTACCGCACGCGCCCGTGCCGGGTATCGCAGGACTCCGGTGCCACAGGCGCCCGTGCCGGGTATCGGGCAGGACTCCGGTGCCACACGCGCCCGTGCCGGGTTTCGGGCGCGGCTCAGCGGACCGGCCCGGCAGCCACACTCGGCTCAGCGGCGGACCGGCCCGACCGTCACTTCCGGCTCAACGGTCCCGCCGGCCCGCCTTCGACAAGCTGGGCATGCGGGTCGGCCACGCCTGGGGCCTGAGGGAGACGTCCCCGCCGGCACGGTCGAAAATGGCTCCTTGCTCAGCTCTGGGTCGCCGGCGCCGTGGCCGCCTTGCAGCTGGTCTGCCGGGCCATCGCCTGGCCGACCTCGCCCTCCTCCAGGGTCCGGAGCGCGTCGTTCCCGCTCTTGCCCAGCTTGTCGAGCTCGGTGGCGATGTCCTTGAGACCGTCAGCGAACTTGCCCTGGTCCTTGGTGTCGAGCGCGTCGACCTGCTTCTTCAGGGAGGCGTACGAGGAGGAGATCGTGTTGAGCTCCTTGACGGCGTCCTGCTGCTTCTTCTCGCCGTTCTCGACGTCCGGCGCCCCGGCCTTGGTCACCGCGGCCCCGATGGCCTTGTAGGCGTCGGACATGTCCTGGAAGGCCTGTGCGTCGGTCTTCTGGACGTCCTCCGGCTTGCTGTTGTCCGAGGTTTCCTTCTGGATCGAGGCATTGGCCGACTCGATCTTCTTGGCCTGCGGCTGTACGGCGTCGCAGACCTGCTTGGCCCAGGAGTCCAGCTTCTCGTTGTCGTCGCCGCCGCACCCCGACAGCGCCAGTACCAGTACCGCACCGCCGGACAGTGCGGCCGCGAGCTTCTTGTTCACCGGTTTGGTCCCTTCCATGGCTCTCGGCCCCGGAACATACACGCCAGATGCACGGCAACCGCACGCCGAGAGTCTATTAAGACCTTTTTGTAACCTTCTGCACCAAGCGAGAGAAGCCTCACGGCGTGGTGGTGCACATGCACAGAGCGGGCGGGCGACGCGTCAACGCGCGCTGCCCGCCCGCACCTTGAGCTGGGGCTTGGACGACCTCCCTACGAAACCACCGCCGGGTCCGCCGACTTGGGCTTCGATTCGGCGTTGTCTTCGTCACCCATGGCGATTCCGCGCCGCTTTGACACGTACACCGCACCGACGATGACGACGAACGCGAGCGCCGCGATGAGGATCCGTACCCCGATGCTCTTGTCCGGGCCGTAGGAGAACTGGATCACTGCGGGCGCGATGAGCAGCGACACCAGGTTCATGACCTTCAGCAGCGGGTTGATCGCGGGACCGGCGGTGTCCTTGAAGGGGTCGCCGACGGTGTCGCCGATCACGGTCGCCGCGTGCGCCTCGCTGCCCTTGCCTCCGTGGTGACCGTCCTCGACGAGCTTCTTGGCGTTGTCCCAGGCGCCACCGGAGTTGGCCAGGAACACCGCCATCAGCGTGCCCGTGCCGATCGCGCCCGCCAGGAACGCGCCGAGCGGGCCGACGCCGAGCGTGAACCCGATGAAGATGGGCGCCATCACGGCGAGCAGACCGGGCGTGGCGAGCTCGCGCAAGGCGTCCTTGGTGCAGATGTCGACGACCTTGCCGTACTCCGGTTTCTCGCTGTAGTCCATGATCCCGGGCCGCTCGCGGAACTGCCGCCGCACCTCGAAGACCACGGCACCCGCCGACCGCGACACGGCGTTGATCGCCAGCCCCGAGAAGAGGAAGACGACCGCCGCGCCCGCGACGAGACCCACGAGGTTGTTGGGCTGCGAGATGTCCATCATCAGGCTCATCGGTGCGCCCGCCCCGGACAACTGCTCGCCCACATCGCGCGCTCCGGTGATGATCGCGTCGCGGTACGACCCGAACAGCGCCGCCGCCGCGAGCACGGCCGTGGCGATCGCGATGCCCTTGGTGATCGCCTTGGTGGTGTTGCCGACCGCGTCCAGGTTCGTGAGCACCTGCGCGCCCGCGCCCTGGACGTCGCCGGACATCTCCGCGATGCCCTGCGCGTTGTCGGAGACCGGCCCGAAGGTGTCCATCGCGACGATCACGCCGACCGTGGTGAGCAGGCCGGTGCCCGCCAGCGCCACCGCGAAGAGCGCCAGCATGATGGACGTACCGCCGAGCAGGAACGCCCCGTACACGCCGAGGCCGATCAACAGGGAGGTGTAGACGGCGGATTCGAGACCCACGGAGATACCGGCGAGGACGACGGTGGCCGGGCCGGTGAGCGAGGTCTTGCCGATGTCCCGGACGGGACGCCGGGTGGTCTCGGTGAAGTAGCCGGTCAGTTGCTGGATCAGAGCGGCGAGCACGATGCCGATGGCCACCGCGACGAGCGCGAGGACCCGCGGGTCGCCGTCCTTGCCCGTGATCGCCGCGTCCGTCACGCCGTCCAGGTCCGAGTACTTCCCGGGCAGGTAGACGAAGACGGCCACGGCCACCAGCACGAGCGAGATCACCGCGGAGATGAAGAACCCGCGGTTGATGGCGCTCATGCCGCTGCGGTCGGCCCGCCTCGGCGCCACCGCGAAGATGCCGATCATGGCGGTGATCACACCGATCGCCGGCACGAGCAGCGGGAAGCCGAGCCCGGCGTCGCCGAAGGCCGCCGAGCCCAGGATCAGCGCGGCGACCAGGGTCACGGCGTACGACTCGAAGAGGTCGGCCGCCATGCCCGCGCAGTCGCCGACGTTGTCGCCCACGTTGTCGGCGATGGTCGCGGCATTGCGCGGGTCGTCCTCCGGAATGCCCTGTTCGACCTTGCCGACCAGGTCGGCGCCGACGTCGGCGGCCTTGGTGAAGATGCCGCCGCCGACACGCATGAACATCGCGATCAGCGCGGCCCCGAGGCCGAAGCCCTCGAGCACCTTCGGCGCGTCGGCCGCGTACACCAGCACCACACAGGAGGCGCCCAGCAGGCCGAGGCCCACCGTGAACATGCCGACTACGCCGCCCGTGCGAAATGCGATCTTCATCGCTTTGTGCGAGACGGCGGTGAGATCCTTTTCCGGCTCGCCTACCGCCGGTGTCGCTTCACGCGCCGCCGCTGCGACACGCACATTGCTGCGCACGGCGAGCCACATGCCGATATAGCCGGTGGCTGCCGAGAACGCCGCTCCGATCAGGAAGAACACCGACCGACCGGCACGCTGATTCCAGTCGTCCGCGGGCAGCAGCATGAGCAGGAAGAACACGACCACGGCGAATACGCCGAGCGTGCGCAGCTGACGTGCCAGATAGGCGTTCGCGCCTTCCTGGACCGCCGCCGCGATCTTCTTCATGCTGTCGGTGCCCTCGCCGGCCGCGAGTACCTGGCGTACCAGGACGCCCGCGACCACGAGTGCCGCCAGCGCGACGACCGCGATGACCACGACGAGGACGCGGTTGCCATCGGTCAGTACGGCGGCTGCGAGGTCTGTGGGATGGCCCGACTGTGATGAGTTGAAAAGCCCCGCCATTCGTCCTCCTTGACGCTTGGGCTGAGCTCAAGATGTGGACGGGATTGTAGGTACCGGAACCCGATCAAAACAGAGCACGATAAGCGGAATTGGCCTTCTGAGGTAATGCCCTGAAAGCATTCTCGGACTGCCGTGGAGCATGCGAATGATCGTGAACGAATTCACGCGAGGAACGGCACAGGAACTACTGTAAAGGCGACCACTGACACCCGCACATGACGATGGGCCCCACGGGTGGGGCCCATCATCGAAAACGGTGTGCGCGGTGGCCGGTCAGGCCAGGATGGTCGGCGGTGGTGTGGTCGGCCAGGTCATCTTGATCGACCCGCCGTGCTCCCCCGCGCTGACCTCGACGTCGTCGACGAGTCCGCTGATGACAGCGAGGCCCATCTCGTCCTCGTCGGCCTCACCGTCGGGGTCGCCGGGTCCCGCGCCGGGCGCACGCTCGCCCGGGACCGCGTGCGGGGCCTCGTCGCCGACCTCGATGGAGAACTGTTTTTCCTCCTCGATCAGCAGCACCTTCACCGGTGCCGAGATCCCGCCGGTCTTGTGCAGTCCGACGGCCCGCGTGCAGGCCTCGCCGACGGCGAGCCTGACCTCGTCGAGGACGGCCTCGTCCACTCCGGCCCTGCGCGCCACCGCGGCCGCCACCAGCCGGGCGGTCCTGACGTGCTCGGGCAGCGCGCTGAAGCGGAGCTCAACGGTGGCCATGCATCCCCCTCGCAACTACGGGCGTGCTGTCGAGAGGCGCCGGGCCGCCGAAAGCCCGGGCCCCCTCGGTCTTCACTTCTGCCGAACTCTTGCCGCGACTTCGGCCGGCCCGGGCGCGAGGCCCGGGTCCGGTGGTCAGTCGGTCGCCGCCACCGCTTCCTCGACCGAGGTGTGAATGGGGAACACCTTGGTGAGGCCGGTGATGCGGAAGATCTTCAGAATGCGCTCCTGGTTGCAGACCAGGCGCAGGGAGCCCTCATGGGCCCGCACACGCTTCAGGCCGCCGACCAGCACGCCGAGCCCGGTGGAGTCGAGGAAGTCCACGCCCTCCATGTCGACGACAAGGTGGAAACTGCCGTCGTTCACCAGCTCGACCAACTGCTCGCGCAGCTTGGGCGCGGTATATACGTCGATTTCGCCACCGACCCTGACGATCGTGCGATCGCCCATGGTCTCGGTCGACAGGGACAGGTCCACGGATCCTCCAGCACCTTGCTATCGAGCGGTCGCCCTTGGGGCACCTCGGCTTCGTCCCCTGGACGATTCGCCAGCCGCGATGGCATTCAATCACTTACGGGCAGGCGTGCACGACGCCTTGGCTCCATTGTCCGTCACGCCAGTGACACACTCGGTGCCGATGGCCAAGAATCACCGATCCGATCGACCGCCGACGGACCCCGCCTCCCGACCCGCGCCGGGCGCGGTCCTGGACCGCCTCGCGTCCGGTCCGAGCAGGGCTTCGCGCATTACTCATACGGAGCACTTGCCCCCGCGCGAGGGTCGGCATGCCGTCTGGCCGGACCGGATCCGCGCGGAGGTCGTGGCGGCCGTGCGGGCCGCGGGCATCGAACATCCGTGGGCCCACCAGGCGCGTGCGGCGGAGCACGCGCTGGACGGCGAATCGGTCGTCGTCGCGACCGGCACGGCCTCCGGCAAGTCCCTGGCCTACCTCGCGCCGGTCCTGTCCGCCCTCCTGGACGGCGCCGAGGCCCCGAACGGCCGCGGCGCGACCGCCCTCTACCTGGCCCCCACCAAGGCTCTTGCGGCGGATCAGTGCCGCTCGGTGAAGGAACTTTCACATCCGTTGGGCCATTCGGTACGCACCGCCGTGTACGACGGCGACACTCCGTTCGAGGAGCGCGAGTGGATCCGCCAGTACGCCAACTACGTCCTGACGAACCCGGACATGCTGCACCGCGGCATCCTGCCGTCCCACCCCCGCTGGTCCTCCTTCCTGAAGTCGCTGAAGTACGTCGTCGTCGACGAGTGCCACACCTACCGCGGCGTCTTCGGCTCACACGTCGCCCAGGTGCTGCGCCGACTGCGCCGCCTGTGCGCCCGCTACGGCGCCTCGCCCGTGTTCCTGCTGGCCTCCGCCACCGCCGCCGAGCCCGCGGTCGCCGCCCGCCGCCTCACCGGCCTGCCGGTGGTGGAGGTCGCCGACGACGCCTCCCCGCGCGGTGAACTGGTGTTCGCCCTCTGGGAACCGCCGCTGACCGAGCTGCACGGCGAGAAGGGCGCCCCCGTCCGCCGCACGGCCACCGCCGAGGCCGCCGACCTGCTCACCGACCTCACCGTGCAGGGCGTGCGCTCGGTCGCCTTCGTACGGTCCCGGCGCGGCGCCGAGCTGATCTCCGTCATCTCCCAGGAGCGACTGGCCGAGGTCGACCGGTCACTGGCCCGGCGTGTCGCGGCGTACCGGGGCGGCTATCTCCCGGAGGAACGCCGCGCACTCGAACGTGCCCTCCATTCGGGTGAACTGCTGGGCCTCGCCGCGACGAACGCCCTCGAACTCGGCATCGACATCTCAGGCCTGGACGCGGTCGTCATCGCCGGCTACCCGGGCACACGCGCCTCCCTGTGGCAGCAGGCGGGCCGGGCCGGACGGTCCGGGCAAGGGGCGCTGGCCGTCCTGGTCGCGCGTGACGACCCGCTGGACACCTTCCTCGTCCACCACCCGGAGGCCCTGTTCGACCAGCCCGTCGAGTCGACGGTCCTCGACCCCGACAACCCCTACGTGCTGGCCCCGCACCTGTGTGCGGCCGCCGAGGAGCTGCCCCTGACGGACGAGGACCTCGACCTGTTCGGCCCGGCCTGCGAGGACCTCCTCCCCCAGTTGGAGGCCGCCAAGCTGCTGCGTCGCCGCACCAAGGCCTGGCACTGGACCCGCCGCGAGCGGGCCGCCGACCTGACCGACATCCGCGGTGAGGGCGGGCGCCCGATCCAGGTCGTCGAGAGCGGCACGGGCCGGCTGCTCGGCACGGTCGACGCGGGCGCCGCGCACTCGACCGTCCACGAGGGGGCGGTCCACCTCCACCAGGGCCGCACGTACCTGGTGCGGTCGCTGGACCTGGAGGACTCCGTCGCCCTCGTCGAGGAGGCCGCCCCGCCCTACTCCACGGTCGCCCGCGACACGACGTCGATCTCCGTCCTGGAGACGGACGTCGAGGTCCCCTGGGGCGACGGCCGCCTGTGCTACGGCTCCGTCGAGGTCACCAACCAGGTGGTCTCCTTCCTCCGCAGGCGGCTCATGACCGGCGAGGTGCTGGGCGAGACCAAACTCGACCTCCCTCCTCGTACGCTGCGCACCCGGGCCGTGTGGTGGACCGTCACCGAGGACCAGCTCGACCGCGCCCGGATCAACCCGGAGATCCTCGGCGGCTCCCTGCACGCCGCCGAGCACGCGTCGATCGGCCTGCTGCCCCTCTTCGCGACCTGCGACCGCTGGGACATCGGCGGTGTGTCGATCCCGCTCCATCCCGACACGCTCCTGCCCACCGTCTTCGTCTACGACGGTCATCCCGGCGGCGCGGGCTTCGCGGAGCGCGCCTTCCACACCGCTCGCACCTGGCTGACCGCCACCCGCCAGGCCATCGCCTCCTGCGAGTGCGACGCCGGTTGCCCGTCCTGCATCCAGTCCCCCAAGTGCGGCAACGGCAACGACCCGCTGCACAAGAGGGGGGCGGTACGGCTGCTCACGGTGCTGCTGGAGGGCGCTCCCGAGGAGAAGGAGACGCAGGAGCAGCCACCGGGAGGCTCAGGAGAGCCCTCAGAGCACCCGCCCGGGCCCTGACGGCTCCCCCGGACGGGAGGACCCATGGAGCCGCCGGGAGGTCCAGGAGGGGCGCCCCGGCAACCGCCCGGACCATGCCCCTCACCGACGGGAGACCCAAGGGAGCCACTGGGAGGTCCAGGAGAGACGCCCCAGCACCGCACAGGCCCTGACAATCCCCGCCGACGGGAAACCCCAAGGGAACCACCGCGAGGCTCAGAAGAGACACCCCAGCACCACCCGGGCCCTGCCTTCCCCGGGCCTACGGGAGACCCAAAGAAGCCACCGGAGGCCCCGCCCTCGCCCTGACCTCCGCCGTGAACGGCCCCCTGCCCGACGCCGCCGTCACGTCGGAGATCTCCCCGACGACCTCGCACCGCACGAGCCGGACGCCCTGTGCCCGGGCCACCCGGCCGGCCCGGGCACAGGCCGCCGTGCCGCCCTCGGCCCAGTGGTCCGCCGCCGCGAGCGCCGCGAGATCCGCACCGCCCGCCGCACGGTGCCGGATCACGACGGCCTGCCCCAGCGCGAGGACGATGCCGAACACCACGCACAGGACGGCGATCGCCCCGACGCTCCAGACGGTGGCGGACCCCTGGTCCGCAGCGGCACCTCTCATCGGCCGGCGCCCCCTGTCCCGCCACGCCGGGCTCCGGCCTCGCACCTCCGGCCGCCGTCTCACCTGCCCACCCCCACCGTCTCCTCCACCGACGCCACGGCCTCCTCCCGTACGGCGAAGGACAGGCCGCGCAGCACCGGCGGCTCGGCCGCGACGACCACCCGGACGTGTTCCGCGCCCCGGTTGACGGTCACCTTCGCGCCGGGCGGTGCCGCCTCGCGGGCCAGTCTCACGACCGCGTCGGGCGGGTCCTGGCGAGCCGCCGCGCGGGCGCCCGTCCGTGCCGCGTCCACGCACTGGATCTGCGCGGCCACGACCAGCAGCCCCCACACCAGCGCCATCGCGAACATCACCAGCACGGGCAGCACAACGGCCGACTCCGCCGTGACGAACCCCCGGTCCGCGCCCCGCTCACATCCGCGCATTGAGGGCGTCCTTCACGATGTTCTGGAGCTCCGCGCTGACCGCGCCGCTCGTGATGACCTTGTAGAGGACCACCGCGAACGCCACCGCCGCGACGATTCCCATCGCGTACTCGGAGGTGACCATCCCCGCGTCCCTCCGCGCCGCACGCGTACCGCACACCAGGGCACCCAGCCGTGCCCGTACCGCCTGATACATCTCAACCCCCGTAGGAATGAGTCCGAACTTCTGTTGGTCGTCTCTGACCTGTTCCGCCGATCCGGGTCTCCGCCTCAGCCACCACCCCTTCCGAGCACCCCGCCCGCGAGCCCGATCACCACGGGCAGTACGCCGACCGCGATGAACGCGGGCAGGAAGCACAGTCCGACCGGGGCGCTGACCATGACGCCCGCTCGGCGCGCCCTGGCCGTCGCGGCCCGGCCCCAGTCGGCGCGGGCCTCGGCGGCGAGTCGTGCGACCGGTGTGGCGGCGGGCAGTCCGGACACATCGGCCCGTTCGAGCAACCGGGCCAGGCCTCCGGCACCCGGGACGGCGGCCAACCTCCGCCAGGCGGCGCCCGGTTCACCGCCCAGCCGGACCTCCGCCGCACCCTGGGCGAGGGCGTCGCCCACCGGACCGCCCAGGGCCTCTCCCACGGCCTGCGCGGCGATCACCGGGCCGGCGCCCGCCGCGATGCAGGCCGCCAGCAGGTCGGCGGCCAGGGGCAGTTGCCGCGCCGCCTCGGCGAGGTCGGGTGCCCGTGGGTCCGTACCGGCCGCGTCCTGCCGCAGCCGCCACCGCCACATCCCCACCGCGCCGGCCAGTCCGACGCCGAAACCGATCAGGCCGCCGATCAGCGCCCACCCGGCACCCGCCACGCCTACGGGGGCCAGCCATCTCCGCGCGGTCCGGATCAGGGCGAGGCGCGGAGCCGGAGGAGTCGCTTCTCGCGGCGACAGTTCGGCCAACCGGTGCCTTGTCCTCCGGCGGTGCCGAGCCTGCTTGAGCCGACGCACCGACCACCAGAGGGTCAGTGCGATCCCCACCGTCACCCCCAGCCTGTGGACAACTTCTCCGCTCATCCCGCCGCCTCCGCGCTCCGCACGATCCGCAGCACCCACCACAGCCCCAGGCCCTCCAGCACGCCGCCGGTCACCAGACAGCCCAGGCCCGCCGTGGTGTGGAGCAGGACATGGAGGGGGTCGGCGTCGAGGGCCGTGCCGATGAGGAGCCCCAAGGCCGGCAACCCGGCGAGCAGCACCGCCGTGGCCCGGGCGCCCGCCAACTGGGCGCGCAGGTCGGACCGTTGGTCCCGTTCGGCGCGCAGGGCGGCGGCTAGCCGGTCGAGTCCGGCCGCGAGCCCCGCGCCCTGGTCCACGGCCACCCGCCAGCACGCCGCGAGTCCCCTCAGCCCCTCGGCACCCGGTTGCCTCGCGGCGGCCGCGAGCGCGTCCGGCACGTCGCCGCCGAACCGTGCCGCCGCCAGCACCGTCGCCTGTGCGTCCGCGAGTCCGCCGCAGTCCCGCGCGGCCCGCAGCAGCGCCTCTCCCGGCTGGCGTCCGGCCCGCACCTCCCCGGCGAGCGCCCCGCACAACGCGATCACCGCGTCGGCCCGGCGCTCCCGGTCCCGCCGCACCTGACCGGCCAGCCGGACCCGCCGCAGCAGCGGCACCCCGGCCGCCCCCAGCACGACTGGCAGCACCGACGCCCCGAGCACCGCAAGCACCAGCCCCGCCACCGGCGCCCACCACTCGGCCCGCAGCCGCC
>NZ_NGFN01000179.1 GCF_002148965.1 Streptomyces swartbergensis | reverse complement strand
CCCCGGCGCACCCGGCGTCGTGCGACGCGGACCGTGACCTCCCCTGCCGCGACCCCGGCGGAGACGGCGACGGCGACGGCCGCCGCCGCACAGGCCGAGCCGGGCGCCCCTGAGGCCGCTGCGGCCGCTGACGGCGCCGAGACCGCGGAGGCCGCCGAGGAGGCTGCCCCGCGCCGGACCCGGCGGCGTGCCACACGACGCGTGACCGCGCCCACCGCGGCGCCTGCCGCCGCGGACGCGGCCGAAGGAACCGCCGACGCGGGCCGGTCCGGCTCCGTCGCTACGACCGACGCGCCCGCCGAGGCCGTCGCCGCCGGGTCTGGTGGGCCCGCCGAGGCCCCCTCCGGCTCGCCCGCCGAGGAGGCGAAGGCACCTGTGACCGAATCCCCTGCCGCTGAGTCCGACGGAGCGTCCGAGGCCGCCGCCCAGGCTTCCGAGCCCGCCGAGGATGCCGCTCCGCGGCGCCGCCGCCGGGCCGTACGCCGGGCCGCCAGTGGTTTCGCCGAGCCCGCGCAGTCCTCGCGGGGCTCCCGGTCCCCGAAGTCCGCGYAGGCCGCCGCCGGTGAGGACGAGACGTCGGCGCGGCCCGCGCGGCCCGCTGTCGCCGTGTTCCAGGCGCCCGTGTTCACCGAGCCCCAGTTCCAGACGCCGGAGCGAGCCGCCGCCGCAGCCGCCGCCGAGGCGGCCGGGCCCGAGGAGCCCGAGCAGGCGGAGGAGTCCGCGTCGGCCGAGGTGCGCGAGGAGCAGTCCGGCGGGACTCCGAGGGTGCCGGGTCGCGCCGTCGCCGCCGCCGGGGCGGCCGCCGCCGTCGGCGCGGTGAGTCCGCCGACAGCGACGCCGAGGGCGGCGAGGGCGCGGACGCCGAGTCCGAGCAGGCCGCCGCGCAGGACGCCGAGGACAGCGCGGAGCAGGCCGAGGAGGACCAGGACGAGTCCGACGAGGCCGCCGACCGCGACGAGTCGGGCGGCGGCTCCAGCAGCAGCCGCCGGCGCCGTCGCCGCCGTCGCCGTGCCGGTGACACCGCGGCCGACACCGCCGAGCCCTCCGACGACGACCCGGAGCGCACGGTCGTCAAGGTCCGCGAGCCCCGCCCCAAGGCCGAACCGTCCGACGAGGTGCAGTCCATCAAGGGCTCGACCCGCCTGGAGGCCAAGAAGCAGCGCCGCCGGGAGGGCCGCGAGCAGGGCCGCCGGCGCGTTCCGATCATCACCGAGGCCGAGTTCCTGGCCCGGCGCGAGGCCGTCGACCGCGTGATGGTCGTCCGGCAGCACGGCGACCGTACGCAGATCGGCGTCCTGGAGGACGGCGTGCTCGTCGAGCACTACGTCAACAAGGAGCAGTCGACCTCGTACGTCGGCAACGTCTACCTCGGCAAGGTGCAGAACGTGCTGCCGTCGATGGAGGCCGCCTTCATCGACATCGGCAAGGGCCGCAACGCCGTCCTGTACGCCGGTGAGGTCAACTTCGAGGCGCTCGGCATGGCCAACGGGCCGCGGCGCATCGAGTCCGCCCTGAAGTCCGGGCAGTCCGTGCTCGTCCAGGTGACCAAGGACCCCATCGGGCACAAGGGCGCCCGTCTGACCAGCCAGGTCTCCCTCCCCGGGCGCTACCTCGTGTACGTGCCCGAGGGCTCCATGACCGGCATCAGCCGCAAGCTGCCCGACACCGAGCGGGCGCGGCTGAAGACGATCCTCAAGAAGATCGTCCCCGAGGACGCGGGCGTCATCGTGCGCACCGCCGCCGAGGGCGCGAGCGAGGACGAGCTGCGCCGGGACGTCGAGCGGCTCCAGGGGCAGTGGGAGGAGATCCAGAAGAAGTCCAAGAACGGCGGCAACGCGCCGACGCTGCTGTACGGCGAGCCGGACATGACCGTCCGGGTCGTGCGCGACATCTTCAACGAGGACTTCTCCAAGGTCGTCGTCAGCGGCGACGAGGCGTGGTCGACCATCCACGGGTACGTCTCGCACGTCGCGCCGGACCTCGCCGACCGGCTCCAGAAGTGGACCTCCGAGGTCGACGTCTTCGCCACCTACCGGATCGACGAGCAGCTCGCCAAGGCGCTGGACCGCAAGGTGTGGCTGCCCAGCGGCGGTTCGCTGGTGATCGACCGGACCGAGGCGATGGTCGTCGTCGACGTCAACACCGGCAAGTTCACCGGCCAGGGCGGCAACCTCGAGGAGACCGTCACCAGGAACAACCTGGAGGCGGCCGAGGAGATCGTGCGCCAGCTGCGGCTGCGCGACCTCGGCGGCATCATCGTCATCGACTTCATCGACATGGTGCTGGAGTCCAACCGGGACCTGGTGCTGCGGCGCCTGCTCGAATGCCTGGGCCGGGACCGTACGAAGCACCAGGTGGCCGAGGTGACCTCGCTGGGGCTCGTGCAGATGACCCGCAAGCGGGTCGGGCAGGGGCTCCTGGAGTCCTTCTCCGAGACCTGCGTCCACTGCAACGGGCGCGGTGTCATCGTGCACATGGAGCAGCCGACCTCCGTCGGAGGCGGCGGCAAGCGCAAGAAGCGCGCGCGTGCCGGTGCCGCCGAGCCGCACGTGCACGAGGCGGCCGTCGAGACCGCCGAGGAGGAGGCGGAGACCGAGGCCGAGATCGGTGCCGAGATCGCCGAGCCGATCGCGCTGCCCGAGCCGGTCTTCGAGCCCGACGAGGAGCTGTACAGCAGCGCCGCCGAGGCGGAGGCCGCTGCCGGCCGCGGCCGGACGCGGCGCCGGGCGAGCCGGCGGGCGTCGGCTCCGGCGGGTGCGCCGCGCGGTGAGACGGCGGAGCCGGCGGCCCGGCAGGGCGGGAAGGCCGAGCAGGCCGAGCCCGAGGTGCCGACGGCTCAGGACGTGACCGCCGCCGAGGAGATCGCCCGTCCGGTGCAGCCGGAGCCGGCCGCCGAGGCGCACGCCGAGCCGATGGCCGTCGAGGACCCGGTCGTCGAGGCCCCGGCCGCCGAGGAGGCCGCGCCCAAGGGCCGTGTCCGTCGGCGGGCGACGCGCAAGGTGTCCGCGCCGGCCGGTTCTCCGGCGGGGGCGGAGGCGGCCGTGGTGACGGTTTCCGAGACCGCGCCCGCCGCGTCCGAGGCCACGCAGACGCCCGAGCAGGCCGAACAGCCCGCGGCGACTGCCGAGGCGGCCGTCGAGGCGCCCGCCGAGAGCGTCGCGCCGGCCCGTCCGCGGCGTCGTGCGGTGCGCAAGCCCACCGTGTCCACCGCGTCCGAGGAGGCGGCCGTCGTGGTCGTCCCGTCGGCCGCGCCGGAGGAGGCTGCCGAGGCCCCCGAGGCTGCCGCGGCCGAAGGCGCCGCCACGGAGGAGGCCGCCGAGGAGTCGGCCCCGGCCAAGAAGACGGCCCGCAAGACGGCCAAGAAGGCCACGGCGAAGAAGGCCGCCACCAAGAAGACCGCTGCGAAGAAGACCGCGGCCAAGAAGACGACGGCGAAGAAGGCGGCGAAGACCACCAAGACCGCCGCCAAGAAGACCACGGCGAAGAAGACCGTCGCGGCGGAGCAGTCCCGCTCCTCCGTCTCGGCCTCCACCGACGAGGACTGACCGGCGTCGACGCCCGCCGGGGCGTGCGCGAACCTGCGTACGCCCCGGCGGACGCGGCCGGCGTGACCGGTCGCACAGGGGGCGGACCCGGCTCGGTTTGACCCCTTCGGCCGCAGCCCCGTAACCTTGACCGTCGGCGTGTCGAATGACGCGTCACATCCCCGTAAACCTCATCCTCCGGGCGCCGGGCGCTCAGGAGAGGCCGCTTGTTGTGTCGGGCGGCTGGCCTGCGGGGGTGCCGTTTCCCCGAGCGAGAGAGTGAGTCCGCGTGTACGCCATCGTGCGCAGCGGTGGTCGCCAGCACAAGGTTGCTGTCGGCGACATCGTTGAGGTTGACAAGATTTCCACTGCCAAGGTTGGCGACACGGTCGAGCTCTCGACCCTGCTCGTTGTCGACGGCGACGCCGTGACCAGCGACCCGTGGGTCCTGGCCGGCATCAAGGTCCAGGCCGAGGTCGTGGACCACCACAAGGGCCAGAAGATCGACATTCTGCGCTACAAGAACAAGACCGGTTACCGCCGTCGTCAGGGCCACCGCCAGCAGTACACGGCGATCAAGGTCACTGAGATCCCCGCGGCTGCGAAGTAAGGGACTGAGGAGAGATGGCACACAAGAAGGGCGCATCGTCCACCCGTAACGGTCGTGACTCCAACGCTCAGCGCCTCGGCGTGAAGCGCTTCGGCGGTCAGGTCGTCAACGCGGGTGAGATCCTGGTCCGTCAGCGCGGCACCCACTTCCACCCGGGCGCCGGTGTCGGCCGTGGCGGCGACGACACGCTGTTCGCCCTCCAGGCCGGTTCGGTGCAGTTCGGCACCCACCGTGGCCGCAAGGTCGTGAACATCGTTCCGGTCGCCTGACCGGAAGCTTTCGCGAGGCGGACCTCACTTCCCTCACGGGAAGCGGGTCCGCCTTTCGCGTGTTACGCAGAGAACAACCCCGTACAACCCGTACGCAACGGCCGTACATCACTGGAGGCACCCACCATGACCACCTTCGTGGACCGCGTCGAGCTGCATGTCGCCGCGGGTAACGGAGGTCACGGCTGTGCCTCCGTCCACCGTGAGAAGTTCAAGCCGCTGGGCGGGCCCGACGGCGGCAACGGCGGGCGCGGCGGAGACGTGATCCTCACCGTCGACCAGTCCGTGACCACGCTCCTCGACTACCACCACTCCCCGCACCGCAAGGCCACCAACGGCAAGCCCGGCGAGGGCGGCAACCGCTCCGGCAAGGACGGGCAGGACCTCGTCCTGCCGGTGCCGGACGGCACGGTGGTGCTCGACAAGGCGGGCAACGTCCTCGCCGACCTGGTCGGGCACGGCACGTCGTTCGTCGCCGCGCAGGGCGGCCGGGGCGGGCTCGGCAACGCGGCGCTGGCGTCCGCCCGGCGCAAGGCGCCCGGGTTCGCGCTGCTCGGCGAGCCGGGGGACCTGCGGGAAGTCGTCCTGGAGCTGAAGACGGTCGCCGACGTGGCGCTCGTCGGGTATCCGAGCGCCGGCAAGTCGTCGCTGATCTCGGTGCTGAGCGCCGCCAAGCCGAAGATCGCCGACTACCCGTTCACCACACTCGTGCCGAACCTCGGTGTCGTCACGGCCGGCTCGACGGTCTACACGATCGCCGACGTGCCCGGGCTGATCCCGGGAGCCAGCCAGGGCAAGGGCCTCGGCCTGGAGTTCCTGCGGCACGTGGAGCGGTGCAGTGTCCTCGTGCACGTCCTGGACGCCGCCACGCTGGAGTCGGACCGCGACCCGGCCTCCGACCTCGACCTCATCGAGCAGGAGCTGCGGCAGTACGGCGGGCTGGACAACCGTCCGCGGATCGTCGTCCTGAACAAGATCGACGTACCGGACGGCAAGGAGCTGGCCGAGCTGGTGCGGCCCGACCTGGAGGCGCGCGGGTACCGCGTGTTCGAGGTGTCCGCCGTGGCGCACATGGGGCTGAAGGAGCTGTCGTTCGCGCTCGGGGATCTCGTGTCGCAGGCGCGGGCGGCGAAGCCGAAGGAAGAGGCCACGCGGATCGTGATCCGGCCCAAGGCCGTGGACGACACCGGCTTCACGGTGACGCGCGAGGAGGACGGGCTGTTCCGGGTGCGCGGGGAGAAGCCCGAGCGCTGGGTGCGGCAGACCGACTTCACCAACGACGAGGCGGTCGGCTACCTGGCGGACCGGCTCAACCGGCTCGGGGTCGAAGAGGAGCTGATGAAGGCGGGCGCCCGAAGCGGCGACGGTGTCGCCATCGGCCCCGAGGAGAACGCGGTCGTCTTCGACTGGGAGCCGTCCGTGATGGCCGGGGCCGAGATGCTCGGCCGACGCGGTGAGGACCACCGGCTGGAGGAGGCGCGACCGGCCGCGCAGCGCCGCAGGGACCGGCAGGCCGAGCGGGACGAGGCGCAGCAGGAGTTCGACGACTTCGAGCCGTTCTGAGTGTCCGAAAGTTAACGAGCAGCAAATTCGCAACGGACTTCAAGGCAACCAAGTCGTTCTTCGGTGAGTCGTACTGGGCGGTGCGCATGAGGATCTTGTTCCTCGTCGCGCCTCAACTGCCCAGCAGATCACCGGAGTTCACGTGCCCCAGTCCATGAGCAAGCGCAGGATCGGCCGAGGAGCAGCAGTGGCGGCGGCCGTCGCGGTCGTCGCGGCCGTCACCGCCCCGGTGGCCGCACAGGCCGCCGACGCGGCCCCCACGACCTCGGCCGGCGTGGCGAAGCTCCACGACGACTTCAACGGCGACGGCTACGCCGACCTCGCCGTGGCCGCCCCGACGGCGACCGTCGGTGGCAAGAAGGGCGCCGGATACGTCGCCGTGGTCTACGGCACGAAGAACGGGCTCGACACGACGAAGCGGCAGGTGTTCAGCCAGAGCACGGCCGGCGTGCCCGGCAGCCCCGAGACGGACGACGCGTTCGGCAGCGCGCTCACCACCGCCGACCTGGACCGCGACGGGTACGCGGACCTGGTGGTCGGCGTGGGAAGCGAGGACACGGCCGACGGCGGTGCGGAGTCCGGGCTGGTCGAGGTCCTGTGGGGAGGTGCGAAGGGCCTGTCCGGCGGGGCCGTCCTGGCCACCGGGAAGTCCTACGACGGGCTCGGCCGCCAGGGGCGCCTGACCGTCGGGGACATCAACGGTGACGGTGCCGAGGACCTGGTGACCGTGGAGAACCAGTTCAATCTGCGCGTGCTGAAAGGCCCGTTCGCCCGGGACGGCTCCACGGCCCAGGGCGAGCAGATCGTGACGGACGAGTTCGACAGCCGCGTCCTCGACCTGGCCACCGGCGACGTCAACGGCGACGGTGTCACGGACGTGGCCGCCACCGAGAACGACGGCGACGAGTTCGACGCCCGCCGGGTCGTGTACTGGCTGGGCACCGAGCGGGGACTCACGCCGTACACCACCGTCCAGGGCGCCGACGGCTACCGGCTCAAGGGCGGCGAGAACCTCGACATCGGGGACGTCGACCGGGACGGCTACGACGACATCGTGGTCGGCCGGGCCGTCGACGGGTACGACAGCGACCTCGACACCCCCGCCGCCAAGGGCGGCCGGGTCACCTGGATCCCGGGCGGCCCGGACGGGCCCGACGGCGTGAAGGCCAAGCACCTCAACCAGGACAGCCCCGGCGTGCCCGGCAGTGCCGAGGCGGGCGACGGCTTCGGTACCGACGTCCGGGTCGCCGACGTCAACGGCGACGGATTCCCGGACGTGGCGACCGGGCTGCCCGGGGAGAACCTGGGCACTGTGGCCGACGCGGGAGCTGTCGTCGTGCTGCCCGGCACCGAGCGCGGGCTCACCGGCACCGGCGCCCAAGTGGTGACGCAGGACACGCCCAACGTGCCGGGCACGCCCGAGAAGAACGACGCCTTCGGCAGGGCCGTCCACCTCGCCGACGCCAACCGCGACGGCCTGGCCGACCTGGCCGCGGGCGCGCCGGGGGAGAACGGCAACGCCGGGTCCGTGTGGTACTTCAGGTCCGCCCCGGCAACCGTCGTGAGCCCCAACGCCACCACGACCTTCGGCAACACCCTCCTCGGCACGACCGCCACGGAGGCCCGGCTCGGCACCGGCTTCGCTGACTGATCACCTTTCAGACCCGCCCCGGCAACGGCTTGTTCCAGCGCTGGCGGCGGGTCTCCTTTTGGCTGCTTAGTTGTCATGTACGTGAACCCCGGCGTTCAGCGGGCGGACCGCCCGCGAGCGTGAAGCTTCCCAGTGTCCAAGTGGCCAGCGAGGTAAGGGAGTCAGCCGATGACCGGAGCAGTATCCCCCGACCGACGCCGATTTCTGACCGCCGGTGCCGCGGTGCTCGGTGCCGCGGCCTCCGCCCAGCTGTGGCTGCCGGCTACCGCCCACGGGGCCGAGACACCGCTGCCCGACGGCGTGTTCAGCCTCGGTGTCGCCTCCGGAGATCCGCTGCCGGACGGCATCGTGCTGTGGACCCGGCTCGCCCCGGATCCGCTGAACGGCGGCGGTATGCCCGACCGGGTGGTGCCGGTGGAATGGCAGCTCGCGGAGGACTCCCGGTTCAGAAAGCTCGTCCGCCGGGGCACCGCCCAGGCCCGGCCCGAGTACGGGCACAGCGTTCACGTGGACGTACGCGGGCTGCGCCCGGACCGTACGTACTGGTACCGCTTCCGCACCAGCGGGCAGCTCTCACCCGCCGGCCGCACCCGTACCGCGCCCCACCCCTACAGCTCCGGTGGCTCCCTGCGCGTGGCGCTGGCCTCCTGCCAGAACTGGCAGCACGGCTATTTCACGCCGTACGCCGACATGCTCGACCAGGACCCGGACGTCGTGGTGTTCGTCGGCGACTACATCTACGAGTCCACGCCGTCGGCGACGGGCGTACGACGCCACGAGGGGACCGGTGAGCCGTTCAGCCTCGCCCAGTACCGCAACCGGTACGCTCAGTACCGCACGGACGCGGACCTCGCGGCGATGCACGCGAACGCGCCCTTCGTGGTCAGCTTCGACGACCACGAGGTCGACAACGACTTCGCCGGCGAGATCCCCCAGGACCCGGACAAGCAGCCGCACGACGCGTTCGTGGCCCGGCTGACGGCGGCCTACCAGGCGTTCTACGAGCACATGCCGGTCCGTGCGAGCGCCGTCCCGAACGGACCGCACATCAAGATGTACCGCCGCCTGGAGTTCGGCCGGCTCGCCCGGCTCAACGTCCTGGACACCCGGCAGTACCGCAGCGACCAGGCCACCAGCCAGGCCGGTGCCCAGGACCCGTCGCTGACCATGCTGGGCGCGCGGCAGAAGCAGTGGCTGCTGAACGGGCTGCAGGAGTCGCCGGCCCGCTGGAATCTCATCGCCTCGCAGATCATGATGGCCGAGACGGACCTGAAGGTCGGCGAGGGCAAGCTCTGGTTCTACGACGCCTGGGACGGCTACCAGGCCGAACGCAACCGGTTCCTCCAGGAGTTCAAGAAGGTCCGCAACCCCGTCGTGCTCTCCGGCGACCGGCACCTGACGATGATCAGCGACCTCAAGGAGGACTACGCCGACCCGGACTCCGCGGTCGTCGGCGCCGAGTTCGTCGGCACCTCCATCTCCAGCAACGGCGACCAGGACCAGGCGGCCTTCCGCAGGGAGTGGGACCCGCGGCGCCCGGACAACCCGCACTGGAAGCTGCTCGACGCCCACCGCGGCTACCACCTCTTCGACGTCCGCCGCGACGGCATCGACGCGCAGGTGAGGGTGGTCGACACCGTACGGCAGCCGTCGGCGACGCCGAGCACGCTGGCCAAGCTGCGGGTCGAGGCGGGCCGGCCGGGCGTCGAGGTGGTCTGACCCGGCCCCTGACGCTCGACCCCTGACGCTCGCGTGAGCCCGGTACTCCTCGGAGTGCCGGGTTCTTCGTCGTACGAGACGGGGGACCGTGTGAGAAGCCCGACCCGGGCTTGTGGCATATTGCTCTCGCCGAGACCGAAATGCTGCGGAATCTTGACCAGGAATTCCGCGGCAATGAGCTGCCCGACGGAGCAGATCGGCGGGCTCGGTGTGCGGGTCGCCGGCGATGCCGCCCTGCCGCCGACCGTACCGCATACTGCCGAAGAGCGGGCCGGCACCGTCAAAGCGCGTACCGTGCACCGGACATCGTCCAAGGAACTCGTGAAGGTCCTCGGTCACCGCTGTCTCGAGCGGCTCCGACGCCGCTGAGCGTCTGTGGAGTTACTCACAGCGCATTTCCGGAGGGTCGCGGAACCGTCTCACCAATCACAGGAGTGGGAGGTGAATGACAGGTTGCGCGCACATATGCGGCAGAGGGCGCTCACCTTGCACTGCGGTAACCACAAGTGGGACCATTTCGAAGTTCCCTGTCGCCCCAAGGTAGGTCACCTGTGTCCCAGCACATAGCCAAGCCCCGTACCACCGCAGTGATCCTGGCCGGTGGCACCGGTCAGCGCGTGGGTCTGTCGATCCCCAAGCAGCTGCTGAAGATCGCCGGCAAGGCAGTCATCGAGCACACGCTGACCACTTTCGAGAACGCCGACTCGATCGACGACATCATCGTGCTGATGGCACCGGGCTATGTGCCCGACATCGAGAAGATTGTCGCGAAGGCCGGATTCAAGAAGGTCTCGAAGATCATCGAGGGCGGCGCCACGCGGAACGAGACCACCGAGCGAGCCATATCGGCCCTGGGCGAGGGCCTGGCCGAGGGCGAGGACGCCAACGTCCTCTTCCACGACGCCGTGCGCCCCCTGCTGTCGCAGCGCGTCATCGACGACTGCGTCACCGCGCTGGAGCGCTACCAGGCCGTCGACGTCGCCATCCCCTCCGCCGACACCATCATCGTCACGCGCACGCACGGCGAGGACGGCGAGTTCATCACCGAGATCCCGGACCGCTCCCGGCTGCGCCGCGGCCAGACGCCGCAGGCCTTCAAGCTGTCCACGATCCGCCGGGCCTACGAGGTCGCCGCCGGCGACCCCAACTTCCAGGCCACCGACGACTGCTCCGTCGTGCTCAGGTACCTGCCGGACGTGCCGATCCACGTCGTCGCGGGTGACGAGTACAACATGAAGGTCACCCAGCCCGTCGACGTCTTCATCGCCGACAAGCTCTTCCAGCTCGCCTCCACGGCCGCGCCCGAGCAGGTCTCCGAGGAGGCCTACCGGGAGCTGCTGACCGGCAAGACGGTCGTCGTCTTCGGCGGCTCCTACGGCATCGGCAAGGACATCGCCGAGCTCGCCGAGTCCTACGGCGCCTCGGTCTACGCGCTGGGCCGCTCCACCACCGGTACCCACGTGGAGAACCCGGAGGAGGTCGACGACGCCCTGTCCAAGGCCTACGCCGAGACCGGCCGCATCGACTACGTGGTGAACACCGCGGGCGTGCTGCGCATCGGCAAGCTCGCCGAGACCGACAACGCCACCATCGAGGAGGCGCTGAAGGTCAACTACCTGGCCCCGGTGCAGATCGCCCGTTCGTCGTACAAGTACCTGTCCGAGACCAAGGGCCAGTTGCTGCTGTACACCTCCAGCAGCTACACCCGTGGCCGCGCCGAGTACAGCCTGTACTCCTCGACCAAGGCCGCCATGGTGAACCTCACCCAGGCCCTGTCCGACGAGTGGGCCGGCGACGGCATCCGCGTCAACTGCATCAACCCCGAGCGCACCGCCACCCCGATGCGCACCAAGGCCTTCGGCCAGGAGCCGGCCGGCTCGCTGCTGTCCTCCGAGGCCGTGGCGCGCACCTCGCTGGACGTGCTGCTGTCCGAGCTGACCGGCCACGTCATCGACGTCCGCCAGCAGGACCCGACCGCCGGTGCGGCCCGGGCCTCCGGCTTCGAGCAGGCGCTGGCCTCGGTGCTGGACCGGCAGGACGGCGTGTAATAATTGACGCCAAATAGACTTCAGTAATTCAGGCCTCTGCGCCCTCCTGTTAACGGGCTTTGTCAACAGGAGTGTTCGCAGGGGCCTGAATCCATCCCGTCCCGCGAATATTCACAGACCAGCCGCATTCTCGAACCAAGACCGGCACACCCCTCCCAAGAGCAGGTTTCTCCGTGATATCCACCGCTATTCGCGTCGCCCGGGTGGGCAGCGCGGCCGAGCTGGCCGCGGCGGTCCTCATGGTGGCGGGCTTCCCCGCCCTCATGCTGGCCGCGCTCGTCCCGAGCGTCCCCGCCTTCGCGGCAGCGGCCGCCGTGACGTACCTGGCGGACCACTATCTGCACCGCAAGGGCAGCTACCTGATCAACCGCCTCGGCAAGGTCCGGGCCGGCCTGTCGATCCGCTTCCTGATCCGGCAGCTGCTCATGATCCTGCTGCTGGCCCGGCTGTCCTACGCGGACAACCTGATCTACTACGGCGCGATCGCCTGCTTCATCGCCTTCTACGGTCTGCAGGCCCCGCACGGCGCGCTGGTCCAGCTGATCCGCAACCGCCGCCGCATGCCGGTCGCCACCCGCAACGTCGACCTGAAGTCCCGCATCCGCATCCCGGACGCCCCGCCGCGCCGGCTGCTGCACCGCTCCGCCGAGAAGATGCTGCACCTCGACCTCTTCGCGGTCGTCGGCATCCTGCTCGCCGCGCAGGTGAAGTCGGCCCTGATCGGGTTCATCGGCATCGGCGTCACGGTGGCCCTCGCCACCCTCTACGTCCTGACGCTCATGCCGTACGTGCGCGGCCGGAAGGTCCCGCCGAACGCCGAGAAGGTGCTGGCCGCCGTAGACGACTGGCTGGGCCAGTACAAGCCGGAGACGGTTCTGTACTTCTCCGGTTCGAAGGACTCCGCGTACCAGGTGAACATGTGGCTGGACACCATGGAGAACCTGGACTCCAAGCCGCTGATCATCCTGCGTGAGCGGGCCATCCTGAACAACCTGGCGCCGACCACGGTCCCCGTCATCTGCGTGCCCGGAGGGGTGCACCTGATGAACATGGACCTGTCCACGGTGCGGGTCGCGCTCTACGCGGCGAACGTCGGCAAGAACATCCACCTGCTGCGCGTGCCCACCATGAAGCACGTCTTCATCGGTCACGGCGACAGCGACAAGCTCGCCAGCGTCAACCCGTTCAGCAAGGTCTACGACGAGGTGTGGACGGCCGGCCGCGCGGGCCGCGACCGTTACGCCATCGCCGACGTCGGTGTCCGCGACGACGACATCGTCGAGGTCGGCCGTCCGCAGCTCGCCCCGATCCGGACCTGGCAGGGCGTGCCCGAGGGACGTATCCCGACGGTTCTGTACGCCCCCACCTGGGAGGGCTGGGACGACAACCCCGGCAACACCTCGATCCTGCTGGCCGGCGAGAACATCGTGCGCAGGCTGATCACGGCCGACCCGCCGGTCCGCGTCCTGTACAAGCCGCACCCGTTCACCGGCACGCGCAGCAAGGAGGCCAAGGCCGCCCACCAGCGCATCACCGCCCTGGTTCAGAAGGCCGCCGCCGAACGCGCCGCCGACTCGCGGTTCGTCGCCGACAGCGCCGCCCAGGCGCAGGCCAAGGCGGAGCTGGCCCGGATCGAGGCCCGGATCGCCCAGCTGGTCGGCACCGGCGGCGACAAGGGCCGCGACGAGGCCGAGGCCACCCGTGACGGGCAGGTCGACGTCGCCCGGCACGAGGAGGTCGCCCGGCTGCGCGCCGAGTGGAACGACGCCTACTGGCGTTCCTTCCCCACCTGGGAGCACCGCGTCATCACCGGCTCCGAACCGCGGCTGTACGACTGCTTCAACGTCTCGGACGCGATGGTCTCGGACATCTCCAGCGTGGTCTCCGACTTCATCGCGAGCGGCAAGCCGTACGCGGTCACCGACTCCGCGGAGCTGGGTGCCGAGGAGTTCAAGCGGAACAACACGGCGGTGCGTGCCGCGGTGATCCTGTCCAACAGCGCGGCCGAGCTGGGCGAGCTGCTCGCCGCGGTGCGCGACCCGGCCGCCGATCCGCTGGCCGAGGACCGCAAGGAACTCAAGCAGTACCTGCTGGGCCCGGACGAGCCGGCCTCCATCGACCAGTTCAACACCGCCGTCGCGAACCTCGCGATCAAGTCCGAGACGCGCAACGTCGGCCAGGAGTCACGGATCGCGGCCGCCACCGCCGACGCGGAGAAGCTGGCGAACGCCGTGCCCGGGCAGCGGGTGTCCTCCGCCGGTGACACGGACGGCGTCGGCACGGGCTGAGCCACCGCCGCCTGCTTCAGAGTTCGGCCCCCGAGGAACGCTCCTCGGGGGCCGAACTCTTTCTCGTTGCCGCTGCCTGCCGGTTCGCCATGTGAGGAGACTCACGAATACATGCGTATGAGGCAACCGCTTGCCTCGATCACCCGTCTACCAGGTAGCGAATGAGGCGATACGGGGGGAATATCCCATTGACTAGGGGGAAACGTGACCGTTGCGCAGCCTGATGTGAGTGTGATCATCGGGGCGTACGAAGCGATGCCGTACTTGATCGAGTGCCTCGCGTCCGTCGAGGCGCAGACCATCGATCCGGAGCGCATCGAGGTCATCGCGGTGGACGACGGATCGACGGACGGCACGGGCGAGTACCTGGAGGAGTTCGCCGAGCGCGCTCCCCTGCACGTCCTGGTGATCCGGCAGGAGAACTCCGGTGGCCCCAGCGGCCCGCGCAACGTGGGTCTGGGCAAGGCGACCGGGCGTTACGTCTTCTTCCTCGACGCCGACGACCGGCTGGGCCCCGAGGCTTTGGAGCGGATGGTCGACATGGCCGACCGCGCCGGCACGGACGTCGTCCTCGGCAAGGTCGAGGGCGTCAACCGCTCGGCGCCGAAGTCCATGTGGGGCAAGACGGTGGAGCGCACGGACGTCTTCTCGTCCAACATCAAGTTCACGCTCAGCGCCCAGAAGCTGTTCCGCCGCGAACTGCTCGACCGGCACGGCATGCGGTTCGACGAGTCGCTGTTCACCGGCGAGGACGCCCTGTTCACGATGGAGGCGTACCTGAGGGCGGACGGCGTCTCCGTGGTCGCCGACCACACCTGCTACTACCTGGTCGGCCGTGACGACGGCAAGCACGTGACGAAGAGCGGCAGTTACACGCTGCGCTTCGACTCCGCGCGGGCCTTGATGAACCTCATCGCCGAGCTCGTCCCCGCGGGCGGCCGGCGCGACCAGCTGATGGTCCGGCCCTTCCTCGTCACGCTGCTGCCGCAGTTCGGGCCCAAGTACCTGACGGACAGCGAGGAGATACGCCGGCACAAGTTCGAGCTGGCCAAGCCGCTGATGGACGCGTACTGGACCGAGGGCGTCGCCCAGCGCCTCAAGGTCCACGAGCGGTTGCGGCTGCACCTGGTGGCCGAGCAGCGTCCCGAACTGCTGCTGGACGTCGTGAAGTTCGTCAAGGCCAAGAAGCAGGCGGCGGCCCTCCTGGAGAAGAAGGGCCGCCGCGTCTACCTGGCCTATCCGCACTTCCGCGACCGCGCCGCGGGCATCCCCGACTCGGTGTACCTCGCCGAGCCGCGCGAGGCCCGCGCCTTCCCGGGCTACCGCGAGGGCGGCGTCGACACGTTCGTACGCCGGGCGGTACGCAAGGCGCGGCGGGTGCTGACATCACGTGAGGTGCGGCAGGCGGCCTGAACACGGGCGCGGGGCCGGTGGGGCGATCGCCCCACCGGCCCCGCGCTGTTCGCCGGCCGGTTCGTCGTGCCGTCCGCTGGTTCGTCGTGCGGTGCGTTAGCGCGGTGCGGCCGTCGGCAGGCCCGCCCCGTCGCTCGCCGGCTCCGTGCGCTGACCGGGCAGTTCCGCCCTCAGGCGCTCCGCCACTCGTGCCCGGTGGGCTTGGGCCTCCTCGCACAGGGCCCGCACGGCCGCGTCGAAGCGCTCCTGCGACGGCGGATCGGCCGGGCCCAGCAGCCGCAGCTTCAACGCGGCGCGTGCCTCGGCCAGGTCGTCCTTCTCCGGGTGGCGGACCGTCTCCAGCAGGCTCGGCACCCCGGCCGCGTCCGGCGTCAGCACGGTCGCCGCCGCCACCGTCGGGAACGCCGTGCGGAAGGCCTCCTCGGGCAGGCCGCTGGTGTTCGCCACCGCGTACGGCTTCTCGCTCGCCAGGAAGTCGCTGATCACGCTCGACACGTCACTGATCAGCAGGTCGGCCACGTTGAAGCAGGAGTACAGCGCGGGCCGGGCGTCCGTGATGATCTGGTGCTCATCCTCCGGCAGCGAGGCCCAGTACGCCTCCTCCCAGGCCGCCGTCGCCCGTGCCACCGCCGCCGCCCGGCCCGGCTCCGGCGCCGACTGCACCCGCATCCGCTCCACCGTGTCGGCCCCGGCCCGGAAGACGGTCGTGGTGAGCCGGTCCAGCTCCTCGGTGAGCCGGGCCAGTTCGGCACCGCCCGTGGGACGACGCGCCCCCGCCCGCTCCCGGTTGGCCGCCCGGATCAGCTCCCGGATGCGCAGATCGGCCGCGCCCGCGCGCGGGTCCACCGACCCCGTCAGCGGATGCGGCTTGTACAGCAGCCGCACGCCCGGGTCCGCGAGCAGCGCCCGCACCAGGTTCTCGCCGGCCGCGATCACCGACGTGTTGCCGGGGTTGCCGTCCCAGCCCTCCCAGGTCGGCGCGTACAGCACCGTCGTGTACGCCCCGGCGGGCGGACCGGCGTACGGCCGTACGGCGTCCAGCTGCGGACGGCCCGTCTCCACCACGTCCTTGTCCTCGACGCCCACCTCGGCCAGCGCGTACCGCTCGCGCGCGGCGGGCCCGGCCACCCAGACCTCGTCGTACGCCTTCGCGTACGGGTTGCAGGAGGACAGCTTGTCGCTCTCGCCGTGGTTGACGAAGGTGTGCCTGATCGTGGGGATGCGCAGCACCTGGGAGGTCTTGCCGGAGTTCGAGGGGTGGATGAGGACCTGGAGCGTGGAGTGCTCCAGACGCATCAGCGTGGACACCTTCGGCAGGCACACGATCGGGATGTCCGTCGCCGCGATCTTCTGCACCATGAACCGCTCGCGCAGCACGATGACCGGCTTCCCGTCGGTCTTGGCGAGCGGCTCCAGCCACATGTTCGCCTGGTAGGCCGAGGAGGCACCGCCGGAGAAGTACAGGCCCACGGTCGGCCGGTACTCGGCCAGCCACGCCTCGAACCAGTCGAGCACCTCCTGCTCGCCGGCCGGGCGGCGACCCGGCAGCAGCCGGAAGAGCAGTGCGCCGAGGCCGGTCAGCGCGAGCGCGAGGGAGAGCGCGATGCCCGCGGCCGCGTACACCGGCTGGTCGCCCGGCGCGGCGGCCAGCAGCCCGGCCGTCGCCGGCAGGCCGAACACCAGCAGCCGGTGGCCTGGGCGGCGCAGCAGCACGGACGGGGCCTTGGACAGCCGCAGCGCCGAGGCGTCGATGTTCCGGGTCACCACCGGCAGGGTGCGGGTCCGGCGCACCAGCACGGAGACCGCCTGGATGGCGCAGTGCAGCACGTAGAAGGCGAGCAGCCCCGCCACGAGCGGGGCGTACACCGTTTCCCGGTCCTGCTCGCCGAGCCGCAGCAGGCCCACGACCAGCAGCAGGTCCCGCAGGACGTGCCGCACGGTGATGTCCGCGTGCGACTTGGCGAACAGCGACAGCACCCCGCGCTGCCACCGGTACAGGACGCCCTCGGTGGCGAGGGAGACGGTGGTCGCGGCGAGCAGCAGCGGTACGTGGGGCAGCAGCGCCGCGACCGCCTGAGCGGCGAACGCGGCGGCCAGGACGATGGCGACCAGCCCCTTCAGCAGGGCCGGTGGGCGGGGGAGAGGTAGGGGCACTGCGGTCACTCCAGGAGCGTCGGGTCGGCGCAGGTCGGCCGCCCGGGTTAACGCGCGGCGACCTCCTGACGACACGCGCGTGTC
>NZ_NGFN01000178.1 GCF_002148965.1 Streptomyces swartbergensis | reverse complement strand
GGGCGGGGGGTGGTCGGTGAAGGGGCTCTGCCCCTTTGACCCGCCAGGGGGCTTCGCCCCCCTGGACCCCCGGGCCTGTGCCCACCCGCCGCCCGACGCGGTCGTACAAGAGGCCGAACTCGCCTCCCCGTCACCCCCTGATGATCGCCAGTGCCTCGTCCCTCACCCTGGCCATCGTCTCCGGGTCCCTCGCCTCCGCGTTCAGGCGGAGCAGTGGCTCCGTGTTGGAGGGGCGGACGTTGAACCACCAGTCGGTGGCGGAGACGGTCAGGCCGTCCAGCTCGTCGAGGGTGATGCCCTCGCGGTTCTCGTACGCGGAGCGGATCGCGGCGAGGCGGGCCGCCTGGTCGGTGACCGTGGAGTTGATCTCGCCGGAGCCGGCGTAGCGGTCGTACTGGGCGACGAGGGCGGAGAGGGTGCCCTCCTGGCCGCCGAGGGCCGCCAGGACGTGGAGGGCGGCCAGCATGCCCGTGTCGGCGTTCCAGAAGTCGCGGAAGTAGTAATGGGCGGAGTGCTCGCCGCCGAAGATCGCGCCCGAGCGCGCCATTTCCGCCTTGATGAAGGAGTGGCCCACGCGGGTGCGGACCGGGGTGCCGCCGTTCTCCAAGACGACCTCGGGGACCGACCAGGACGTGATCAGGTTGTGGATGATCATGCCCTTGCCGCCGTGCCTGGCCAGTTCGCGGGAGGCCACCAGGGCGGTGATCGCCGACGGGGAGACCGGCTCGCCGCGCTCGTCGACGACGAAGCAGCGGTCGGCGTCGCCGTCGAAGGCGAGACCCAGGTCGGCGCCCTCTTCGCGGACCCGCTGCTGCAGGTCGACGAGGTTCGCCGGGTCGAGGGGGTTGGCCTCGTGGTTGGGGAAGGTGCCGTCGAGTTCGAAGTACATCGGGACCAGCGTCAGGGGCAGGCCGGCGAAGACTGAGGGGACCGTGTGGCCGCCCATGCCGTTGCCCGCGTCGACGACGACCTTCAGGGGGCGGATGGACGTCAGGTCGACCAGGGAGCGCAGGTGGGCCGCGTAGTCCGACAGCGTGTCGCGGCCGGTGATGGTTCCGGGGGTGGCGGCGGGCTCGGGGCCGCCCGACTCGCTCCAGCGCTCGACCAGTTCGCGGATCTCGGCGAGGCCGGTGTCCTGGCCGACCGGGGCGGCGCCCATGCGGCACATCTTGATGCCGTTGTACTGCGCCGGGTTGTGGGAGGCGGTGAACATGGCGCCCGGCAGGTTCAGCGCGCCCGAGGCGTAGTAGAGCTGGTCCGTCGAGCACAGGCCGATCTCGGTCACGTCGGCGCCGAGCGCCGCGGCCCCACGCGCGAAGGCACGCGACAGGCCCGGTGAGGAGGGCCGCATGTCGTGCCCGGTCGCGATGGCGCTCGCGCCGGTGACCTGCACGAAGGCCGCTCCGAAAAGCTCGGCCAGGGACTCGTCCCACTGGTCGGGGACGACCCCGCGTACGTCGTACGCCTTCACGACCTGCGACAGATCAGCAGCCACGGCCAACCTTCCTGAAAAGTACTGTCGGTCCGCACAAACTACCCCCGGCCGCTGACAGCGCGCTGGGCGGACGCCAAGAGGACTCCCAGCCGTAACCTCAGGTCAGGGCAGCATCCAGCCCAGGACGGGCGTGCTCCGGCCGACCACGATCAGGCATATCACCAGCAGCAGGCCCCAGGCTCCACGGCAGCGCCTTCCGCAGCAGGACGCCCTCGCGGCCCGCGAGTCCGACGGCCGCGCAGGCGGTGGTGAGGTTCTGCGGGGAGATCATCTTGCCGAGGATGCCGCCGGAGCTGTCGGCGGTGGCCAGCAGGTCGGGCGACAGTCCCGCCTCGCGGGCGGCGGTCACCTGGAGGGCGCCGAAGAGGGCGTTGGCCGAGGTGTCCGGCCCGGTCACGGCGACGCCGAACCAGCCGAGGACGGGCGACAGGAAGGCGAGCGAAGTCGGCGCCGTTCACTTGAGCGAGTCGGGGTTGCCCGGACTCCGGAGACGTCCGGTGGGCCCGGTTGTACGGGGTGTCGACCACGCTAGGTGCGGGGCGCAGGCCATCGCACCTCCTGCTCGCCGAGCAGTTGGACGCGGCCGGAACCCCATCGAAGCCATCGGTGATCCGGGCAGCGAGCCCTCCTTGGTCATCCAACTCCTCGCTGCGTACGCCGGTCAGCACGGAGGCGCGTACGGACTCGGCGGCGGGCACGCGCGCGTGCGGGAGGGCGGCCAGGGCGCCCGCGTCCGCCAGGGTGGCGCCGATGTCGGCGACTTGGGCGGAGACGTAGTGGGAGGCGGCGAACTGGGCGACAGCGAAGGCGACTTCCGCAGGCGAGGGCGGGCACCCGGGTCTCGCGCAGACCCCGTCGGCCGTCCACGAGCCAGACCAGCAGGAGGGGCACCACGAGGGCCGGCAGCGGCGTCTGACGGCCCACCACGGACGCCACGGAGTCCAACGGGAGTCCGGTGACCTGGGCGAGCGTGACGACCGGCGTGCCCATCGCCTCGAAGGCCACGGGCGCGGTGTTGGCGACTAGGGCGACGACGGCCGCGCGCACCGGTTCGAACCCGAGGGCGACCAGCATGACCGCGCTGATCGCGACGGGCGCCCCGAAGGCGGCTTGCGCCTCCAGCAGCGCCCCGAAGCAGAAGGCGATGACGAGTGCCTGGATGCGGGGGTCGTCGGAGAGCCGCCCGAAGGACCGGCGCAGGATGTCAAGTGCCGGGTGCGGACGGTCATCCGGTACGCCCACAGGGCGTTGACGACGATCCACAGGATGGGGAAGAGGCCGAACCCGGCGCCCTGGGCGGCGCCGGAGAGCGTCTGCCCCAGGGGCATGCCGTAGGCGAGCCGGGCGACGAGAACGGCGGCGAGGAGGCCGGTCAGGCCTGCCGGGTGCGCTTTCCTGCGGACGCCGCCGAGCGGGATCAGAACGATCAGGAGGGGCAGGGCTGCCACGAGGGCGGACGGGCCCAGTGAGCCGGCGACGAGGTCCAGTTCCTGGACGTACACCGGCGCCTCCCCGGTTCCGTCCGTCACGTGAAAGCGATTTCTCGCGACCCGACCTCAAAGCGGAATAGTCATGTCCGCGCCAAGCCTGCGTCCATGGGTGTGCACGGGGAGGAACCGGGGTGCGGTCAGTTGTCGGGCGAGCGGAGGACGCGCAGGTGCCCTCGCCGGGCGACCTCCATCGGGTCGGCCGCGCGCCCGCCGCCACCGGCCCCGGCCGCTCGCTCCTGGGGACGGGCCGCCTCTCGCACGGCGTTCGCAAGCGCTTCCAGGTCGTCGCCGCTGGGGCGCGCCGGGGCCGAACCGTCGAGGAGCCGGACGACCTCCCAGCCGCGCGGTGCGGTGAGGCGCTCGGAATGCTCGGCGCACAGGTCGTAACAGTGGGGTTCGGCGTAGGTGGCGAGCGGGCCGAGGACCGCGGTCGAGTCGGCGTAGACGTACGTCAGCGTCGCGACGGCGGGACGGCCGCAGGCGGTGCGCGAACAGCGACGTACAGGGCTCACGACGTTGGACGGTACCGCACTCTTGAGCGGGCCGCGACGACTCTCCACCAGGTCACTCCCCCGTGTCGTGCTGTGAAACGCCCCACACACCCCTTCGGGCGCACCCCGCTGACCTGCCCGGACACGGTCGCCCGGGGTGTCGAACGGTCCCTCAAGCGGTCAAGAGCCGTCACAAAACCCTCAATTGCCGTGAGGTCGCCGGTCTCGGCGGGATACGGAATCGAGCCCAACCTTGGCTGGAATGGTCATGTAACGACATGCCGTGCCGGTCGGCCGGAAGCCGTCCGTACCGCCGTGCGGTGCCGGGCACAGGGGCGCGGCGGGGACTACCCTTCACCAGTGATGGACAAGCCCGTAACGCCCCGAGCCGCCGCCCCCGGGCCCCGCCGTCGTGACCGCCACGGCAGAGGCATGCGCGGCCCGATCGCACCGCCGCAGGTGCCGCTCGCCGCCAGCCGTGCGGAGGCGTTCGCGGATCTGGTGCAGGACTCCGTGGAACGCCTGGAGCGGCGGTGGCCGCAGCTCGCCGACATCGACTTCCTGGTGCTGGAGGTGCCGCGGCTCGACGGGCCCGGACAGGCCTGGAACGACGAGGCGGTTCCGCTGGGCGGCACGATCAGTGCCCGCGAGGGCCGCCCCGCGCGCGTGGTGGTCTACCGGCGGCCCGTCGAGATCCGCACCAAGGGGCGCGACGAGCGGGCGGCGCTGGTGCACGAGATCGTCGTCGAGCAGGTCGCCGAGCTGCTGGGGCTGACGCCGGAGACGGTGGATCCCCGGTACGGCGAGGACCAGGGCTGAGACGGCCGGCAGCGGTCGGAGCTGCTTCTGCGGCACCGACCGCAGCAGTCGGCCCTACTTCTGCAGCACCGACAGGTCCTCGTCCGCCTCCGGTACCGCGACCGTCCCCCGGTCGTCGGGGAGCGTCTGCACGGTGAAGCCGGGGACGCCGCCCTCCGTCGCCGCCAGGGTGCGGGCTCCGTAGACCGGGCCGCCGGACTTCGGCTCGACCGTGAGCGCGTACGTGCCCTTCAGGCCGCTGGGGACCGGGGGCTCGATGTCCTGCGTCGTGCCTGCCTTGATCGTGTACGTCTTCGACACCGGCGTGCCGCCCTCGCTGCCCGCCGAGGCGGTGACCTCGACCGTCGCGGCGCGGCCGGGGGCGGTCAGGGAGAGCGTGCTGCCCTTGGCGCTGTTGTCCGCGGACGTCGCGCGCGCGCCGACGGGGCGGGTGGCCGGGATGAACGCCGTCTCCTGCTTGTCGCCCTTGCCGCGTACGACCCGCAGGGCCGCCACGACCGGCACGGACCGGTCCGTCGGCGTCAGCACCAGGGAGCCCGCCTCGCCGCGGGTCACGTCGCCCAGGTCGACGGCGGTGGTCATGCCGCCCTTGACGTGCACCGTCTCGTTTCCGGCCGGGGTGATCAGCCCGGAGGGGGAGGCGAGGCGCAGCTTGAGGTCCGCGTCGGCGTCGCCGGGGGTGAAGGCGACCAGGCGCACGGAGGTGGCGTCCTTGGGGATGCCGGGCAGGACCAGGCTGCCCGACGGGTCCGTGGACGCGGCCAGCCAGTCGCCGCCGAGCTTGTCGTCCAGGGCCTGCACGGCGGCGCCGACCCGCCCGCTGCGGACGTTGACGTGCACGGTGAGGTTGGTCTGCTCCTCGTCGGTGAGGGTGGACAGCAGAACCGGCTCGCTGGAGTGCGGCTGGACCGTGATGCCCTCCCCCACCGTGGACTGGAGGGCGCCGTCCTTGCCGTAGAGCTCGATGTCGACCACGGCGGCCGAGTCGTCGGGGTTCGTCAGATGGACGTAGTCGGTGCGGTCGGCCGCGGTGCTGGCGCCGGGGAACCAGAAACTCGTGTCCGGGGCCGTGCAGTTGACGCCCTGGAGGCCGCGCCCGGTCCCCACGGCGACCTCCGTCGTCTCCTGGACGGTCCAGCCGGGCGCGAACCTGCCGTCCGCCGTCCCGACCAGGGCGGGCGATTCGGCGCCCGAGCTGTCACCGGTGACCGGCTTGCCGGGCTCCTTGGAGGTCGGCACGGTCTTGCCGGTCTTCCGCTCGCCGGACTTCCCGTCGTCCTTGCCCTTGGCGCCGCCCGCTCCCGAGCCGTCTCGCGACTCCTGGGCGGCCGCCCGGAGTTCGGCCCTGCCGCCGCTCCCGGTGCCCTTCGTGACAGGCGTGAAGGACGTGTACGACGTCTCCGCGATGTCGGACATGCTGGGCGCGGGGCACAGCAGGCTCGTGCGCTCGACGGGCAGTTGGGCGGCCGCCTTGGCGGTGGATTGCGTGCCCGGGGTGTCCGGGGCGGACAGCGCGGCGAATCCGGTGACGGCGGCGAGCGCGGTCGCGCCGGCGATCAGGGACAGGGTCGTGCGGTTCACTGCTGGCTCCCGTCGGGACGCTCACTGCCCGTGCCGTGGGGGTGGTGCTGCTGCGCCGGGTCGTACGGCGTGCCGTAGCCCTGGGGGTAGGCCTGGTCGTAGCCCGTCTGGTCGTAGCCCTGCTGGTCGTAGGGCGGGTTCTGGGACTGGCCGCCGTACGCGTACGGGTCGTACTGGCCGCCCTGGTACGGATCCGCCGGGTACTGCTGTCCGTAGGCGTCCGCCGGGTACTGGGCGCCCTGGTACTGGTCGCCGTAATTCGCGTACTCGCCGCTCTGGTGGCCGGCGTGGTCCCACTGCCCGTGGTTCTGCTGCTGGGGCACGGGTGCCGGGGGCTGCTCGGGCTGCGGGGGCGGGAACTCCTCGGGCTGCGCCGCCCCTTCGGCCTCGGCCTCCGCCTGGGCGCGCAGGCGGCGGGCTCGGCGGCCCTCGCCCGCGACCGGCTGGGCCGGGACGGCCGGCTCCTCGGGCAGGTCGTCGTCGATGTCGCGGCGCCTGCCGGGCAGGGCGAGCACGACGAGTACGACGGCGAGGAGGCCCTGCGCCCACAGCCACGCGGTGTGGCCGACCGGGTCGTCGTAGGTGACGTCCAGCCTGCCGCCGGTGGCGGGGAGTTCGAAGCCCTGGGCCCAGCCGTCGACCGTGGTGCGGGTCAGCGGCTTGCCGTCGAGCGTGGCGGTCCAGCCGTCGGAGGCGGTGTCGGCCAGGCGCAGCACGCGTCCGTCGGAGCCGGCCGGGATCGTGGTGTGGATGTCGACGGGCCCGGCGGCGACGGGCTGGGGGGTGCCGGAACCGGAGGCGGGGACGATGGTGGCGCGGGCGACCTCCTGGTCGATCTGCCACAGCGCGCCGCCGTTCTGCTGGCTGAGCCGGGTCAGGCCGGGCGTGGCGTCCAGGACGCGGGTGACATCGCGGGGCGCGCCCTGGTGGACGAGGACGTAGCGCACGGCGAAGCCGCCGAGCTGGTCGGCCTGGTCGGCGCCGGAGCCGGCGACGAGATTGGCGACGACCTTGTCGAGCCTGCCGTTCTCGCCGTCGGCCGCGGCGATCTCGCCGTCGCCGAGACGGGCGCCGGAGCCGCGGACCAGCATGTAGCCGACGTGGGAGGCGGAGTCGCTGTCCAGGACGAGGGTGCGGGCCTGGTCGCTGCTGCCGCTCTCCTCGGCGACGAACGCGGGCACCTGGGTCGGGTCGCGCCGCTCCAGGGGGCCGTCGGCGCCGCGGATCATCCAGCCCGCGGCGACGAGCAGCGGGCCCGCGGCCGAGGCGAAGGCGATCAGCACGGCGACCGGCTGGCGCCAGCCGAAGCTCTGCTCGGCCACACGCGCGCGTGCCCCGTCGGCGCCGAGCGCGGCGGCCGCCAGCAGGGCGATGCCGTAGACGAGGGTCGCGGGGCCGGACCAGGTGGAGCTGTTGGACAGGACCGCGAAGACGTAGCCGGTCAGGGCGGCCGTCCAGGCCGTCCAGATGCCCAGCCGGCGTTCCGAGCGGAGCAGGGCGGCGAGTGCGGCCAGCACGATGCCGATCAGCATGAGGCCGCTGACGGTGCCGGGACCCCCAGGGCTGGCGCCGAGCAGGTCGAGGGCGGAGGCGGCCGCGGGGCGGTACTCCAGACCGGCTTCCCGGAAGAACCCGAACGGGAGCAGCGACAGCGACCAGGGCGCGAGGAGCAGCAGGGGCGTGCCGAGCTGGGCGAGGAACCGCAGCCCGTACGCCGTGATGTCGGTCCGGCGCAGGACCAGCAGCCCGGCGCCGAGGAGCAGCGCGATGGGCCACACGATGGGGGTGAACGCGGTGGTGATGGTCAGCAGCAGCGCGTACGCCCAGGTGGCGCGCCAACTGCCGCGCGCCCCCGAGGGGTTCGCCAGGCCGCTGGCGGCGATGCCCGCGCGGGCGATGAGCGGCAGCAGCACGGCCAGGACGGCGGTGCCGATCCGGCCGCCGGCGAGGGCGCCGGTGGCGGCGGGCAGGAAGGCGTAGACGACGGCCGCCCACGCGCGCAGCAGCCGGGACTGGACCAGCGGGCGGGAGGCGAAGTAGGCGCTGAGACCGGCCAGCGGCACCGAGCAGACGAGCAGCAGCGTGACGGCGAGGCCGGTCGAGCCGAACAGCAGGGACGCCATCATCGCCACGAGCGCGAGGTACGGCGGCGCGGCGGAGGTGCCGCCGGCGGCGACCGGGTGCCAGGCGTCCAGGTAGCGCGCCCACAGTTCGGAGGAGTCGGCCGGGGCGGGCAGCAGGGCGCCGCCCGAGAGCGCGCCGCCGCCGAGGAGTTCGCGGCAGGCGACCAGTGAGACGAGCAGCAGCACCAGGAAGAGCACCGGGCCGGGCTTGCGCGCGATGCGCTTGAGCCGGGCGAACTGCTCGATCTCCAGGAAGTCGGCGTCGTCGCCGCCGGGACCGGACTCGACGGCACCGCCGTGCCGTCCGGCGCCGGAGGCGACCTCGGAGTCGGAGCGGTCGACGAGGTTGCCGGCGACCTGCTCGACGGTCATGCGGACGGTCGCGCCGGGCGGCGGGAACAGCGGCCGCAGCTCGTCCTTGTCGATCCGGGGTGTGCCTCTGCCGCGGCGCCCGGCGAGGATCCGCTCGGGCCTGAGCAGCGTGCCCATGAGGCCGCGGATCTCGTCGACTGCCTGTCCGGGGACCTTGCCGACGAGGTAGGCGACGGTCCGCAGCAGGGTGCCGAGCACGATCCGCAGCAGCACCCAGGGCAGCACGGCCGTACGCGCGTTGACGAGCAGGGTGTAGACGGCGCCGGCCTTGTCGACCTTGTGCGGGGATGCGGCCGTGCGGCCCACGCAGTCGACCGTGCGGCGCTCGCGGGAGGCCGCCTCGGCGTGCCGGACGACGGCCTCGGGGGCGACCAGGACGCGGTAGCCCGCCGCGTGCGCGCGCCAGCACAGGTCGACGTCGTCGCGCATGAGGGGCAGGTGGCGGTCGAAGCCGCCGAGCTGTTCGAAGACGTCGCGGCGGATCAGCATGCCGGCGGTGGACACCGACAGCACGGGCCGGACGTGGTCGTGCTGGCCCTGGTCCTGCTCGCGGCGGTCCAGGCCGGTCCAGCGGCGGCCGGAGTTGGCGATGCTGACGCCGACCTCGAGCAGCTGCCGCCGGTCGTACCAGCCGCGGAGCTTGGGCCCCACGACGGCCACGTCCTCGCGGCCCAGCTCGTACTCGTTGTCCACGACCCGCAGCAGCTGGGCCAGGGCGTCGGGCTCCGGGGCGCAGTCGTCGTGCAGCAGCCACAGCCACTGCACCGGCTCTCCGTGCGGCAGCTCGGGCAGGTCGTACGCGTCGTCGCGCCAGGAGCGGGTGACCGGGTCCCAGCCGCTGGGCCGCTTCAGGTACGGGAGCTGCTCGGGGGTGAGGACCGGGGCGGTGCGGCCGCACTCCTCGACGGCCTGGCCGAAGCCGGTGCGGCGGGCGAGGTGCAGCACGCGGTCGGCGCCGAGGGCGTCGGTGACCAGCTGGGCGGAGGCGTCCGCGCTGCCGGTGTCGGCGCCCATCGCGTACTGGACGGGTCGCTCCTGGCCGAGCAGCCCGGCGAGCGCGTCGGGCAGCCAGCGGGCGCCGTCGTGGGAGACGAGGACCGCGGTCACCACATGACGCGGGAACTCAGGTGCGGCAGCGCTGTCGTGATGAGCTGCCGGGTGGCTGTGCACGGACATCGAGGTACGGGCCCCGGTTCGCTGGACTGCGGTGGACGCCTGCGACCGGTGGGGGCAGCGGGGCGTCTCGGACGAGCGACCACACTATCGGCTGCGCAACAAGGGGGCCCGCCGCCTGTGGATAACCACCTGCGACGGGCCGTTCAACCGTGCGTGCGTACGGATCCGGGATGCCGGTCAGACCGCTGCCTTCTTCAGCCGACGGCGCTCCCGCTCGGACAGGCCGCCCCAGATGCCGAATCGCTCGTCGTTGGCGAGGGCGTACTCGAGGCACTCGGAGCGGACCTCGCAGGCGAGGCAGACCTTCTTGGCCTCCCTGGTCGAGCCGCCCTTCTCGGGGAAGAAGGACTCGGGGTCGGTCTGGGCGCACAGTGCGCGCTCCTGCCAGCCGAGCTCCTCGTCCGCGTCGTCGACCAGCAGTTGCTGCACCGTCTCGGTCATGTGCGCCCCTCGTCTGTCTTTCGCGTCCCCGTGATCTAGCCGTTACCGATTCCGGCTGAACGACACGAGTGAAATTACAAGTGTGCTGCTCCGGGCGAGTCAAGCCGAGATCTGCTATTGAGCCCCTTATTCACTCTGCGGAACCAAGCCCAAGCGGAAAGTGTTCAAATCACCATAAAACCTGACACACCGACGGAGCCCGCTGGGGCTCACGCCGTCCGCCGGACCCCTTGCAGACCTGTACGGAGAAGGACGCTCAGAGGTTCGATCTCGTTCCGACACGCACCTCGAAGCGAAACGGATCACAGTCGGATCACGACTACGCAACGGGGTTTGTGCGCCCGGTTGGACGCCATGTGTCCCGGGCGGGCCGTGAACAAACCTTTCATCTGAGTGAACGACCGGATGAGGTGAACCACATCGCACATGGCGGGTGCCGAGTTGACAGTGGGGGTGTGAACCGGTGTCCTAGTGGGCATGCTCGCGAACTTGGCACTCACCTCGACCCGCACCGCCGGGTCCCTCGGTGCTGCCCGCGCTCGCTGTAGCTGTTGCTGTTGCTGTTCCAGCTGTTGAGCCCCACCCGCTCCAGCTGAAGGCCGAGCCACCCCTCTCTCGGCCTCTGTTCCCTCTGACCTTCTTCACTGAGGAACCACCACACCCATGAACAGCGACAGCGACCTCCAGATCGCCGGCGACATCCTCGAAGTCCCGCATCTGCTCCAGACCCCGCGCGAGCACCCGGCCACCGTCGCCGAGTTCGTCGGACTCGCCCGCTCCATCGCCGCCGACCGCTCCCAGTGGGAGCACCTCGTCCGGTACGACGCGACCAGCCGCTGGTACCACCGGCTGCGCACCGGCCCGGGCTACGAGGTGTGGCTGCTGTCCTGGGTGCCCGGGCAGGGCAGCGGGCTGCACGACCACGGCCGCTCCTCCGGTGTGCTGACCGTGCTGGACGGCACGCTGACCGAGCGCACGGAGCGGGGCGCACGCGCCTTGCGGGCAGGCGCGCAGCGCGTTTTCGCGCCGGGGTACATGCACGAAGTCGTCAACGACGCACTGGAGCCGGCGGTCAGCCTGCACGTCTACTACCCGGGCCTGACGGAGATGCCGATGCACACGGCCCAGCACTGCGAGGCCCGGAGCGTACCGGGGCCGTGACTGCCTGACCGATGGCGTGACGTGTCCGATCGGTTGGCGTGACTGCCTGACCGGTTGCCGTGGCCGCTGACCGGTTGCGGTAGTCGCTGACCGGTTGTCGTAGGCGCCTGCAAGACTGGCTTCCATGCGCATTGTGGTTCTGGCAGGCGGCATCGGTGGTGCCCGGTTCCTGCGTGGTCTGAAGCGGGCCGTGCCGGACGCGGACATCACGGTCATCGGCAACACCGGGGACGACATCCACCTCTTCGGGCTGAAGGTCTGCCCGGACCTCGACACGGTGATGTACACGCTCGGCGGCGGCATCAACGAGGAACAGGGCTGGGGGCGCGCCGACGAGACCTTCCACCTCAAGGAGGAGCTCGCGGCGTACGGCGTCGGGCCCGAGTGGTTCGGCCTGGGCGACCGGGACTTCGCCACGCACATCGTGCGGACCCAGATGATCGGCGCCGGGTACCCGCTGAGCGCGGTGACCCAGGCGCTGTGCGACCGCTGGGAGCCGGGCGTGCGGCTGATCCCGATGTCCGACGACCGCGTCGAGACCCATGTGGCCGTCGAGATCGACGGCGAGCGCAAGGCGATCCACTTCCAGGAGTACTGGGTGCGGCTGCGCGCCTCGGTGCCCGCGGAGGCGATCGTGCCGGTGGGCGCCGACCAGGCGAAGCCCGCGCCGGGGGTGCTGGAGGCGATCGCCGAGGCGGACGTGATCCTCTTCCCGCCGTCCAACCCGGTCGTGTCGATCGGCACGATCCTCGCCGTGCCCGGCATCCGGGAGGCCATCGCCGAGGCCGGAGTGCCGGTGGTCGGCCTGTCCCCCATCGTCGGTGACGCGCCCGTGCGGGGCATGGCCGACAAGGTGCTCGCCGCCGTGGGCGTCGAGTCGACCGCGCCGGCGGTGGCCGAGCACTACGGCTCGGGCCTGCTGGACGGCTGGCTCGTCGACACGGTGGACGCCGGCGCGGTGGAGCGGGTCGAGGCGGCCGGGATCCGCTGCCGGGCCGTGCCGCTGATGATGACCGACACCGACGCGACCGCGCGGATGGCGCGGGAGGCCCTGACACTGGCGGAGGAGGTGCGGGGAGCTTGAGCGGCGAGGTCCCGGAGAAGCGGCAGGGTGCCGACGGGTACCGGGTGTGGGCACTGGGCGGGATGCCCGAGGTCACGGCCGGGGACGATCTGGCCAAGCTGATCGCGGCCGCCGAGCCCGGTCTGGCCGACGGGGACGTCCTGCTCGTCACCTCGAAGATCGTCTCCAAGGCGGAGGGCCGGGCCGTCCGGGCGACCGACCGGGAGGCGGCCATCGACGCCGAGACGGTACGGGTGGTCGCCCGGCGCGGCAGCCTCCGGATCGTCGAGAACCGGCAGGGCCTCGTCATGGCCGCGGCCGGGGTCGACGCGTCCAACACCCCGTCCGGGACGGTGCTGTTGCTGCCCGAGGACCCGGACGCCTCCGCCCGCGCGATCCGCGACGGACTGCGGGACGTCCTCGGCGTCGACGTCGGTGTCGTCATCACCGACACGTTCGGGCGGCCCTGGCGCGCGGGGCTCACGGACGTCGCGATCGGCGCCGCCGGAGTGCGCGTACTGGACGACCTGCGCGGCGGCACGGACGCGCACGGCAACCCGCTCAGCGCCACCGTCGTCGCCACGGCCGACGAACTCGCCGCGGCCGGCGACCTCGTCAAGGGCAAGGCGGCCGGGCTCCCCGTCGCCGTGCTGCGCGGCCTGCCGCACGTGCTGGCGCAGGACGACGGAGAGGGAGCGCGGGCCATGGTGCGCGGCGCGCGCGACGACATGTTCCGGCTCGGCACGTCGGAGGCGATACGGCTGGCGGTGACCCAGCGGCGTACGGTCCGGGCCTTCACGGACGAGCCCGTAGACCCAGGAGCGGTACGGCGGGCGGTGGCCGCGGCGGTGACGGCCCCGGCGCCGCACCACACCACCCCGTGGCGCTTCGTGCTGCTGGAGTCCGGGGAGTCGCGGACGCGGCTGCTCGACGCCATGCGGGACGCCTGGATCGCCGATCTGCGGCGGGACGGCAAGACGGAGGAGTCCATCGCCAAGCGGGTGCGGCGGGGGGACGTACTGCGGAACGCGCCGTACCTCGTCGTCCCCTGTCTGGTCATGGACGGCTCGCACACCTACGGCGACGCGCGGCGCGACGGGGCCGAGCGGGAGATGTTCGTGGTCGCCGCCGGCGCCGGCGTGCAGAACTTCCTGGTCGCGCTGGCCGGGGAGCGGCTGGGGTCGGCGTGGGTGTCCTCGACGATGTTCTGCCGGGACGTGGTGCGCGAGGTGCTGGGGCTGCCGGCGGACTGGGATCCGATGGGCGCGGTGGCGGTCGGGCATCCGGCGGAGGAACCGCGGGCGCGGCCGGAGCGGGACGCGGGGGCTTTCATCGAGGTGCGGTGACCGGCGGCGGCCGGCGCTTACGCTCTTAGCGCTGCTCCTCTCATGCCCCCTCTCATACATCCCCTCTTAGCGCCTCTCGTACATCCCCTCTTGGCGCCTCTCGTACATCCCTTCTTGGCCCTCTCGTATCTCCCCTCTCGTATCCCAGGGACTTCGCTCATGGCAGGACGGTTCGCTCCCCGGCCCACGCGTACGACCGTGCGCGGCGGGCATGTCGGCGTCGCCGGGGGCGTGCCGCGGCAGGCCGTGGGGCCGGGGCGGGTGCGCGACTGGGTGCCGGACGGGCCGCTGGATCTCGGTCTGGTGCTCGGGCCGCTGCGGCGCGGGCCGGGTGATCCGACGTTCCGGGCGATGCCGGACGGGTCGGTGTGGCGGGCCTGTCGTACGCCCGCCGGGCCAGGGACGCTGCGGGTCTGCGCGTACGGCGGTGGGGTGCGAGGCCAGGCCTGGGGGCCCGGGGCGGAGTGGCTGCTGGACCGGTTGCCGGAGCTGCTCGGGGCCGGCGATGACCCGTCCGCGTTCGTGCCCCGGCATCGGGTGGTCGCGCTGGCCCGGCATCGGCGGCCGGGGCTCAGGCTGACGCGGAGCGGGCTCGTGCTGGAGTCGCTGATTCCGTCGATTCTGGAGCAGAAGGTCACGACCGATGAGGCGTACCGGGCGTGGCGGTTGCTGGTGCGGAAGTTCGGGGAGCCGGCGCCGGGGCCCGCGCCCGGGCGGATGTATGTGATGCCGGAGCCTCGGACGTGGGCGCTGATTCCGTCGTGGGAGTGGCATCGGGCGGGGGTCGACAACAAGCGGGCGTCGACGATTCTGCGTGCGGTTCGGGTGGCCGGGCGGTTGGAGGAGGCTGCCGGGATGGAACCGGGGGCGGCTCGGGCGCGGCTGGAGGTCGTGCCGGGGGTCGGGCCGTGGACGTCGGCGGAGACGGTGCAGCGAAGTCATGGAGCGCCGGATGAGGTGACCGTGGGGGATCTGCATCTGCCCGGGATCGTGGGGTGGGCGTTGGCCGGGGACCGGGATGCGGACGACTCCGTGATGCTGGAGTTGCTGGAGCCGTATGCGGGGCAGCGGCATCGGGCGGCTCGGTTGATTCTGCTGAGTGGGAGGGTGCCGGGGCGGAGGGCGCCGAAGATGCCGCGGTGGGATATCGGGGGGTTGTGATGTGCTGCCCGTTGTTCCGGTGCCGCGGTGGTGGTGCTGGGGCGGGGGGTGCGCCACTCAGCGTTGCAGGGTGCTCGGCGGTGGTGCTGAGGCCGGGTGGGTCCGCAGCCCGGCAGAGCGGGGTGCCGCTTCTTTGGGACGGGTGCCGCCCCAGCGGCACGACTGCCCGCAGGCGGCGGCCGGCGGTAGCCGTGCATAGTCGCTACTGGTCCGAAGAGAAGCGGACCGCTCCCGCTGGGATTCGGGCGTCGCACCAGATGCGGGCGCCGTCGCGGAGTTCGTTGTCGGGGCCGATGATCGCGCCGTCGCCTATGACCGTGCCGGTGAGGACGGAGCGTTCGCCGACGCGGGCCCGGGTGCCTATGAGGGAGTCGGTGATGACCGCGCCGGGTTCGATCACGGCGCCCGGGAGGATCGTGCTGCCGAAGACGCGGGCGCCCTCCGCGACGAAGGCGCCCTCGCCGACCACCGTGCCGCCGGACAGCTTCGCGTCGGCCGCGACCGTCGCCGTCGGCAGGACCAGGCGGTCGCCGCAGCGGCCGGGGACCGCGGGGGACGGRGCCCGGCCCAGGACGAGGTCCGCCGAGCCCCGGACGAACGCCGCCGGTGTGCCCAGGTCCAGCCAGTACGTCGAGTCGACCATGCCCTGGAGATGCGCCCCGGCGGTCAGCAGGTCCGGAAACGTCTCACGCTCCACCGACACCGGCCGGCCCAGCGGGATCGTGTCGATGACCGAGCGGCGGAAGACGTACGCCCCCGCGTTGATCTGGTCGGTGACGATCTCCTCGGGCGTCTGCGGCTTCTCCAGGAACGCCAGGACCCTGCCCGTGTCGTCCGTGGGGACGAGGCCGTAGGCGCGCGGGTCCGTGACCTTGGTGAGGTGCAGGGAGACGTCCGCGCCGGTCGTCTCGTGGGTGTCGACCAGGGCCCGGATGTCGAGGCCCGTCAGGATGTCGCCGTTGAAGACGAGGACCGGGTCGTCGGGGCCCGAGTGCAGCCGGGAGGCGACGTTGCGGATGGCGCCGCCCGTGCCGAGGGGCTCCTCCTCCGTCACGTATTCGAGGTGCAGCCCCAGCGCGGAACCGTCACCGAAGTACGGTTCGAAGACCTCGGCCAGATAGGACGTGGCCAGGACGATGTGCTCGACACCCGCCGCTCTCGCTCTCGCCAGTTGGTGCGTGAGGAAGGGCACCCCGGCCGCCGGCACCATGGGCTTGGGCGTGTGCACCGTGAGCGGGCGCAGCCGGGTGCCTTTGCCGCCGACCAGGAGGATCGCTTCTGTCACGTGTCGTCTCTGCTTCCTGCCGGGACCGGCCGAACTGTCTTTCGGCCGGTCAGTGTATGCAGACCGTTCCGTGGCGCCTTCGCTGGCCGTGCGGCGTTCCGCCCGCTGTCCCCCGACGGCGGTGAACGTGTTTCTCAGCGGCCCTGGTACCGGGCCGCCTTGGAGCGGGCCGAGCCGAGCTTGCCGTAGAGCTTGCGTCCCGGGCAGGACGTCTTGAATCCGTCCCGGTGACCGGAGATCACGTTCAGTCGTACCTTCTTACCTTTTCGATGGAGATTGCTACCAGCCGACTTCAGGTATGTCTTTCCCCGCGGATTCATCCCGTGCAGGCCCAGCTTCCACGCCGTGAGCCGGGCGATGGCCTTGACTGCGGCGGACGACGGCTTCTTGACGCCGTACGACCCGAGGACGGCGATCCCCATGCTGTTGTTGTTGAAACCAAGGGTGTGGGCGCCGAGGACCGGCCGTGCCACGCCCCCGGCGCGGCCCTCGTAGATCTTTCCGCACTTGTCGATGACGAAGTTGTAGCCGATGTCCCGCCAGCCCATGCTCTTGACGTGGTAGCGGTAGATACTGCGGATGAGTGACGGGACCTGCGAGCAGCGGTAGTTGTTGCCAGAAGCCGTGTGGTGCACGAAGGCCGCCTTGACCTTCTTGGTGTATCGGAAGCCCCGCTCCCGCAGCCCCTCGTTCGCGCCCCAGCCGCGCCGCGTGACGATGCGCGGGCGCGGACCGACGTACGGCCTCGCCTGCTGCTGCTCGGTCAGCTCGCCGGCGTTGAGGCCGAGGAACTCCTGCGCGGTCTCCGCGGCGTTCAGTGCCGGGATCTCGGTGGCGTCGAGGGGGGCCAGGTCGGCGTTGACGACGGAGGCCTCGGTGGCGGCGGAAGCCTCGCCGGCGAGGTCGGCGGTGCGGGGGCCGTCCGCGGAGGTGCCGGGCGGCGGGGCGTCATCGCCCGGGTCGACGAGTTCGAGGCGGAGGCCGTAGGGGAGCGGGGGCGCGGCGGCCAGGTTGCGGGTGCCCGTGCCGTGGTGCGCGGAGGCGGCTTCCGCCCTCTCGGGTCGGGAGCGGACCCGGAGTTCCACGCCGTCGGAGTCCCCCACCCACAGCGGTGCCGTGGCGCCGCGGACGCGGCCCGACGTGCTCTCGGGCGTACCCCGGTCGGCCGCGTGGTCGGCGTTGTGCGTCTCGACGTCCTGCCAGCCCGACCAGGTGCCGGTGTCGGCGGCTCGGGTACGGACCTGGACGCGGCCGTGCAGTTCGGCTTCGGGATCGTCCCAGACGATGCCGAGGAGGGAGAAGTGGCGTACGGGACGGCGGGTCACGCCCTGCTCGTGGACGTCGGGGGCGGTGGGGGTGGC
>NZ_NGFN01000177.1 GCF_002148965.1 Streptomyces swartbergensis | reverse complement strand
GTGGAGCGCGGGGTGGCGCGGCTGAGGGGCGGAGGGCCGCTCGCCGGCGCCTGGGTGTGCGGCGGCGTGCGGATCCCGTCCTCTGGGGTGCTGCCGACGGTAGGGCGCCGCAGGCGGACGACACCAGAGGACGGTTCATCCATTCTCGGTGCTGTGAGTGGACCGATCCTCCACTCTTTGGTCATTCCTCGTCATCCGTGTGCTCGGCGTGATCCGCTTGATCCGGCTCGGCGTCCGGCCCCTGGGCCCGGACCCGCTGCACGTGTTCGAGGGAGTCGCGCAACTCCGCGAGCCAGTCGTCGGTATGACGCTGGACCAGGCGCACGCACCAGGCCAGCGCGTCGCTGCGGCTGCGGGCGACGCCGCCGGCGATCAGGGTGTCGAGGACCTGGCGCTCCGGCTGGCGCAGCCGCGTCATCACGGGCGCGGCCACGTGCGTGAAGAGGGTGCGCCGCCCGCCGCACTCCACGCCCCAGGACACCTTCCGGCGGAACCGGTGCTCGGCCTCCCGGGCCACGGCCATCCGGTCCTCACGTGTGCGTTCCCGGAACTCCTGCACCCGGCTCTCCAGGGCCGCCTCCCGCTCGGCGGCCGGGGCGTCCTCGGCCAGCCGGGGTTCGGGGATGCGACCGATCACGGTGATCTCCTCGCGGTCGACCGTGATCTCGGTCAGTTCCTCGAAGAGGTCGTCGGGAAGGCGGCCGGCGAACCAGCCGCGCAGTTTCTCTCGCTGCTCTGTCGTAATCATGTAATGACGATTACTCGGCCTGGGCATGAACACAAGGGGTCGCGAAGCAGTCGGCCGAGAGCGGAATTCGGAATGTTTCAGGCCTATTAACGAACACGCTGAAATCAGCCATCTGGCCGCTTCGTGATCCCGGAGCCCGCCCGGTTACGGGCTTCACGCGGGCGCGTTCCGTAACTTCGCGCCACTGATTCAATACGAAATGTTACTGAAACCGGTGGGGTCGATGTGTGTTTCGGTGGCGAACTCGGCAGACTCGCGGTCGCCGCCCCGGGCACCGATCGAGCACGGGTCGGCACACCCTGTAATCGAGCGGAAGGATGCACACAATGCGGAACACCGCGCGCTGGGCCATGACCCTCGGCCTGACGGCCACCGCCGTCTGCGGACCCCTGTCCGGGGCCGCGCTCGCCAGTCCGGGTCCGGCCCCCACCGCGCTCTACGCCCCGTCGGCCCTCGTTCTCACGGTGGGCCACGGTGAGAGCGCGGCCGCCGCGACTCCGGAACGCGCGGTCACCCTGACCTGTGCTCCGAGGCCCTCCGGTACGCACCCGGTCGCCGGCTCGGCCTGCGCGGAACTGCGCGGTGTCGACGGCGACATCCACGCCCTGACCGCCACGGACGGCGTGATGTGCACCAAGCAGTACGACCCGGTGGTCGTCACCGTCGACGGTGTCTGGCAGGGCCGGCGAGTCTCCTACGAGCGCACGTTCTCCAACGAGTGCGTGAAGAACGCCTACGGTTCCGGCGTCTTCGCGTTCTGAAAGACCGGGATCGCGCCATTCCCGTGAGACACAGCGGCTCGAGGCTGGGGAGCCGGGCCGCTGTCGCGGGGACCTGCGATCTCGTACAAGGGGGCCGGTGGGCGGAGTGGGGCCGCCCGCCGGCCCCTGGACTTGCCGGCCACCGCGACCGGGCTCAAGGCCCTGTCATCACATTCCCGCCTGCCCCGCGGCGCCCTGCACGCCCTCTCGCCGCACCGGGCGCAGACCCAGGTACAAAACCAGTACGAGGGTCTGCGCCCGGCACGGCGAGAGCACGCACCTGACGCCGCGGGGCCCGCCCTTCGGGCGGACGACGGGAATGTGACGACAGGGCCTAGGCCCGGTCGCGGTGGCTCGTGTCGCACCACGGATAGCGGCGGCTGCGGCGGCAGGTGCACAGGGCCACGCGGAAGCGGTCCGAGGTGACGACGGAACCGTCCTCCAGCTCCACCTCCACCGGGCCCTCCACCAGCAGCGGGCCCTTGCGCTGGACCGTCACGCGGCGCGGCGCCGCGGACCGGTCAGACGGGGAGTTCGGCACGGACGACCACCAGCTCTTCCTTGTCCTCGGCGGAGGACAGCAGCCCCCGCTCCCGCAGCCAGCGTTCCCGGCCGCGCAGCACCGGACCGAACGCGATCCGCCGCCGGCACGTCACAGCGGCCTTCAGACCGGACGAGCGCAGCTGCCCGACGGTCAGGTCCGGGCCGCTCAGCGCGGACTGCACCAGCAGCAGCACCCCGCCCGGACGCAGCAGATCAGGCGCCTCCCGGCAGATCCGGTCCACGACCAGCCGTCCGTCGTCGCCCGCGTCCCAGGCGCGGGCCGCCCCCCGTGGCCGTCCGGTACCGTCCGGCGCCGGCACGTACGGCGGGTTGGCCAGGATCATGTCGAACGACTCGCCCCGCACCGGATCGAAGAGATTCCCGCGCCGGATGCGGACCGGCAGCCCCGCCCGTACAGCGTTCAGCCGCGCGGCCCACACGGCCCGGCGCGCCACGTCCACGGCGGTCACACGGAAACCCCGGCGCGCGGCCTCCAGGGCCAGGGCGCCGGTGCCGGTGCCGACGTCCAGGACCTCCGCGCCCGGCGGCAACGGCTCGTCGGACAGGGCGCCGGCCAGCAACTCGGTGTCCTCCTGCGGGGCGTACACGCCCGGGGGTACCAGTGGGTTCACGATGCTCGGGTACCCGGGTGTTCAGGAGATATGGGTGGCTTCACGGGCAAGCGGTGCATGCAGTGACGAACGCGACGCACGCCAGTCGGCGAGCAGCCGGGCGGCGAAGCGGTCCTCGACGAACTCGGTGGCGTCGATCCCGAACGCGACATCCGGGGCCAGGTGCGGCTCCTCCGCCAGCAGACCGCCGATGACGTCGTGGCGCACCACCTGCTCGTGGACCGCGTCGGCCTCGACGTGCTCGTCGTAGAAGTGCTCGGCCGCCGGCCCGGCGCCGGTGCGGCGCATCGCCTCAGCGAGCCGCCGGGATCCCGGTGACGAGGTGATCTCGACCGTCGCGAAGTGGCCGACCAGGGCGCCCCTGAGGGCCCGGTGCAGGCCGAAGAGGGACATGAGGTTCACCGTGACCAGGGCCTCGGCGCACGCCGCGTCGAGGTAGCGGCCGTACGTCGTGTCCAGGCCCAGGTCCTTCATCAGGTCGGCGAACAGCCGGGCGTGCACACGGTCGGCTCGGCCGCCGCCCCACTCGTCGAACTCCACCGCCGCCATCCCCGCCTTCGCCCGGCCCCACAGCCGCGGCAGCACCCAGGCGTGCGGGTCCGCCTCCTTGAGGTGGTACAGCGAGCGCTGGGCCGCGTACTCGCGCAGGTGCCACAGCTCGCCCTCGTCGCGCAGGAAGTGGGTGACGCCCGCGCCGTCGACGGGCTCGACCAAGAGGTCCGCCAGTGCCTCGTCCACACTGTCGTGGACCCGGGCGTCGGCACGCAGGGCGGACAGGAAGCGCTGCTCGAGGGCCGCCCGGATACGCAGCAGCTCCGGGTCCCACTCGCGGTCGGGGGACACCCCCTCGAACCCGCGGTAGTGCAGCTCGTAGCACAGGTAGAGCGCCAGCTGGAGGTCCTCGCCGTACACCTCGGCACGGGCGACGGCCTCAAGGCGGGGCAGCCGGCCCGCTCCCCGCAGGTATGCCTCGACGCCCCTGCTCAGCGGGCCGCGCGGGGCCGGCAGTCCTGGTTCTTCGCGGTGGTGCTCCATGCGCACCGGGTACCCGGCCGGCGCCCGGGGTCACCTACCCGCGTAGTTCCGGCGTGGAAAGGAACTCCGGCACGTCATGAAGGAACTCCGGCACGTCATGGAGGGGCCGGGCCTCGGGCCAGGCCCCTCCTGATCCCCCGTTTCAGTCCCCCTGGGACTCCTCCTGGGCGCGCGTGTTGGGGGTGATGGCCTCTCCGGCCTCGCCCCGGTGGCGTCGCTGCTCGGCGGAGTCCTGGGTGCGGTTCTCGGCGTCCTCGATCTCGCGCAGGACCTCCTCCAGCGCCGTCTCGGGCTTCTTGTCGGAGCTGTCGTGGTTCTTGTCCTGGGACACGGGGGTCTCCTTCCTGCGTTCGGTGCGTTCGTTCCGCTCTTCCGGTGCTCAGCTCGTGGCGGTGGCGGTGGCGATGCGCAGCGGCACCGGGTCGGGCGGGGCCGCCTCCTCGCTGCGCCGGGTGACCTCCGCCCACCAGGCGGGGCCGTCCTCGATGTGCCGCAGCAGCACGCCTTCGCGGATCGCCCAGGGGCAGACCGTGACGGACCTGAGGCCGGTCAGCTTCATCGCGGTGTGCGCGACCACCGCTCCGGCCAGGCTCTGCGCGGCCCGCGGCGCGGAGATGCCGGGCAGCAGCGCGCGTTCGGCGGCGGGCAGGGCGGCCAGCCGCGGGATCGCCTCCCGCAGCGCCTCCCGGTGCAACTGCCGGTCCACGAACGGGCCGTGGCGGCCGGGCGCCGTACCGCACAGCCGTCCCAGCTGCTGGAAGGTGCGCGAGGTGGCGACCGCGGTGCGCGGGCCCTCCCAGCGGATCCGCGCCGCGACGTCCCGCAGCTGGTGGCGGACCTTGCGGCGCAGCGCCCGCACCCGCTCCGGCGACGGCGGGTCCTCGTCCTTGAAGAACTCGTGCGTGAGCCGCCCCGCGCCCAGCGGCAGCGACGCCACGAAGTCGGGCAACCGGCCGCGCCCGAAGGCGACTTCGAGCGAGCCGCCGCCGATGTCGAGCAGCGCGAGCGGCCCCGACCGCCAGCCCATCCAGCGCCGGGCCCCGAGGAACGTCAGTTCCGCCTCGACCTCGCCCGGCAGGGTGCAGAGGTCCACGCCGGTACGGGCTCGGACGGTGTGCAGCACCTCGTGCCGGTTCGGCGCGCCGCGCACCACGGCGGTCGCGAACGCCAGCGGGCCGGCCGCACCCCACCGGGTGGCGGTCCGGCTCGCCTCGGCGACCGCGTGCACCAGTTGTTCCACGGCCGGCTCCGGGATGGGTCCCCCCGGTGTGACCTGCTCGGACAGCCTGAGCCGCCACTTGGCGGTGTGCACCGGAAGCGGTACGCCGTCGTCCGCGTCCGCGACCACCAGTCTGACCGTGTTCGATCCCACGTCCACCACGCTCATTCGCATGGGCCGTGGGTACCCACTTCTGACAGAGCCCAACGGTCCGGGCCGCGGGGTACGGCGAAGACGCGCCACCGCAGGCCGCGGATCGTCACGCCATCTGGCGCCGCACCAGCTCGTGCAGCCGGCCGCCGGTGTCGGCGAGCAGCTGGGCGGGCGGGCCCTGCTGGACGACCTTGCCGTCCTCCATCACCACGACCCGGTCGGCGTCCAGCACGGTCGACAGCCGGTGGGCGATGACGATCCGGGTGGCGTTGAGGGCCTTGGTGCTCTCGATGACCGTGCGCTGGGTCTCGTTGTCGAGGGCGCTGGTCGCCTCGTCGAAGAAGAGGATGCGCGGCCGGCGAATCAGCGCCTGGGCGATCATCAGCCGCTGGCGCTGGCCGCCGGAGACGGCGCCGCTGCCCGAGACGATGGTGTGCAGGCCCATCGGCATCCGCTTGATGTCCTCGGCGAGCCCGGCCATCTCGGCCGCCGCCATCGCCTCCTCCGGCGTGTACGGCTCGGTGCCGCAGATGACGTCCAGGATCGAACCGGTGAACGGCTGCGCGTGCTGGAGCACCACACCGCACTGGCGGCGCACCGCCGACTGGTCGAGCGCGGCCAGGTCCTGACCGTCGTAGAGGACGCTGCCCGACACCGGACGGTCGAAGCCGATCAGCAGACGCAGCAGCGTCGACTTGCCGCAGCCGCTGGGGCCGACGACCGCGACGAACTCGCCCGGACGCACCTCGAACGACACGTCGTCCAAGACCAGCGGACCGTCGTCCGAGTACCGGAAGGACAGCCGCCGCGCCTCCAGCGCCCCGGACAGCGGGCCCGGACGCGTGCTCGCCGTGCGCACCTCCGGCGTCGCGTCCAGGACCGGCTTGATCTCCTCGAACAGCGGCAGCGCCGCCACGGCCGAGACGAACGCGCCCGTCAGCTGGGTGACCGAGGTCAGCACCATCGTCACCGAGGTGTTGAAGGTGAGGAACGCGGCCGCCGACATCGAGCCCCGGGCCGGACCCGCCAGCAGCATGAACATCAGCAGCGTGCACAGCGGCAGATACACCGCGCCCAGCACCGACGTGAGGTTCTTGATGCGGCCGGCCTTCTGCTGGAGCTCACGGCTGCGCGCGAACTGGGACGCCCACGCGGCGTAGGCGTAGTTCTCGGCGGCGGCCACCCGCAGCTTGGGCAGACCGCGCAGCGTCTGGAAGGCCTGGTTGTTCAGCTTGTTGGAGAGCACGACCAGCCGCCGCTGCCACCGCACCTGCCACAGCCCGAGCCCCAGGAACACGGCCGCGATGACGACGAGCATGCCGACCGCGGCCATCGCCATCGGCACGCTGAACCACAGCAGCAGCCCCAGGTTCATCGCCCCGACGGTCACCGACTGGGCGACCGTCGGACCGACTCCGGCCAGCAGCCTGCGGATCGAGCTGATGCCCATGGCCGCGCTGGCCAGTTCGCCGGTGGAGCGCTCGGTGAAGAACCTCGTCGGCAGCCTGAGCAGCCGGTCCCACACGGCCGGCTGGAGCGTGGCCTCGATGCGGCCCTCCAGCCGCAGGATGGTCAGGTTCTGCAGCAGCATGAAGGCCGCCGCCACCACGCTGCTGAGCATCACGGCCAGGCACACCTGCACGATCAGGTCCGTCTGCGCCTTCGGCACGAACTCGCCGAGCACCTTGCCGGTCGCGATGGGCACCAGCGCGCCGATCGCCACCGTCACCAGGCCGCTGAGCAGCAGTCCGGTCAGGTCGCCGCGCGTGCCCCGCATGCAGAACCGCAGCAGCCTGAGCGGACTGAGCCCGCGCTCGGGCAGCGGGCGGTAGAACATCACCGCGCGCGGCTCGAACTCGTCGGCGTTCGCCTTCTCGATCGGTGTCTCACGCCCGGTCGACGGATGGACGGCGACATATCCGCCGCGCCGCCACAGCAGCGCCACCGGCGCGCCGGTCAGGGCCCGGTGGCCGACCAGCGGCCCGACGTCGTCCCGCCACCAGCGGCCGTCCAGGCGAACGGACCGGGTACGGACGCGGGAGGCCAGGGCGACCTGCTCGACCGGGTCGAGGCGGTCGCCGCCGGTGCCCTTCTGGGTGGGCTCGGTGAGGCTGATCCCGGCCGCCTGCGCGACCAGCTTGCACGCCGCGTACGTGGCGTCGGCGTCGGCCGCCGTGGTCCGCTTCGACGACCGCTTGCCGATGGAGGCGAGCAGCGTCCGGTCGGCCTGGGCGCGTACCGCCTCACCGGCCTTGATGCCCTCGGCCGTCCGCGACTCGTGGGTGCGCTCCAGCTGCTCGATCCAGCGGTCCAGCGTGGTCAGCAGCCGGTACTGCTGGTCGACCATGGTCTGCCACAGCGCCGGGTCCATCAGCAGGTCGGCCGCGGCCTCCGCGCCGTACAGCGAGCCGTACTGGACGCTGCCCGGCGGCACCTGCATCCAGAACACGTCGTCGTCCGTGGGGGCGGCGGCCCGCTCGTTCGCCATCGGCGCCTGGAAGAGGATGGACTGGCTGCGGCCGACGCCCAGGGCGAGGGCGTACTCCAGCGGGCTCGTCGTCGGCGGCACGTACTGCGGGTTGCCGTACTCGTCGTACGACCAGGTCGCGGTGTTGGCCGGCTGGTACAGCTCGCGCAGGCCGATGCGGTGCACCACGCAGTCCCGCAGCGGGCGGGCCACCAGGGTGTGCTGGGGCCCCGCCACCGGTCCGAGCACCAGCGAGCCCGCCTCCAGCCGGCCCAGGTGGTGCCAGTGGCCCTGCCGGCCGGCGTCCACCGCGAACAGGTCGACGGCACCCGACGCGACCAGCCACAGCACCTGCGGACCCTCCAGGTCGAGGCGGTTGAACCCGGCGCAGTCGATGCGCGTGCCCATCTGCCCGAACGCGTTGAGGACGAGGTCGCCCTCGTGTCCCTGAACGGCCGTCATCTCACCGCTCCCTGACCAGTGCCGCGTACGCTCCGCCGCGCGCCACCAGGTCCTCGTGCCGTCCCCGCTCCACGACCGTGCCGTGCTGCAGGACGACGATCTCGTCGCTGTCACGGACCGTGCTGAGCCGGTGCGCGATCACCACACAGGCACAGCCGCGCCTGCGCAGGTTGTCCATCACGACCAGCTCGGTCTCCGCGTCCAGCGCGCTCGTCACCTCGTCGAGGACCAGGATGCTCGGCCGGCGCACCAGCGCCCGCGCGATCTCCAGGCGCTGGCGCTGCCCGCCGGAGAAGTTGCGCCCGTCCTGCTCGACCTTGCTGTGGATGCCGCCCGGACGCCGCGTGATCACGTCGTACAGGGCGGCGTCCCGCAGCGCGTCCTCCACCGCCTCGTCCGGGATCGACGGGTCCCACAGCGCCACGTTGTCGCGGACCGTGCCCTCGAAGAGGAACACGTCCTGGTCGACGAAGGACACGGAGGCGGCCAGCGCCCCGCGCGGGATGTCCTCGATGCGCTGCCCGTCGATGCGGATCACGCCCTCCCAGGGCGCGTACAGGCCGGAGATCAGCCTGGACACCGTGGACTTGCCGCTGCCGGACCCGCCGACCAGCGCGACCTGCTGCCCGGGGCCGACCGTCAGGTCGAAGCCGGTGAGCAGGGGCTTGTCGAGCGGGCTGTAGCCGAAGGTGATGTTCTCCAGCTCGACGTGTCCCTGGAGGCGGCGCGTCGACTCGCCGGACTCGGGGCGGCCGTAGAGCGGGTCGGCCTTGAAGTTCTCCACGTCCTTCAGCCGCGCCACGTCGGCCGCGAAGTCCTGGATGCGGCCCGCGACGCCGTTGAGCCGGGTCAGCGGGGCCGTGAACCGGGTGACCAGGGCCTGGAAGGCGACCAGGAGGCCGACCGAGATGTGGCCCTCGACCGCCCGCATGCCGCCGATCCAGAGGATCAGCGCGCTGTTGAGGGTGGCCAGCGTCGGTGCGACCACGCCCAGCCAGGCGCTCGGCACACCGAGCCGCTGCTGCTCCTCCAGCGTGGTGGCGTGCTGCCCGGCCCACTTGCGGAAGTAGCCGTCCTCGCCGCCGGTCGCCTTCATCGTCTCGATCAGCTGAAGGCCGGTGTAGGCGGTGTTGGTCAGCCGTGCCGTGTCGGCGCGCAGCTTCGCCGTGCGCGTGGCCCGCAGCCGGATGACGACCCGCATGGCCACGACGTTCAGCAGCGCCACGCCGATGCCGACGAACGTCAGCTGCGGGTCGTAGGTGTAGAGCAGCACCGCGTAYAGGACGACGACGACCGCGTCCACGCCCGCCGCCGCGAGGTCGCGGGACAGGGTCTCGGCGACCGCGTCGTTGGACTGGAGCCGCTGGACGAGGTCGGCCGGGCTGCGCTGGGAGAAGAACGTCACCGGCAGCCGCAGCAGATGGCGCAGGAAGCGGGCGCTGGAGAGGGTCGAGGAGATGATGCGGCCGTGCAGCAGGTTGGCCTGCTGGAGCCAGGTGAGGACCAGGGTGAGCAGCACGCACGCCGCCATCGCCGTGAACAGCGTCGGCAGCAGCGAGGTCTGGTTCCCGATCAGGAACTCGTCGATGTAGGTGCGGCTGAGCGCGGGCACGGCGGCCCCGACCGCCACCAGCAGCAGGCTCGCCAGGACGGCGGCGGGCATCGTGCCCGCGGTGCCGCGCAGCCGGGCGGGCATCGCGCCCAGGACGCCGGGCTTGCGGCCGCCCCGGGTGAAGTCCTCGCCGGGCTCCATGACCAGCACGACACCGGTGAAGCTGCCGTCGAAGTCCTCCATGGGGACGAAGCGGCGGCCCTTGCCGGGGTCGTTGATGTAGACGCCACGGCGGCCGAAGCGGCGGCCCATGCCGTCGTAGACGACGTAGTGGTTGAACTCCCAGAACAGGATGGCCGGCGACTTCACCTCGGCGAGGGCGGCCAGGTCCATCTGCATGCCCTTGGCCGTCAGGCCGTAACTGCGGGCCGCCTTGAGGAGGTTGCTGGCGCGCGAGCCGTCGCGGGAGACGCCGCAGGCGATGCGCAGCTCCTCCAGCGGGACGTGCTTGCCGTAGTGGCCGAGCACCATCGCCAGGGAGGCGGCGCCGCATTCCACGGCCTCCATCTGGAGCACGGTGGGCGTGCGGACGGTCTTCGCCCCGGCCTTGGGCACCTTGCGCTTCGGCGGGGCGGCGCGGCGTCGGCCCCGGGTGTCCGGTGCGGTCGCGGTCACGGCAGCAGCCAGTCGACGGGATGCTGCTCGGCCAGCCGGATCGACCCCGAGGCCAGCGTCATGGAGGTCAGCTTGAACGGCGGCCCGTCCGCGGACGACCACTGGTAGCCGCTCTTCGTGGCGGACGACTTGTCCAGCCGGACCGTGACGGCCACCGGCCTGCCCTTCTTCGTGAACTGCTCGCCCAGCTGGCTGTCCCCGAGGAACGCGGCGATCGACTGCGGAGACTGGGCCGAGCGGTCCACCGACTTCACGTGGCCGCGCAGCACGCCGTACTCCTGGGTCGGCACCGACTGCACGGTCAGGTCGACGGCGGCGTCGTCGGGGATCGAGGCGGCGTTCTCGGCGGGGACGTAGACCGTCGCGTACAACGGGTCCTTGGTGTGGGCGACCTTCTCGACGGCGGCGACGTTCGCGCCGGTCTGGATGATCTGCCCGACGGTCGCGGCGAGCGCGGAGACACGGCCCGCGTCGAGCGTGCGGACGACGGTTTCGCCCCTGGGCGTACGGACCTTGAGCACGGGGGAGTCGGCGGGCAACCGCTCGCCCTGCTTCGCGAGCACCGCGGTGACCTGGCCCGCCACCGGGCTCTGGAGGAGGTAACTGCCCTGCCCGTGCGTGAGGATGGCGGGTGCGCTGACGGTGGAGGTCACCGAGCCGGTCACCGCCCATACCGAGGCGGACGCCATCGCGACCACCGTCACCGAGAGCACCAGCCAGCCCTGCGGGCGGGCGAAACGCACCGGAAGGTCGAGTTCCTCCGGCGACTGGAGCTTGGCGAGGGCCTGTTGGCGGAACTGCAAGGAACTTCCCTCACCCGTAGAAGAGGTACTTACAGCCGTAGCGGACGTGGTTACGGCACCCGAAGATCCCGGAACCGCCGGCTGCGGCTCCGGGAGTCAACGGCACTGGGGCTCGATCAGAGACCGGAGACCAGGTTGGTGACCGGGGCCGTGTTCAGGCCGGTGACACCCTCCACGGTGCCGACGGCCGTGTTGACCAGGCCGGAAACCGGAGCGATGCCGTCGACCGTGTCGGTGACGGTGTTCACGGCGTTCACGGACAGGCCGCCGGAGACGGCGTCGAGCTCGGCGTCAGCGATCTCGACGGTCTCAACCTGGGGGGTGGAGTTCATGTTGGAACTTCCCTTCGTATGGATATCTCACAAGGGGGGAGCGGCCCCCTCTGGGGACAGATGACGGCCGCGACCGCGAGTGCCGGACTCTCGTTTCCGAGTGCCCTGTGCGGCCCCCGCGGTGCGATGGATCAAAGCACGCTGCGGGCGCGGGCTTCCAATCAACCACCTGTCCCACCAGGCAACTTGCGCCTCAGCCGCACCGAAGCGTGCAGGTGTGCGCACGCCTTCGTGGCGACTTCTTCACATGCGGCGCGGCATCGGCTCATCCGGCCCCTTGCGCCGTGGAGCGGCGAATCCGGCACTCCCGCCCCAAAGGCATGACCGACGCGGTCGGCGCGCGGATAATCCTCGACTCGGTGACCGGGTTGAGCATTCAATGTGCAGATTCGCTGAAGGTGAGATTCCGTTCAGCGATCGCAACAGACCGTTTCATGTCGGATACAGATCGTGTTCGTTCGGTATGCCGTCACGAGGCCTGCGTCTGAAACGCCGTCATCCGGCCAGTTGGCTGATTTCACGGTGCGAACGGATCACTTGCAAACGGAATTGAACGCCCCGGACGGCCCGTGCGTACCAACAGCCATCCAGGCGCCCCCCCAAGAGCTGCCGGACGGCGGCACCTACTCCGTTCCCCAGGAGGAGAGAAGTTTGAGTCACAAGCGAATTCCGAAGCGCAAGGCCGCGATAGCGGCGGGCAGCGTGGTGGCGCTCGGCGCGGCCGCGATCCTGCTCCCCAGCGCCAACGCGTCGCAGGACGGTTCGTCCGACGACGCGGCGGCCGCGCCGAAGACCCTGAAGGCGGGCGACGCCTCGGATCTCGCCTCGCAGCTCTCCGGGCTCCTCGGTGAGGCGTTCGGCGGCTCCTACTACGACAGCGACAGCCAGCAGCTCGTCGTCAACGTCGTACCGGGCGACAACAACAACGTGGTCGTGCAGGCGAAGGCGGCCGGCGCGAAGGTCCGCGAGGTCGACAACAGCTGGTCGGAGCTGAAGAGCGGGGCGCAGACCCTGAAGTCGGACGCGACCATCGCGGGCACCTCGTGGTCGATCGACCCGCGCACGAACAAGCTCCTGGTGACGGCCGACAGCACCGTCACCGGCGCCAAGTGGGACAGACTGGAGTCCACCGTGCAGAGGCTCGGCTCCGGCATGGCGACCCTCAAGAAGTCCGCGGGCACCTTCAAGCCGTTCGTCTCGGGCGGTGACGCCATCTTCGCGGGCGGCTCGCGCTGCTCCCTCGGCTTCAACGTCACCGCGGGCGACGGCTCGCCGGCCTTCCTGACGGCCGGTCACTGCACCCTCGGCGGCAACGAGTGGTCGGACACGCAGGGCGGCCAGCCGATCGCCACCGTCGACCAGTCCACCTTCCCCGGCGACGGCGACTTCGCACTCGTGAAGTACGACGACCCGGCGACCGAGGCGCCCAGCGAGGTCAACACCGGCGACCAGACCGTCCAGATCACCGAGGCCGCGGAGGCGACCGTCGGCCAGGAGGTCTTCCGGATGGGCAGCACCACCGGGCTCGCCGACGGCCAGGTCCTCGGACTCGACGCCACGGTGAACTACCCCGAGGGCACCGTCACCGGCCTGATCCAGACCAACGTCTGTGCCGAGCCCGGCGACAGCGGCGGTTCGCTGTTCACCCAGGACGGTCTCGCGATCGGCCTGACCTCGGGCGGCAGCGGTGACTGCACGGTCGGCGGCGAGACGTTCTTCCAGCCGGTGACCACCGCACTGGAGGCGGTCGGCGCGACCCTCGGCGCGGGTGAAGAGGCCGGTGCCGGCGAGGAAGCCGGTGCGGGCGAGGAAGCCGGCGCCGGAGCCGGTGCCGGTGAGGAAGCAGGCGCTGGTCAGGAGGCCGGAGCCGGCGGCGAGGCCGGTGCGGGTGCGGGCGAAGAAGCCGGTGCCGGTGAAGAGGCCGGTGCCGGCGCGGGTGCCGGTGCCGGTGAGCAGGCCGGAGGCGAGGACGCGGGCGCCGGAGCCGGCGCCGGTCACGACGCGGGCCAGGGTGTCGAGGACGACTCCGGTCTGACCGAGTCCCGCTGACCCGAGAACGTCGGCAGCCGGTCCGACGCTGCCGGCCCGGTTCCGCCCCCTTCCTGGCGGGACCGGGCCGGCCCACCGGCGTTCCCAGCCACCGACCGGCCTGAGCAGTGGTTCCGGCCGGCGGTGGACCGGGCCGGCCCTCCGGCGGGAGGACCGGCCCGTCTGCGCGCGGGGCTCCACAGGAGAGGGTCCGGGGCCCTATCCGACGGCCCTGAGCAGCAACAGGGCGATGTCGTCGAGCCGTTCCTCCCCGTCCGTGCGGTGGGGCTCCTGGCGGACGAGGCTGTCGGCCAGTTCGTCCAGCGGCTGGTCCCCGGCGTCGGCCAGGCGGCGGCCCAGGCCCGCGAGGGCCTCCTCGAAGTCGGTGCCGGGGGACTCGACCAGCCCGTCGGTGTAGAGGACGAGCAGGGAGCCGGGGGCGAGGGCGACCTCCGTCGTCGGGTACACCGCGGAGGCGTCGATGCCCAGCAGCGGACCGCCGGCCAGGTCGAGGACGCGCACCCGCCCGTCGGGGCGTCTCAGCAGCGGCGGCGGATGACCCGCGCGGGACATCACGGCCCGGCCGTGCGCCGGGTCGAGGCGCAGGTACAGGCAACTGGCGAACAGGTCGGCCCCCAGGTCGAGCATCAGCCGGTTGGTGCTGCGCATGACCTCCTCGGGCGCCTGGCCCACGGCCGTGTACGCACGGACAGCGGTGCGGACCTGCCCCATCAGCCCGGCCGCCGTGACGTTGTGGCCCTGCACGTCCCCGATCACCGCCGCCGCCATCCCCTGGGTGCGCACCAGGTCGTAGAAGTCGCCGCCGATGTCCATGCCCTGGGTGGCCGGCACGTAGCGGGCGGCCGCCTCGATGCCGGGCAGCGACGGCAGGGAGTGCGGCAGCAGCGCCTCCTGGAGACCGTGCGCGAGCCGGTGCTTGGCGTCGTAGAGCAGCGCCCGCTCCAGCGCCTGGGCGATCAGCCCGGCCAGGCTGGTCATCACCGCCCGCTCCTCCGTCGGGAAGTGGTGCGGCTCGGCGTAGGAGAGCACGCACGTCCCCACCGGCCGGCCCTGGGCGATCAGCGGCAGATACGCCCAGGCCGCGAATCCGTCGGGCGTGGCGAGCCGTGCCGGGTAGAGGCGCTCCAGATGTTCCTGCGACTCGAAGAAGGCGGGCACGCCCGTGCGCAGCACCTGCGTGCCGGGGGTCGGCTCGGTCAGCGGCATCCCGTCGAACCGTTCCACCACGGTCGCGTCCCGGTACCCGCGATGCCCGAGCACCCGCAGCCGGTTCGCCCGCGAGCCCAGCACGACCAGGGCCTGGCTGCCCACGGCCGGGGCGATCTCGTCCGCGACCAGCTGCACCACGTCCTGCACCCCCACCGCCTCGGTGAGCGCGCTGGCCAGGTCCAGGACCTGCGACATGGTGACCAGCCGGGTCGGCGTCCCGTCGGGCGGCGGGGCGGCCCGGTTCATCTCCGCCACGGCCCGGGCCCTGGTGATCCGGACGCTGAGGCCCGTCGTGCTCGGATACAGCCGGAACGACAGCCACTCGCCGGGCGGGCGCAGCGCCACGAACGAGGCGGTGTGCTGGCTCATCAGCGCGGCCCGGTAACGGTCCTCGTACACCGGGTCGTTGAGCCACGGCACCGACGCCCACAGCTGCGTGCCGAGCAGCCGGCTGACCGGGACGTGCAGCAGCTCGGCCGCCGCCGCGTTGACGAAGCCGATCCGCCCGTGCAGATCCAGCGAGACCAGCCCGTACGGCAGCCGGCTCACCATCCGGGCCGCCTCGACCGTGCCGAGCGTGCCGGCCATCCCGCCCACCATGGGCGAGGCGACCAGATCGGTCTCCGGGTGCGGCGGGACGCTGTGCTCCGCGGCCCGCTCCAGCCGGACCGCCAGCCGGCCGCAGGCCGCGGTCAGGTGCTCGCGCTCCCGGTCGGACAGCTCCTGCGGATGCCCGCCCGGCCAGGTCACGAACACCGCGCCGTACACGGTGGACTCGGTGGCCACCGGCACCGCGGCCAGGGCGAACGGATAGGGCAGCACCACGGCGATCCGCGGATAGCGGCGGGCCATCTCCTCCTCGCCGCCGACCCACACCAGCTCGCGCTCGCGCGCCGCGTCGGCGACCGGGATCGGCGCGCTCAGCCCCACCCGCTCCCAGGGCGCCGCGAACGCCCGGGGGAGCCCCGCCATCACCGCCATCTCCAGCACCGGCTGGTCCCGCGCCAGCAGGTACACCGCGCCGGAGTGGGCGTGCACCTCGTCCATCATCGAGGCCAGCGCCAAGGACAGCAGGGGACGGCCGACCGGCGTCCTGGCGGCTGCCGGCGCCTGCGCGGACGACTGCCCGTCGGACACGCCGACCACCTCCTCGCACGGCCGCGCGACCGGGCCCACGAACAAATCTCCTCCCTGGCGGCCCGTCGCGCACGACGAGCGGCACGGGGGACGAACGTGGTTACCGTCGGTCACAGACCCGCGGGCCCCGTTGGAGGCGCCCGCATACCCCGACCGCCGCGACCCATGCCGCCGAAATCGAAGCGCGGCCGGGTGTACGGGCGCCGCGAGTGCGCCCCCACGCACCCTGATGGCCGGTTCTCCGCGCCCACGCAGGGTCACGATCGCGAACAATGGGGCAGGCGCTCAACACGACGAGCTCAACACGACGACGGGGCGTACGGCGAGCCGAGGGGGTGGCAGTGATCCGGGTGCTTCTGGTGCACGACGAGTGTCTGGTGCGATCGGTGCTGGCGGAGTGGCTGCGGGGGGAGTCCGATCTCGCGGTGCACGACACGTCGTGGCGGGGCGCGCCCGGACTGCTGTCGTCCGTGCGGCCGGACGTCTGCGCGGCGGACCTCGAGTGCGCGGATTCCTACGGCATCCCTCCGCTGGGCGAGCTGTGCCGGCCCGGCCCGGACCGGACGCGCCCGCGCCTGCTCGTGCTCGCCACCGCGAACAGACCCGGACTGCTGAAACGGGCGGTCGAGGCGGGGGCGCTCGGCTACGTCGACAAGGAGGGTTCGCCGCAGAACCTGCTGCGCGGAATCCGCAGGGTCGCCCAGGGGGAACGTTTCGTCAACGACTCGCTGGGGTTCGGGTTTCTCAAGGCGGCCGAGATGCCGCTGACCCGCAGAGAGCTGAGCGTGTTATCCCTCGCGGCCGAGGGAGCCTCCATCGCGGAGATCGCCGGGAGCCTGCACCTGTCCCACGGGACCGTGCGCAACTACATGGCGGCCATCACCCGCAAGACCGGGGCCCGCAACCGCATCGACGCGATCCGCATCTCGCAGGGACAGGGCTGGCTCTGACCGCCGCCGCGATGATGCGGGTGCCCAGTTCCCGACGAGGTCCCGGTACAGCGCCGAGGACCGCATCAGCTCCTCGTGGCCGCCGCAGGCCGTGCTCCGGCCGTCCATGACCAGCACCCGGCCGGCGCGGCGGGCCGAGCTGATGCGGTGGGCGACGACCACCAGGGTCCCGCCCGGCCGCCCGGCGAAGGCCCGCTCGGCGCGCTCCTCCGTCCCGGCGTCCAGATGGCAGGTCGCCTCGTCGAGCAGGGCGAGCGGGGCGTACGACAGATAGGCCCGGGTCAGCGCGACCAGTTGCCGTTCGCCGGCCGACAGAGTGGCGGGATCGACCTGGGCGCCGAGGCCGCCGAGCCGGTCGGCCAGCGGGGCGAGACCGACCGCTTCGGCCGCGGCCAGCAGTTCCTCTTCGGGCACCGGGTCCGGACGCAGGTACGCGAGATTCTCGGCCAGCGTGCCGCCGAAGACGTACGCCTCCTGCGGGATGAGGACCCGCGCGGCGGCCGCCTCCGGCCCGGGCACGGGGTGTCCGCCCACGGTGATGGTGCCCCGGTCCGGTGTGAGCAGCCCGGCCACGAGGGCGGTGAGCGTGGACTTGCCGGCACCGCTGGGTCCGACGACGGCCAGGTGTGAGCCGGCCGGGAGGGTGAGGTCG
>NZ_NGFN01000176.1 GCF_002148965.1 Streptomyces swartbergensis | reverse complement strand
CGGTGAGGTCGGGGGAGCGGCGGTCTGCGTGCCGCCGGAGGCGGAGGGGGCACCGATGCCCGACGCGTAACCCAGCACGATGACCACGGCGCCGACGAGCGCTCCGGCCACCAACTCGTCGCGGTGATCCCGCGGCCACTCCGCCCGGGAGAACAAGGGCATGGGGCACTCCTGGCATGGTCAGGTCAAGCCAATGGAAGGTGTGGCGAATGACGACCAGTGGAGTGGAAGGGGGATTCCGCGCAACTACGCGTTGGTTAATCGATTGTTGCCTGACCCTCTCTGCCGATGTGCCGGGCTGTGAGAACGGTCGATTCCGCGATCTCCTCGAATGAAATTCGAACTCATATTGGTGATTTCGAGCGCGACGGCATATGTCGAAGCCGGAGAGGGCTGCTGCCCTTGGGGGGCCTGCCCGAGCGCGGCCTCGGCGCCCGGGCGGGACAGCGAAGGACACACAGAAAATTCGCGCGGATCCGCTCGGTCCTTCACCGATCCCACGAGAATTCCCGAACCCCCCGTAAAGCCGTCAGGAATTCATGGAATCCGGCCGAATTCGAACCCGTGCGGTCGGGCGGACCTCATGCGATCGGCCGGACTCAGGCGGTCGGGCGGACCTCAGGCGAGCAGCCGGACCCATGCGATCGGCCGGACTCAGGCGGTAGGCCGCCCCATCGCCCGGTACGTCCACCCGGCCTTGCGCCAGCGCTCCGGGTCGAGGGCGTTGCGGCCGTCGAGGATGATCCGGGCCGCCACGACCTCGCCGAGCGCCTCCTCGTCCAGCTCCCGGAACTCCCGCCACTCCGTCAGATGCAGCACGATGTCGGCGCCGCGTACGGCGTCCAGCGCCGAATCGGCGTAGCCGAGGGTCGGGAAGACGCGGCGGGCGTTGTCCATGCCCTTGGGGTCGTAGACCGTGACCTGGCCGCCCTGGAGGTGGATCTGCCCGGCGACGTTCAGCGCGGGCGAGTCCCGTACGTCGTCCGAGTCGGGCTTGAAGGTCGCGCCCAGTACCGCCACGCGCTTGCCGAGGAACGGCCCGCCCCCCAGCGCCTGCCGGGATAGCTCGACCATCTGGCCGCGCTGGCGCATGTTGATGGAGTCGATCTCGCGCAGGAACGTCAGCGCCTGGTCGGCACCCAGCTCACCGGCCCGCGCCATGAAGGCGCGGATGTCCTTCGGCAGACATCCGCCACCGAACCCGATCCCGGCCCGCAGGAACTTCTTCCCGATCCGGTCGTCGTAGCCGATGGCCTCCGCCAGCTTGGCCACGTCACCGCCCGCGGCCTCGCACACCTCCGCCATGGCGTTGATGAAGGAGATCTTCGTGGCGAGGAAGGAGTTCGCGGAGGTCTTCACCAGCTCGGCGGTCGGGAAGTCCGTGACGACGAACGGCGATCCCTCGGCGATCGGCGTGGCGTACACCTCCCGCAGCAGCTTCTCGGCCCGCTCGCTGCGCACGCCCACCACGATCCGGTCGGGGTGCAGCGTGTCCTTGACGGCGAAGCCCTCGCGCAGGAACTCCGGGTTCCACGCCAGCTCGGCGTCCTCGCCGGCGGGCGCGTGCGCGGCCAGGTAGGACGCCAGCCGGTCGGCGGTGCCGACGGGCACGGTCGACTTGCCGACGACCAGGGCGGGACCGTGCAGATGCGGGGCGAGCGAGGCGAACGCGGAGTCGACGTAACTCATGTCGGAGGCGTACTCGCCGTGCCGCTGCGGGGTGTTCACGCAGACGAAGTGCACATCGCCGAAGGCACCGATCTCGGCCCAGTCCTGGGTGAAGCTCAGCCGCCCGCTGGAGCCCTCGAAACCTGCGACGTGCTTGCGCAGCAACTCATCGAGCCCCGGCTCGTACATCGGAGCCTCGCCGCGCTCCAGCTTCTCGATCTTCTCGGGCACGACGTCGAGGGCGAGTACCTCGAAGCCCAGCTCGGCCATGGCCGCCGCGTGTGTCGCGCCGAGATAACCGGTGCCGATCACGGTGAGCTTCAGGGCCATGGGTGCTCCAGGGGTCTACGGCAGGTGCGCGCCCGAGCATATCCGGGGCATGGGAGCGCGCTTCACAGGGCAACTTCCCGCTGTCGTCTAGCTCACGTATCCCTCCGGTGAGCGACCCCATAAACTTTTGATTACTTAACGGTAGTTAGCGCCACCATCGCAGCGTTTTGGAGCGTGAGAGACCTTGGCCGGAACGGCTGACTTCGACCTGTACCGCCCGTCCGAGGAGCACGACATGCTCCGCGACGCCGTCCGCTCGCTGGCCGAGGCGAAGATCGCGCCGTACGCCGCCGCGGTGGACGAGGAGGCCCGCTTCCCGCAGGAGGCCCTCGACGCACTGGTCGCGAACGACCTGCACGCCGTGCACGTACCCGAGGAGTACGGCGGCTCGGGCGCCGACGCACTGGCGACCGTCATAGTGATCGAGGAGGTCGCGCGGGTCTGCGCTTCCTCCTCCCTCATCCCCGCGGTGAACAAGCTGGGCTCGCTCCCGGTGATCCTCTCCGGCTCCGAGGAGCTGAAGAAGCGGTACATGGCCCCGCTCGCCAAGGGCGACGGCATGTTCTCGTACTGCCTCTCCGAGCCGGACGCCGGCTCCGACGCCGCCGGCATGAAGACGAAGGCCGTCCGCGACGGCGACCACTACGTCCTCAACGGCGTCAAGCGCTGGATCACCAACGCGGGCGAGTCCGAGTTCTACACGGTGATGGCGGTCACCGACCCGGCCAAGCGCTCCAAGGGCATCTCGGCCTTCGTCGTGGAGAAGTCGGACGAGGGCGTGTCCTTCGGCGCCCCCGAGAAGAAGCTCGGCATCAAGGGCTCCCCGACCCGCGAGGTCTACCTCGACAACGTCCGTATCCCCGCCGACCGCATGATCGGCGAGGAGGGCACGGGCTTCGCCACGGCGATGAAGACCCTCGACCACACCCGCATCACCATCGCCGCCCAGGCCCTCGGCATCGCCCAGGGCGCCCTCGACTACGCCAAGGGCTACGTCCAGGAGCGCAAGCAGTTCGGCAAGCCGATCGCCGACTTCCAGGGCATCCAGTTCATGCTCGCCGACATGGCCATGAAGATCTCGGCCGCCCGCGCCCTGACCTACCAGGCCGCAGCCGCCTCCGAGCGCGGCGACGCCGACCTCACCTACCTGGGCGCCGCCGCCAAGTGCTTCGCCTCGGACGTGGCGATGGAGGTCACCACGGACGCGGTCCAGCTCCTCGGCGGGTACGGCTACACCCGCGACTACCCAGTGGAGCGCATGATGCGCGACGCCAAGATCACGCAGATATACGAGGGCACGAACCAGGTCCAGCGCATCGTGATGGCGCGCAACCTGCCGTAACAGGCTGGTGCGTCAGTGAGTGAGCCTCCCGCCCCGCGGGGGGCTCACTCAGTCCTCGAATCCCTCCGCCGCCCGCTTCTCCCGCAGCTCCATGATCGCCCGGCGGCGGGCCAGGCGGTGGGTGCGGCGGATCTGGGCCTCCTGGTAGCGGCGCTTGTCGCGTTCGGTCTCCGGGAGGACCGGGGGGACCCGGCGGGGCTTGCCGTCGGCGTCGACGGCCGCGAAGACGAGGTAGGCGGAGCCGACCTGGGTGGGCGGGGCGGACTCGTTCCAGCGTTCGGCCAGGACGCGGACGCCGACCTCCATGGAGGTGCGGCCGGTCCAGTTGACCTGTGCCTTGACGTGGACCAGGTCACCGACGCGGACCGGCTCCAGGAACGCCATCTCGTCCATGGACGCGGTGACGGCCGGCCCGCCGGAGTGCCGCCCGGCCACGGCGCCCGCCGCGTCGTCCACCAGCTTCATGATCACCCCGCCGTGCACCGTCCCCAGAAGGTTCGTGTCGTTGTGGGTCATGATGTGGCTGAGGGTGGTGCGGGAGGCCGAAGTCGGCTTGCCCGGGATATCCGGACTGCCGGAATCCGCAGCTGGGGCCTGGTCTGTCATGGCCCCTACCTTATGCCGAGGCTGTATGAGGCGGTTTTGTGTCAGCTTCGCCACAGCCGTGCTCTGATTTTCCGACGACTCTTGTATGGCGCACTACGGAGACCTGCACACTGGTCCGCATGAACACTTGGCCCGAGGGACGGTCCGACGACAACCGCGGTAACCGCTATGGACGCGGCAGCTCGAGCGCACAGCCCGAGAGCGCCCGCGTGATGCGGCAGGTCCGCCGCGGTCCGGCGCCGTCGCCCGGGCAGGGTGGCTACGGCGGCGCAGCGCCGTACGCCGGCGGGGTTCCGCAGCAGCCGTCGTACGTCAACGGCGGCTACACCGAGCCGCCGGGCGGCTACGACAGCGGCTACAACACCGGCCAGGTCTACGGCGGCCCCGGCGGCAGAGGCCCCGGCGGTCCGGGCGACGGCATGTACGAGCCGCGCCCCGCGCCGAACTGGCGCCGCCGTATCAAGGTGACGGCGATCACGGTCGCGACGGTGCTGGTCGTGACGACCGTCGGCACGTACTTCTGGGCCGACTCCAAGCTCAACCGCGACGTCGACCTGTCGAAGGTGATCGACCGGCCGGAGGCGGGCGAGGGGACGAACTACCTGATCGTCGGCTCCGACAGCCGCGCGGGCATGTCGGCCGAGGAGAAGAAGAAGCTGCACACCGGGTCCGCCGAGGGCAAGCGCACGGACTCGATGATGATCCTGCACACCGGCGGCAACGGCCCGACGCTGATCTCGCTGCCGCGTGACTCGAACGTCACGATCCCGTCGTTCAAGGGGTCCGACTCCGGCAAGTTCTACCCGGCCACGGGACGCCAGGTGAAGCTGAACGCGGCGTACGCGGAGGACGGCCCGGAGCTGCTGGTCCGTACCGTCGAGGCCAACACGGGTCTGCACATCGACCACTACGTGGAGATCGGCTTCGGCGGCTTCGCGAGCATCGTGGACGCGGTCGGCGGTGTCGAGATGGACATCCCGCAGGACATCAAGGACACCAAGTCGGGCGCGGACCTCAAGAAGGGCAAGCAGACCCTCAACGGCGAGCAGGCCCTCGCCTTCGTCCGCACCCGCTACGCGCTCAGGGGCTCCGACCTGGACCGTACGAAGAACCAGCAGAAGTTCCTGTCGGCCCTGGCCAACCAGGTCGCCACCCCGAGCACGATCCTCAACCCGTTCAAGCTGTACCCGACCATGGGCGCCGGCCTGGACTCGCTCGTGGTCGACAAGGACATGGGCCTGTTCGACCTGGCGTCGATGTTCTGGGCGATGAAGGGCGTCAGCGGCGGCGAGGGCAAGTCGATGAACATGCCGATCGCGGGCAGCTCCCCGAACGGCAACCTCCAGTGGGACACCGCGAAGGTGAAGACGCTGGTGAGCCAGCTGAAGAACGACGAGACGGTCACCGTCTCGGGCAACTGAGCACCGGCACGCGTCGGGGGCACCCACGGGGGTGCCCCCGACTGCTGTGAGGCGGTCCTCACATCGTGGCGGCCGACATCGAGCGGCACGTCTCGGCACAGCGGCGACACGCCTCGGCGCAGCGCATCATCTGGGCGTCGTCCGGCATGGACATACACGCCTCGGCGCACATGTCACAGGCCCGGGCGCACATCGCGCACATCTCGGCCGACAGCGGCGAGCGCCGCATCATCATGTCGGCGCACATGCGCGTCATCTCGGCGCAGTCCATGACCGCGCGCATGATCTGCATCTGGGCCTGGCCGCCCATCTGCAGGCAGGAGCTCATGGTCTCCTCGCACACGCTGTGGCAGGTCATGCACGCCTGGACGCAGTCCTGCATCTCCTGGCTCAGCGGGGTCATGGTGGCGGGCTGCTGGGTCATGATTCCTCCCGGGGGACGGTGAGAGCCGGAGGTCGACCCTCGTGCCTTCCGTACTACGCCTGCCCGGCCCCGACCGCCACGGGACGGAAGGAAGGAATCCGCCAGGCGTGCGTCACGGCCCCTACGCGCACGCCACCTCGTCCCCCCGTACCACCCCGAACTCGCCCTGCCCCGGGTCCTCGGCCCGTACCTTGCGGACGCGCTCGAAATCCGTGCCCGCGATGACCTTCAGGGTCGCGCCCAGGCCCTTGACCGGGCGGAGTTCGCTGCCCGGCAGGGCCGTGGCGAGGGACTTGGCCGAGCGGTCCCAGCGGGGGTCGTAGGCGACGATCGTGCGCTTGACGTCGCGGGCGGCGGCGTTCACCGGGGCCCGGGTCGTACGGAAGCCCGTCGAGGCCAGGGCCGCGTCGACACGGCGGCCCAGCCCGGGCGTGCGCGTGCCGTTCTCCACCTGGACGCGGATCTGCTGCGGGGCGACCGAGACGATCTGTGCCGCGCCGCGGGGCCGGCGCACGGACAGCGGCTGGTCCTCGCGCAGGGCGTGGAAGAGCCGCTCCGCCTTCACGGGGTCCCACTTCAGCGTCGAGCCGACGCCCTTCATGTATCCCATCCGTCCGATCGGGACGGTCGTGAACTCGGAGGAGGAGGGGGAGAAGTTCCGCATGGCCCGGCCCAGGTCCAGCATCTCGTCCGTGCCGAAGCCCTTGTCGGCGCGCACGGAGCCGAGCACGGCCCGCGTCACGTCCCGGAACTTCATGGGGTTGAGGAGGATCCCCGAGGAGGTGATCCGCTCCACGAGCGCCGCCATGAAGCGCTGCTGCCGTTTCATCCGGCCGAGGTCCGACGCCCCGTCGATGTGCCGTGCGCGTACGTACTGGAGCGCCTGCCCGCCCGCCAGCGTGTGCCGCCCGGCCGGGAGGTCCAGGCCGGTGTAGCTGTCCTTCAGGGGGTCCGCGGTGCAGATCTTCACGCCCCCGACCACGTCCACGGTCCTCATGAAGCTGGTGAAGTCGACCTCCAGGTAGTGGTCGATCTTCACCTTCGTCATGCTCTCGACCGTCCGCACCGTCAGCTGCGGTCCGCCCTCGGCGTACGCCGCGTTCAGCTTGATCGGGTGCCCGCTGTGCCGTCTGCCCGTCGTACGGTCGACGTGCGCGGGCATCACGGCGTACGAGTCGCGCGGCAGGCTCACCACAGTCGCCCGCTCCCGGTCCTCCGAGACGTGCACGATCATGATCGTGTCGGTGCAGTTGCAGGGCGCCCCGCCCAGCCGGTACTTCCGCCGCTCCTCCTTGCCGATCTTCTCGCGGCCGTCGGTACCGACCAGCAGCACGTTCATGCCGTGGCCCGCCTGCGGCCGGTTCTTCATGTCCTTGAAGGGGTCGACCCGGGCGATGTCCGCGTCCAGGCTGGCCATCACCGCGTGCCCGATACCGGCGGACGCGAGGACCACCACGGACAGGGTGGTCACCACCCGCATGCCCCAGCGCGGCTTCCGGCGCCGTACGGGCGGCGCGGGCCTGCGCGAGGCCTGCCCGGGGGAAGGCTGCGGGCGGGGCTGCGGGGCGGCGGTGGACCGAGGGGACCGCGGCGGCGTGGGCAAGGAGACACCTCCGGACGACAGCCGTACGTGGGATCAGTGAAACCGTAGGCCGATACGATCTGCGGCCCGCGGTATCGCCCCGGCGGCGCGCACCGGTGTCCCCCGTTCGCGGTAACGTGAGCCCCCTATGAACGCCAATCCCGACGTGCGGCTCCCCGCCGTTTCCGTGATCATGCCCGTCCTCGACGAGGAACGGCATCTGCGGGGAGCAGTCCAAGCGATCCTCGCGCAGGAGTACGCCGGCGAGATGGAGGTCGTGATCGCCCTCGGTCCGTCCACGGACCGCACGGACGAGATCGCCGCCGAGCTCGTGGCCGAAGACCCGCGCGTGCACACCGTGCCGAACCCGACCGGCCGTACGCCGGCCGCCCTGAACGCGGCGATCAACGCCTCCCGCCACCCGATCGTCGTCCGCGTCGACGGGCACGGCATGCTCTCGCCCAACTACATCGCCACCGCCGTACGGCTCCTGGAGGAGACCGGCGCGCAGAACGTCGGCGGCATCATGCACGCCGAGGGCGAGAACGACTGGGAGCACGCCGTCGCCGCCGCGATGACCTCGAAGATCGGGGTCGGCAACGCCTCCTTCCACACGGGCGGACAGGCGGGCCCGGCCGAGACCGTCTACCTCGGAGTCTTCCGGCGCGAGGCGCTGGAGCAGCAGGGCGGTTACAACGTGGAGTTCATCCGCGCCCAGGACTGGGAGCTGAACTTCCGTATCCGCGAGGCCGGCGGGCTGATCTGGTTCTCGCCCGAGCTGAAGGTGTCGTACCGGCCCCGGCCGAGCGTGAAGGCGCTCGCCAAGCAGTACAAGGACTACGGCCGCTGGCGGCATGTCGTCGCCCGGTACCACGAGGGCTCGATCAACCTGCGCTACCTCGCCCCGCCGACCGCCGTGTGCGCGATCGCTGCCGGGATCCTGGTGGGCGCGCTGCTGACGCCGTGGGGTTTCGTGGTGCCCGGCGGCTATCTCGCGGCGATCCTGCTCGGCTCGGTCCCGGCGGGCAAGGGGCTGCCGCTGAAGGCGCGGCTCCAGATCCCCGTGGCGCTGGCCACCATGCACATGTCGTGGGGCTGGGGCTTCCTGACGAGCCCGCGGTCGCTGGCGAAGAAGGTCATCGCGTCCCGGCGTCCGGCGGTCCGGGCGGACGCGGAGGCGGACGCGACCGCCGGCTGACGCACACCGCGCGCGTACGGGCCCCTTCCCCTCGGGAGGGGCCCGTTTCCGTCACCAGGTGAAGTCGGGGTTCACGTGCATGCAGGCCTTGTCGTCCGCGCCGTTGAGCGCGTCGGCCGACTTCGGGGTCTTGTCGTTGCGCTTCGGTGCCTTGTAGGCCGTGCCCTCCCGCCAGTCGGCGCCCACGACGAGCGTGACGCCGGAGACATCGGTCGACCGCTTCACCGAACTCAGCGGAATTCCCAGGGCCTCGGCGACCCGCTGGGCGTCGCCCTCCAGGTCGGCGCTCGGGTAGCGGACGACGGTCCGCTCCTCGCTCCACGAGCCGTTGGTGTCGGCGACGGCCTGGGCGAAGCCCTGCTCCGTCAGCAGTCCGGCCACCCTGCTCGCGCGCCCGCGTGCCGCGGCCAGGGTGTCGGTCCGGGTGCCGTTGCGGACCTGGACGGGGATCTCGTCGTCGGCCGCGGCCGGGTCGGCGGAGGCCTTCTCCGCCGCCTTCTTGCCGTCCTTGTCCTTGCCGTCCAGCGCGATGTCCTCCCGCACCAGCCGGAACAACTGCTCGGCGTCCTCCGTGGGCTCCACGCGGGCGCCCACGTACCGGTTGGGCATCGTGGTCATGGTGATGCGCTCCGGCTCCACCTTGCGCAGCTCGTCGCTGAGGTCGTAGAGCTTCTTGACGGTGTCCAGGCCGGGGTCGACGGTCAGCGCCCGGGTGGCCTCCTCGGCCAGTCTGCGGAGCTTGTTCGGGCTGCTGAGGGTGGCGTTCTCGCGGAGCTGGCGGACCATCGCGTTCATGTACATGTGCTGGGCCTTGGCGCGGGCGAGGTCGCTGCCGTCCTCGAAGCCGTAGCGGGTGCGCAGCCACTGGAGGGCCTGCTCGCCCTGGATGTACGAGGTGCCCTTCTCCAGTTTCAGGCCCGAGCCCTTGCCGTCGGAGGTGCGCGAGTGGATGTTGGCGTCGACGCACACCGGGACACCGCCGACGGCGTCGGCCATGGACACCACGCCCGCGAAGTCGACCATGACGAAGTGGTCGATGTGGATGCCGGTGAGCTCCTGCCAGGTGGCCACGGTGCAGCCCGGACCGCCGTTCCCGAGGCTCTGGTTGGTCATCGTCCGCCCCTGCGTCCCCGGGTACACCTTGCCGTCGTCCGGGTCGGTGCACTTCGGGATCTTCACGAGCGTGTCGCGGGGCATGCTGATGACCGACATGTTGGTGCGGTCGGCGGACAGGTGCAGCAGCATCTGAACGTCCGCCAGCGGCGCGGCGCCGAACGTCTCACGGGCGCCGCCGAGTTTCTGGTTCTCCTTGCTGTCCCGCGCGTCCGAACCGATGAGCAGGATGTTCAGCGGGGTCTGCCCGGCGGCGTTCGGCGTCGGCGCGGCGACCTTGTTGTCGCCGAGGTTCAGCGCGTCCTTCTTGATGTTGCCGTTGAGATGCCGGTAGTAGAGGTATCCGGCCCCGGCCGTCCCGAGTATGAGAAGGGCGAGCACGGCAGCGGACCACCGCAGCAGCCGCCGGGTACGCCTGGGCCGGCCCTCGCCGCTCAGCCCGCTGGGCGTGTCGCCCGTCGCCGACGTGGTCTCACCCGGGCCCGGTTCCTGGCGGACGCCCTGCCGCGATTCGTTCTCCCGCACACCGCTCTGCGTCACTTCCCGGTCCTTCCGCCCCGAGCATGCAACAGGCCCGTCCTGCCCCCTGTTAGACGCACGACGGGCCTGTCAGTTGCCCTCAGCGGGTCAACTCGCGCACTTCACCTTGTCGGCGGTGGACTTCTCCACGTCCGCCGCGTCGACCGGGGCGTTGATCTTCACGCCGGCGCCCTTGAAGTCCTTGCCGAGGGTCAGGGTCATGGCGGGCACGCCCTGGGAGTTGGTCACGCTCTCGCCGGGCTTCAGCGCCGACCCGGACAGCCCCATGATGTCGGCGAGGCGGCGGGCCTGGTCGGCCTGGTCGGGGGCGTACTCGAGCGTGGTCTTCGCCAGCTCGGCGGGCGCGTTCCCGCCGTTCTCCGACTTGGTCACGCCCTCCTCGACCTGGAGGTACTGGAGGGTCTTCTGCGCGCTGCCGGTGACGGCCCCGCCGTTGAGGACCCGGACCCGGACCTCGGAGGCCGGTGCCTTGGTGCCCTTCAGCCGCGCCGCCTGGGCGTCCTTCTCCTTCTTCTTCCGTTCCTTGACCTCGGTGAACGAGACGTCGTTCTTGATCATGTCGAACACCTGCGGGGCCTTGGCCTGGTCGAGGACGACCGTCGCCTTCACCGTCTCCGCCGGGTTGTCCACCACCGGCACCGTCGCGAAGCTGATGTTCTTCGTCGGCACCTGCTTCAGCTCCAGGGCGATGTCCTTGAGCGTGCCGACGCTGCCGATGGCCTCGTCCACGGTCAGCGCCTTGGTGGCGGCCTCGGCCAGCTTCAGCAGCTTCGAGGGGCTGGTGAGGGTGTCACCGGAGGACATCTTGCGCATGAGCGAGCCCAGGAACTGCTGCTGCACCTTGATCCGGTCCAGGTCACCGCTGTTGCCGAAGCTCTTGCGGGTACGGACGAACGCGAGGGCCTGCTCGCCCTCGACCTTCGACGGGCCCGCGGGCAGGACGAGTTTGGACTCCTTGTCGTTGACCGGCTTCTCCACACAGACGTCGACCCCGTCCACCGCCGTCGTCAGCGTCTTCACCGCGTTGAAGTCGGCCATCATGAAGTGGTCGACATCGATGCCGGTGTTCTCCTCCACCGTGAGCATGGTGCAGCCCGGGTCCCGGCCGCTCTCCCCGAGGCTCCGGTTGAAGCGGACGCCCCGCTGGCCCGGGACGATCTTCTCCGAGCCGTCCTCCAGCTTCGTCAGGCAGTCGGGGATGTTCACGATCAGGTCCCGGGGGATGCTGAGCGCGGTCGCGTTGGAGCGGTCCTTGGCGACGTGCAGCAGGATCGTGGTGTCGGCGTGCCCGGAGCTGCCCTTGTCGCCGTAGCCCTCGTTGCCCTCACCGGTGCGCTTGTCCGTGCCGATGATGAGGATGCTGAAGGCCTCGTCCTTGCTGAAGTTGCTGGCGCCCGCGCTGCCGACGTCGGTCGTCGTGACGTTGCCCTCCAGGTGCTGGAGGTAGAAGTAGCCGGCCGCGCCGACCCCGACCAGCACGAACGCCATCGTGCCGCCGGTCCACACCAGCGCCTTCTTCGCCTTCTTCGGCTTCCGCTGCACCGGCCGCCGCCCGCCGCGCCGCCCGGGCGGCGGCTCCTCGGGCGCGCCGCGCCGCCGGCGCTGGGGCGGAACGTCGGTGCGGGTGGCGCCCTGACGGGAAGCGGCGTTCCGGGAAGTCGCGTTCCGGGAAGTCGTGTTCCGGGTCGGGGGAGTGGATACCGGCGACTGCGCTCCGGATGGAGTCAGTCGCAGTTCGTATTCGCCGGTGTTCGGATTGAGTACCCACTGGTCTGCGGGGTCGATCTGATCCCCCCGCCCACGGCGTTGCGCGTCCACGGTTGTCTGTTTCCTCCGTCGGGGCACGCGGCGCCTTCTCCCCCCGGAAGGCGCACGGGTACTTGTCATCACAGAAGCACTGGATCGCTCACACTATCCGCCCAGTTGAACGCCGATGTGCGCTGAATGACAAATTCAGCGTCCATGCATGGGGGCAATTCCGCACAATTCCCTGTGAGGAAGTGGAAGGAAGCCGTCGACCGGTGTGCGAGTTGCTTCTCCGGTCGCTACCAGCGATAGGGCGCGTACACGTCCATGCACTGCCCGGCGTCCGAGCCGTTGAGGGCGTCCGCGTCGCCGGGCAGGTCCCCGGCCTTCGGAGCCGGCTGCTTCGGATAGGCCGTACCCGTACGCCAGTCGGCGCCCACGACGACCGTGACGCCGGAGACATCGGTCGACCGCCGCACCGAACTCGCGGGAATGCCCAGCGACTTGGCGACACGCTGCGCGTCGCCCGCCAGCTCGGCGCTCGGGTAGCGCACCACGGTCCGCTCCTCGGACCGCGCGCCCGAGGTGTCCGCGGCGGCCTTCGTGAAGCCCTTGCCCACGAGCTCCCGCGCGATGGCGCCCGCGCGCCCGCTCACCGGACCGAGGGTGCTGGAGCGTGTGGCGTTCCGCACCAGGACGCCGATCGCGTCGTCCGCCGCGGCCGGATCCCTGGAGGCCTGGGGCTCCGTCTTCCGCGCGCCCGGCTTCCCGCCCTTGCCGTCGAAGGGCACGTCGTCGCGGATCATGTCCCACACCCGGTCGGCGTCGGCGCCGGCCGGGACCAGGTGGTTGCGGTCCTGCGGGTCCTCGGCCGTGGGCAGGGTCGTCATGGTGATGCGGTCCGTCGGGACCGTCTTCAGCTGCGTCCCCAGGTCGTACAGCTTCTCCACCGTGCCCAGCTCCTCGGACACGTGCAGCGACCTGGTGGCCGCCTCGGCCAGGTCCGTCAGCCGGCCGGTGTCGGTGAAGACGTTCTGCGCCTTCAGCGTGCGGATCATCGAGTTCATGTACATGTGCTGCGCCCGGGCCCGCAGCGGGTCGCTGCCCCAGGCGTGCCGGGTGCGCAGCCACTGGAGAGCCTGCTCGCCCTGGACCTTGTTCCGGCCGGCCGTCAGCTTCAGGCCCGAACCGCCGGGCACGCCGGGCAGCGGGCGGTCCCACACGTTCTGCCGCACGCACACCTCCACCCCGCCGATGGCGTCCGCCATCTTCACCACGCCCGCGAAGTCGATCGTCATCCAGTGGTCGATGTAGACGCCGGTGAGGTTCTCCCAGGTCGCGAGCGTGCAGCCCGCTCCGCCACGGGCCAGTGAGGCGTTGATGATCGTGTTGACCGGCGGGTACGTTCGCCCTGTCCTCGGATCGGTGCACTTCGGTATGTCGACCCGGGTGTCGCGCGGGATGCTCACCACGGCGGCGCTCTTGCGGTCCGCGGCCAGGTGGATGAGCATCTGCACGTCGCCCAGCGGCGGATTGCCGCGGTCCTTCCGGGCGCCGCCCAGCTTCACGTTCTCGTCGGAGTCACGGCTGTCGGAGCCGACCAGCAGGATGTTCAGGGGCGTCTGCCCGGCCGCGTTCGGGGCGGACTTGCGCGCCTTGGAGTCGCCGCTGCTGCGCCGGCCCTTCTCGATGTTGCCGTTCAGGTGCTCGTAGTAGAGGTAGCCGGCGCCGGCGGTCGCCAGGATCAGCACCGACAGCGACGTGGCCGACCAGCGCAGGACGCGGCGCCCGCGACCGGGCCGGCGGCCTCCCGGGCCGCCGCCGTCGCCCGGCCCGGCGGGTCTGCCGGGGACCGGCTCGCCCGGGACGGCGCCCGGCTTCGTCCCCTCCCCGTACACACTGCTGCTCTGTGCCATCTGCTCTTCCCCACCGTTCCTAGAGACTGAGTGGGAGTGAGGCCTGTTGCCAGGACTGTTGCTCAGCCGCGTGCTCCGAACGGTGTTGGGCACGCTGGTCGCCCGCTTTCGCTCCGCGTCCGGGCAACACGACTCGTGATCGTGATCCGGGTACGCGGGGGCGACAACGAGCCCGACCCCCAAAGGTCACGCGTTCGATATGCAAACCCCCGTTCAGCGAACTCCGAAAACTGTCAGCGCGCCTCGTGGCCGGCACCGGCACTCACCCACCCTCACCAATACGCGCTTACGCTCAGCCAAGCGGCAGCAGGAACAACCCCCGTGTCACCGGACAAGGCCTGCCGTACGCCCTGTGAGACGTACGGCGGGCCCGTCAGGTCACTGGGCGCACTCGACCTTGTCCGCCGTGGACTTCTGGACACCCTCCGGCGCCTTCGACGGAGCGGTGAGGGAGGCACCCGCACCCTTGAAGTCCTTGCCGAGGGTCAGGGTCATCGCGGGCAGCCCCTGGGCGTTCTCCACGCTCTCGCCCGGTTTCATCGCCGACCCCGACAGCCCCATGATGTCCGCCAGGCGGCGGGCCTGGTCGGCCTGGTCGGGGGCGTACTCAAGCGTGGTCTTCGCCAGCGCCGCGGGCGCGTTGCCGGCGTTCTCGGACTTGGTCACGCCCTCCTCGACCTGGAGCCAGCTGAGCGTCTCCTGGGCGCTGCCGGGGTCGGCACCGCCGTTGAGGATCCGCACCCGAACCTCGGAGGCCGGGGCCTTGCTGCCCTTCAGCCGGGCGGCCACCGCGGCCGCCTCCTTCTTCTTCTGCTCCTTGACGGCGGTGAAGGAGACGTCGTTCTTGATCATGTCGAAGACCTGCGGGGCCGTCGACTCGTTCAGGACGACCGTGCTCTTGACCTTCTCCGCCGGGTTGTCGATCACCGGGGTCGTGGTGAACGTCAGGTTCTTGGTGTCGAGCTTGCCCAGCTCCAGACCGAGGTCCTTGAGCTTGCCGATGCTGTCCAGCTGCGAGTCGACGGTCAGGGCCTTCGTGCCCGCCTCGGCCAGATCGAGCATCTTCGAGGGGCTGGTGAGCGTGTCGTTGGACTTCAGCTTGCGCATCAGCGCGCTCAGGAACTGCTGCTGGAGCCCGATCCGGCTCAGGTCGCCACCGAAGCCCACGGCGTGCCGGGTGCGCACGAACGCCAGCGCCTGCTCGCCCGCGATCGTGTGCGTGCCCTTCGACAGCTTCAGGTGCGAGTCCGGGTCGTCGATGTCCTTGCCCAGACAGACCTCGACCCCGCCGACCGCGCTGGTCAGCGTCTTGACCGCGTTGAAGTCGGCGACCATGAAGTTGTCCGGCTTGACCCCGGTGAGCTCGGTCACGGTCCGCATGGTGCAGCTGGGGGTACGGCCGTCCTGGCCGAGGCTGGTGTTGAAGCGGACCTGCTGCGTGCCAGGGATGATCTTCTGCGACCCGTCCTCCTGCGTGGTCGGGCAGTCCGGCACGTCGACGATGAGGTCACGCGGGATGCTCAGCGCGGTCGCGTTCGAGCGGTCCTTGGAGACGTGCAGCAGGATCGTGGTGTCGGCGTGCCCGACGCTTCCCGAGTCGCCGTAGCTCTCGTTGCCCTTGCCGGTGCGCTTGTCGGTGCCGATCAGCAGGATGTTGATGGCCTTGTCCTTCTGGAAGCCACCGGTGCTCGCGCCGTCGTCGGAGACGGACGCGATGTTGTCGTTCAGGTGCTCGATGTAGAAGTACCCGGCGCCCGCTCCGGCGACCAGCACGAACGCCATCGCGCCGCCGGTCCACAGCAGGACCTTCTTCCCCTTCGCGGCCTTCTTGGCCGGCCGCCGGCCGCGCCGCCCCGGCAGCGGCTCCTCCGGCGCCCCGCGGCGCCTGCGCGGCGGCGGCACCGCGCGGCCGGGCGTCTCGGGGCGGCGCCTGCCGGGCGCCTCCGAACGGCCGCGCGCCGGCGGGCCCGCGTCGGTGGCCGGTGGCCTGCGGGGGCTGGGGACGCCCGACTGCGGTGGGGAAGGGGGCAGTCGCAGTTCGTATTCGCCGGTGTTCGGATTGAGCACCCACTGGTCTGCGGGATCGACATCGTCCGCCCGCCCACGGCCTTGCGCGTCCACGGTTGCCTGTTTCCTCCGTCGGGGCACGCGGCGCCTTCCCCTCCAAGGCGCTCGGTCTCGGTCACACAGTGCGCGACCTCAGGACCGTCCTCAGAGCCGGGCGCACCGGATCGCTCACACTAACCGCCCAGTTCAGTGCCGAACGACGACGGTGACAAATTCCACGTCCCTACACCTGGGCAATTCGCCCATTTCCCAGGTGAAGAGTTCATTACCTTGGAGTTGCCTTGGTGCCCGCTTTACTCACAGGTGTCCTCGGCTGCCGTGTTCCCCCGGAACGTCGGTGGAGGAGAAACGGTGACGACGGGCTTCGTAAACCGCCCCGGATACGAATCCCCGTACGATCCGTCACGCGAATCGGTAGGCCTCCGCGGGGCGGAACCGTGCGGAACGTCCCCGGCCACCGCCACGGGTGTGTCCGTACGCAGCCGCTCGAACAGCCTCTCCGCCTGAGGTTCCACGAGTTGGTCTCGATTGGCGTCGTACGCGTACGACTCCCGTGGAACGGTCAGAAATTGCACACGTTCCATGGGGATGTCGCGCAGCCCGCGCACGAGTTCGTACATACCGCGAAGACTGGCCAGACCCGGGTCGGTTGTGAGAGATGACGTGGCGGCGTCCAGCACGGGATACAGCTTCGCCGGATTCAGCAGGACATCATTGCTGCGCACCTTGTTGACGAGTGCCCCGAGAAACCTTTGCTGACGCTCCATGCGTTCCGTGTCGCTGCCGTCGCCGAGCGTCTTGCGGGCGCGGACGTAGCCGAGCGCCTGCTCGCCGTCGAGGGTCACCCGTCCGGCGGGGAGCCGCAGCTTGGCGGCCCGGTCGTCGATCGGCTCCCGCAGGCACACCTCCACGCCGTCGACGGCGTCGACCATCTCCTTGAAGCCGTGGAAGTCGACGACGACGTGATGATCGACGCGGATGTCGGTGAGCTTCTCGACGGTCCGGATGGTGCAGGCGGAACCGCCCACCTGGAAGGCCTGGTTGAACATGGTGAACCGCGGGGCGCTGCGCGACCCGTCCGGGCGTCGGCAGCCCGGCAGGTCCACCATCAGGTCCCGGGGCAGGGAGACGGCGGTGGCGCTGTCCCGGCCCGCGGACAGGTGCAGCAGGATCGTGGTGTCCGACCGCTCGGACCCGGAGTCACGCCCGTAGCGCGCGTTGTCGTCGCCCTCCCGCGAGTCCGACCCGATCAGCAGGATGTTCCGCGCGTCCTTGACCAGCGAGGTGGGCCGCTCCTTCTCGTACCGCGCGAGCTCGGCGGCGGCGGCCTCGTCGGGCGTGATGTTCCCGCTGAGCTTCGCGTACACGGCCCATCCGGCCCCGCCGGCCGCGACGACGACACCGGCGACCCCGAACGCCCAGATCCGCACCCGCCGCCGACGCCGC
>NZ_NGFN01000175.1 GCF_002148965.1 Streptomyces swartbergensis | reverse complement strand
GTCCTGAGGGGGCTACATACGTGTGCCGACAGCGATCGTGTCGTTGCCCGCGAGCCGCAGGAACGCCCGCAGGATGATCGGCAGGCGGCGTTCGTCGAGGTCCTGCACGGCAGCGATGGTGGTGAGCCCGATGCCCACCATCGACAGGACAAGGCCGAGGAACGAACGCTGCCCCTCGTCGAGTCCGAGCGTGTACTGGCGCCCCGACAGCCCCTCGAAGTGGGCCGTCGGACCGTGATCCGTGTCGACGATGAGGGCGTACCGTACGGCGGTCGCCTTCAGGATCGTCCGCTCCTCGACCAGCGCCCGGACGGCTGCCCGGTCGAGGGGTGATGTGGCAGTGCGCACCAGTTGCTCGCACAGATCCTGGAACTCGGCGTCGTCGGATTCGGTGTCGGTGTCGGTCGTCACGATCTCGGTCTCGTTGTTGATCACGCCGGTGCCTCCACAGGGAGTCGGTGTCCGACACGAGCCCGACCCCGAGACCGAGCTTCCCGGTACTGGTCGTGCAGCCGATCGTGGGTCTCGCAGGCAAGGCCGAGGTTCACGCCCTCGTCGTCCATGGCCCGGCAGGTCGGGCACGTCACACAGTGGTCCGCCCAGTGCACGAACGCGGTTTGTTCGGGCGTCTCGGCCACTCCCGCGCTGACGATCTCGTAGTGGTCGCAGAGAGTGCCCAGGATGCGGGCGAGCCTACGGGCGTACATCACGCTGCCGCCCAGCCAGCCGAAGCTCGGTTGGGATGCGCGGAGCCTGCGGCGCGCTTCTCCGACGCAGACCAAGGCGCCATAGCGGGTCGGGCTGTTGTTCGGCAGCCACCCGGCTGCCTGCTCGACCTCGGGCATCAGCAGTTGGAGATGGCCGCGCAACGTGGCGATGAGTGTGTCCACCTCCTCATCGGGCGGAAGGGCGTCGGGTCCGGAGTTCGGGCCCAGAACCAGCTGCGCCGTCTCGCGCAATGTGGCGAGGTCCGGCGGATCCTCGGCACCCGTCGTCGGGGTGGTAGCGCCCATGGTGTCGATGCTCCTCACAGCGTGGGCCACGCCCCGGGCTCCACCTCCCAGGGCTTTCGTACCGCCAGACGCTAGGAGGGCGATGTACCGCTCCTCTAGGACTGTGCATATCTGTGCAGCACAGCTCACTCCTTCGAATGATGGGTGCCCATGTGCCTTGACCGCGGTCTGGGCCAGTGTTCATCGTGTTGCACCGCTCTGCACATCTCAGAGACGGAGGCAGCCGTGCCGCTACTGTTCATCGGTATCGACCCGAACACCGGAGATCACGAATCACCTACCGTCTGGGTTGACGAGGAAAGGCAAGAACTCGTCTTCCAGGGATGGAAGCCATCGCCTGAACTCGAAGCGGAGGTAGCCGCGTTCGAATTGCCAGGCCACGCGGTCGGCATTCCCGAGAATGAGGCCGTGGTCCGTATCCCCGCCAGGATGGTGCCGATGATCAGGGAGGCGTGCGATGTCGCCGAGCGTGCCGCCGCCCGCGTTCACTGACCTGCTCGCCGGTGCCACCCGTTCCGCCGTCCACCTCGAGATGCGGGATGCGTACGCCGTCGACTACGAGTCCGGACCGTTCGCCGAGTGGCGCCGTGGACACCGGCACGATCCTGCCGATCGAGCCTCCTGGTGGCGGCCCTGGCTCGGCCTGGTCGAGGAGACGGTCGCGCGCGGCGTCGTGATCCGCCGGGCTCGGATCGTGTCGGAACCGGTCAGCGAGTACACCCGGTTCCTGCACAGCTTCACCTTCACCAACGTCGCCGCGGGTGAGCTCGTGCGCTGGCTCCCTCGGCGCCGGGCCTCCGAACTCGCGCTGCCGGGCAACGACTTCTGGCTGTTCGACGACCGCACGATCTATTGGAACCACTTCACCGGCGACGGCGTATCCGCCGGCGGAGAGGTCTCCGAGGATCCGGGGGCCTTGAAGCTGTGTGCCGGGGCCTTCGAGTCCGTGTGGTCACGCGCCGTCCCGCACGACCAGTACGAGATCCACTGACACAGCAACCCACCGGACAGGCCAGCTCATGCCCATCTCTCCCTCGTCGTCCGCCCAGGCCGCGCGCGAGGTAGTCGCCCGGCGGCTGCGCGACCTGCGCAAGACGGCAGGGCTGACGGTCACTGAGCTGGCTGTTCGGTGCAACTGGCATCACGCCAAGACCTCTCGGATCGAAAACGCGCGCACGGCGCCCACCGTCACAGACATCCGAAAGTGGTGCACGGCGTGCGACGCTGTCGACCAGGCCGAGAGCCTCATCGGCCAGTCCCTCCACGCCGAGTCCATGTACACCGAGTGGCGGACCCAAGTACGCGCCGGGCTCAAGGCCTTGCAGGGCAGCGAGCCCCGGCTCTTCCAGGACACGGAGCTGTTCCGGGTCTACTCCTCGACGCTGGTGCCCGGCCTGCTCCAGACCGAGGGATACGCCGCAGGGATCCTCGGGATCAGCGCCCGCTTCCGGGATGTCCCCGTTGACGACAGTGCCGAAGCCGCACGCGCCCGCGTCGAGCGTTCCCGTGTCATCCACGAGCCGGGGCACCGCTTCGTGTTCGTCATCGAGGAGGACGCCCTACGGCACCGGGTCTGCGGCACCGACGAGATGGCGGCACAACTGGGATACCTGCTCACTGCGGGAGCATTGCCCCAGGTGTCCCTCGGCATCATCCCCATGTCCGCGCCCGACCGGGCCCAGTGGCCGCGCGAGACCTTCCACGTCTACGACGACCGGCTGGTGTCCGTCGAACTCGTCTCGGCCAGATTGAAGATCGCCCAGCCCGCTGAGGTCACCATGTACCTTCGCGCCTTCGAGCAACTCCGTGGTGACGCCGTGTACGGAGCGAAGGCCCGGACATTGATCGTCCGGGCCATCGACGCCCTGCACTGATCCTGCAGCGCGAGGTCAGCCGTACAACGCCACCCGCGGCTCCACCGTCCCCCCGGCCTCCGGATCAAGGACGGTCACCCGGTACCGCTCCGCGAGCGTCTCCCCCGCCCCCAGCACCCGCTCCGCGCCCACAAGGTCCGTGAACAACGTCCCCGTCTGGCTGCCCAGCGGCACGGCCACCCAGCAGCCATGCCCCGTGCGCCGTTCGACCTTGATGTCCGACGGTGCCAGGAACGGCCCGATGTCCGGGGACGTCACCAGGAGTTGGGGGGCGACGGTCGTGGGTGCCGGCGTGGTGTTGCGATAGGTGACGGTGAACTCCTGGGGGGCATCGGCCCGCAGGGGGCTCGTGGGCAGGTTCACGAAGTCGGTGGGTATGGCGGCGTCCTGCGCCTGGGAAGACGTCACGGTCACCGCGGGAGTGACCGCCGGCGTGGCCGCGAGGGCGGGTCCCGCCGTGGCCAGGCCGGTGACGGCGACGACGGCGGCAAGGAGGGCGACTCTGATACGACTGTACTTCGACGACACGTCGGTTGTCCTTCGGTGGGGGGAGGGATTCGCTGGGGTGAACTGGTCGGCCGGACCATGGCCTTGGCCGAATATGGCCTCAGGCTACGCAGCGGATCCTAGGCAGCGACCCGGCCCCCGCGGATCGGCCGATCGGCCGAGGCACCCCGCATCGCCACCGCCTACTCTCCACCGTTCCGAAAGTGAACGGCACGGCAACTACCGGCGGGTATCGGAGAGATCGCGTGGAAGTAGGCCCACAAGACCGACCTCCTTCCCCTCCCACCTCCGAGTGAGCTAGAAACTTCAACGACCCAGCCACACCACAGGGTGCCCGACGGCTCATGCGTCGCACCCGAGGGGGAAACACCACAGTGAACGAGCAAGCTCATGGACCGAGACGGTCCGGCACCCGCGTGCGCAGACGCCTCCCGCGTCTGAGGATCGCCCTCGCCGCCGCCGTCTCCTTCGCTCTCGCCGGAACCGCCGCCCAGGCGATAGCCGCCCAGCCCGACGGGAGCGCCGGGCAGCCGCCCGTGCCGTCCCTGTCCTGGTCCGACTGCCAGGGCGGCTTCGAGTGCGCGAACGCCGACGTGCCGTTGGACTACCGCGACCCGCAGGGCAGGACCATCACCCTGGCGGTCATCCGCAAGAAGGCCCCGGACCAGGCCAAGAAGAAGGGCACCCTCTTCCTCCAGCCCGGCGGGCCCGGCAACTCCGGCGTGGACTTCGTCCGCAACAACTACGCCGGCCTGCCCGCCGCGATGCGTGACTCCTTCGACGTCTTCGGGTACGACGTCCGCGGCGTCGGGCGCAGTTCTGCGGTCACGTGCTGGGACGACCCGACGTACACCCAGGCCATCAGAGCCGCCAAGGGCGTCCCCGGCCCGGACGCCTACGAGCCCGCCGTGCGCCAGGCCGCCGCGTTCGGCCAGGCCTGCCTGGACAACGCGGGCGATCTGGTGCCGTACGTGGGCACCGAGTACGTCGCCCGCGACATCGACCTGCTGCGTCAGGCCCTCGGTGAGAATCAACTGACGTACTACGGGCGGTCGTTCGGCAGTTACATCGGCACGGTCTACGCCGCCCTGTTCCCCGAGCGGGTGCGTGCGCTCGCGCTGGACGGCGCCTACGACCCCGAGCGCTACGCGAACCGGCCCTACGCCTACGACCGGCCGCAGTACCTGGCCCTGGACGGCGCGATGAGCCGCTTCCTCGACTGGTGCAAGGCGGACCAGGACACGTGCGGGTTCGGTGACGGCGACCCCCGGGGCGCGTTCGAGAAGCTCAAGGCCGACCTCGACGCCAACCCCGTGCCGACCGCGAACGGCGGGCAGGCGAACGGCTACACCCTCGTCTACCGCCTGATGTTCAACATCAACGAGGGCAAGGTCATCTGGCCCTCCCTCGGCGGGGCCCTGCGCAAGGCGCAGCAGCGCGACAACACCTCGTTCCTGCTGCGGCCGCCGTCCCCGGCCAGCTATGACTTCCTCAACCCGAACGTGGCCGTCGAGTGCGTCGACAAGGACTACCCGCGTGACCCGGCCCTGCTGAAGCGGCAGGTCACCAGGAACGCCGAGCTGGCGCCGCTGCTGGGCCCGGCCATGGCGTACGGCCCGCCGACCTACGACCACCAGCACGCCACCACCTGCGTCCAGTGGTCCGGCGAGAAGCCCAGCCGCTACGGCGGTTCCTTCCGGGCGAAGGGCTCCGCGCCGATCCTCGTGCTCGGCACGACCGGCGACCCGGACACCCCGTACCGGGACGCGGTGGCCCTGTCCCGGCAGCTCGACAACGGCCGGCTGCTCACCTTCAAGGCCGAGGGCCACACCGCCTTCGGGCGCAGCGCCTGCGCGACGGACGCCGTCACGAGCTACCTGGTGGACCTGAAGGTCCCGGCGCGTGGCACGACCTGCGCGGACGAGACCCAGCCGCCGTCCGCCACGCCGAAGGTGGCCCCGCCGGGCACGACCCTCGGCGAGCTCCGCAACGGTGTGAACGAGCGCCTGGACCGCCTCGGCACCCTGCGCTGACCGACTGGACCGCCTCGGCTCCCTGCGCTGACCGACCGACTGCACCACGGCACCCCGGGGGCCGGGCCGCATCAGGCCCGGCACCCGGGGTGCTCGCGTATCCCGAAGCGGTTCCCGCGGTTCCTCCCTCTTGACCCCACCTTGCACAGGCACGTACAACTGCACTCGCCACTCGTAGAAAACGGTTACTACCGCTTACTGCCCACGACTGGGGAAGGTCCCTCACCATGAGAGCTTCGGGAGAACGGGAAGAGCCCGCCGCGGTCGGAACGGCCGGTCACCCGACGGCCGCCTCACGCCGGGTCGTGCTCAAAGGCGCCGCCGTCACCGCCGGGCTGGCCGCGGCCGGGATCGCCACGGCCGGCCCGGCCCGCGCTGCGGACGACCCGCCGGGCCGCGCGGAGAGCGTCACCGCGCGCATGGGCGGCACCTCCATCACCCTGTCCCTGGTGGACGGCGCGCTGCGCTGGTCCGCCCGCCGCGACGCCCGGACGGTGATCGGCACCTCGGCCCTGGGCCTCAGGCTCGGCGACGGCACCGTCCTCGGCGGTGACGTCAGGGTGACCGGAAAGCGGTACGGCACCCACCGCACCACCTGGACCCCGGTCCACGGCCGCAACGCGACCGTCACCGACCACTACCAGGAGCAGCGCTGGGACCTGGAGGACCGGGCCTCGGGCATCCGCTTCGGCGTCCAGGTCCGCGCGTACAAGACCGGCGTCGCCCTGCGCTACCTCCTGCTCGACGAGGGCACCGCCACCGTCGCCGACGAGCTGACGACGTTCGTCTTCCCCGACGGCACCACCGTCTACAGCGCCCGCGACGAGAACGCCTACGAGCCGGTCGCGCCGGGCTCCATACCCGTCACCGGCACGGCCGGCACCGACAACGGCCCGCTCACCGACCTCCCCCTCACCGCCACCCTCACGAGCGGGCTCATCGCCTGCGTCTGCGAGTCCTCGCGCATCGACTACCCGCGGCTGATGCTCGGTTCGGTCGCCGGCGAGCCCCACACCCTCTCCGCCTTCCTGATGGAGCACACCGCCCGCGGCACCGGCCCGGTGGAGACGGCCTCCACCGTCACCACGCCCTTCGCCACGCCCTGGCGCGCGGTGGTGATCGGGGCCACCCACGCCGAACTCGTCGACAACGCCGAGCTGGTGCTCAACCTGGCCCCGCCGAACGCCCTCCCCGACACCTCCTGGATCAAGCCGGGCAAGGTCTTCCGCTGCGAGCTCTCCACCGCCGCCGGGCTGGCGGGCGTCGACTTCGCCGTGGCCCGGGGGATCGAGTACATCGAGTACGACGCCGGCTGGTACGGCCCGGAGTTCACCACCACCGACGCGACCAAGCCCATCGCCGCCATCGACCTGCCGTCGGTCATCTCGTACGCCACGAGCAAGGGCATCGGCCTCTTCCTCTACGTCAACCGGCTCGCGCTGACCGACGCGGACTCCCTCTTCGCCCTCTACAAGAGCTGGGGCGTGCAGGGCATCAAGCTCGGCTTCATCAACGACGGCACCCAGTCGATGACGAACCAGATCATCGACTGGGCGAAGACGGCCGCCAAGTACGAGCTGCTGATCGACATGCACGACGACGTCCGGCCGTTCGGCTACGAGCGGACGTAGCCGAACTGGATCAGCCTGGAGGGCGTACGCGGCAACGAGCAGTTCCCGACCGCCACGCACAACGTGACCCTGCTGTTCGCGCGCAACATCGGCGGCCCGATGGACTACACGATCTGCTACGGCCAGTCGCGCAACAAGACGACCAACGCGCACCAGATGGCGATGGCCGCGATCTACTACCAGCCCCTCAACTTCCTCTTCTGGTACGACAAGCCGTCCAAGTACGCCAACCCGGCGAGCTGGCCCGGCCTTCCCTGGTTCAACGCGATCCCCGTGACCTGGGACGAGAGCCGCACCCTGGCCGGCTCGATCGGCGAGTACATCGCGGTCGCCCGCCGGGGCGGCGCCACCTGGTACCTGGGTGCGATGACCAACGAGTCGTCCAGGACGCTGTCCCTGCCCCTGTCCTTCCTCGGCAGCGGCACCTACACGGCGACGGTCTACGCCGACGGCACCCCGGGCACCAGCCCGTTCCGGACCCCGGTCGTGGTCAGCACCCGGACCGTCACCGCCGCCGACACGCTCGACGTGGCCATGGCGCCGGCGGGCGGCCAGGCCGTCGTCCTGACGCCGAGCTGATCGAGGAGCGGGTGGGGTTATCCCCAGGGCCCGGGTCCACCGGCCGGTGGACGGCAGGTTCAACCGAGTACCTCTGTCCGTCAACTGCCCAGCTCAGCCAGCATTTTGGGCATGAACTCATTATCTGTGCGCGTGGCGCGCTGGAGTGCGCGGCACCCCTGGCGGGCGATCGTCGGCTGGCTGGTGTTCGTGGCGCTGTGCCTGGGGGTCGGCAGTGCCGTCGGCACGAACAGTGCCAAGACGGCGGACTACCGGGTCGGCGAGGCCGGCCGCGCCGAGGCCCTGGCGGCCGAGGCGCATCTGGAGCGCAGGGCCGCCGAGCAGGTGCTGATCTCCTCCCGTTCGGGCGGTGCCCTCGACGAGGGCGCCGCCCGGGCCGCCGCGGACGATCTGACCGAGCGGATGCGGCGCCTGCCCGAAGTGGCCGGTGTGGCCGACCCGTTGCTGTCCGAGGACCGGCGCATCCTCATGGTCGAGGTGGCACTGAAGGGCGAGGAGCGGGACGCGAAGGACAAGGTCGACGCGCTCGTGGCGCAGACCTCGGCGGTGCAGAAGAGCCACCCCGGGGTGCTGCTGGAGGAGACCGGAAGTCCCTCCGTCAGCAAGGGGGTCGACCAGCAGCGCAGCGACGACCTGGCCCTGTCCGAGGCGATCACCCTTCCGGTCACCCTGCTCACGCTGATGGTGGTGTTCGGGTCGGTGACCATGGCCGGGGTGCCGTTGCTGCTGGCGCTGACGTCGATCGCGGCGGCGGTCGGGCTGTCCATGGGCGTCTCGCACGTGTCGCCCGACGCCGGGGTCGGCACGAACGTCATCCTGATGATCGGCCTCGCGGTCGGCGTCGACTACACGCTGTTCTACCTCAAGCGCGAACGGGAGGAACGGGCCCGCTCCGGCGGGCGGCTCTCCTCCGAGGCGCTGGTGGAGCTGGCCGCCGCGACCTCGGGCCGGGCCGTCGTGGTCTCCGGGCTCGCGGTGGTCGCCTCGACGGCGACGCTGTACCTGGCCTCCGACGTGATCTTCTCCTCCCTCGCGACCGGCACCATCGTGGTCGTCCTGGTCGCGGTGGCCAGTTCGCTGACGGCCCTGCCCGCGCTGCTCGTCAAGCTGGGGCGGCGGGCGGAACGCCGGGCGCTGCGGCGGGCGGAGCGCGGAAAGCCGGCGCGGCGGGTACGAGGCGGCACCGGTGGCGGCCGGGTGTGGAGTGCTCTGCTGCGGCCCGCCGCCCGGCACCCCCTCGCCACCCTGTGCGTCTCGGTCGTCGCGCTCCTCGCCCTCGTGGTCCCGCTGGCCGGACTGAAGATCACGGAGATGAGCCGGGACACGCACTCCCGCGACATCCCCGCGATGCGGGTCTACGACCGGCTCAACCAGGCGTTCCCTCAGCAGCGGGTGACCCACCAGGTCGTCGTGCGTGCCGAGGCCTCGCGGTCGCCGGAGGTCGGCGGCGCCCTGCGGGAGGTGGCCCGGCGGGCCGCGGCCGATCCGCTGTTCACCGATGCCTCGCGCATCCGGTCCTCCGCCGACGGGCGCACCAGCACCCTCGAACTGAAGGTGCCGTACCTCGGCAACTCCGACGAGGCGTACGACTCCCTGGACCGGCTCCGGGACGACTTCCTGCCCGCGACCGTCGGCCGCATCACCGGCGCCGAGTACGGCGTGTCCGGGGACGTCGCCCGCTACGCCGACTATCCCGCCCACCAGAACGGCAAACTGCCCTTGGTGCTGGGCGCGTTGCTGCTGGTGACGTTCGCGATGACCGTGTACGCCTTCCGTTCGGTGGTGCTCGGACTGCTCGGCGTCGGCCTGAACCTGCTGTCCGCCGCTGCGGCGCTCGGGCTGCTCGTGCTGGTCTTCCAGGGGACGTGGGCCGAGGGGCTGCTGGACTTCCGGTCCACCGGGTCGATCGGGTCGCGCGTGCCGCTGTTCCTCTTCGTGATCCTCTTCGGTCTGTCGATGGACTACCAGGTGTTCGTGGTGAGCCGGATCCGGGAGGCGGTGCTCTCGGGCGTGCCCACGCGGCAGGCCGTGCTGGACGGGATCCGTTCCTCGGCGAGCGTGGTGACCAGCGCGGCGGTGGTGATGACGACCGTGTTCGCGAGCTTCGTCTTCCTGCACATCATCGAGATGAAGCAGATGGGCTTCGTCCTGGCGGCGGCCGTGCTGATCGACGCGTTCGTGGTCCGGGTCATGGTGCTGCCTGCGGCCATGCTGCTGCTGGGGGAGTCGAGTTGGTGGCCCTCGCGGCCGGGGCGCCGGGCGACGGCCGCTCCGGAGAAAAGGTCGGCCTCCCGCCCGGCGGTCGACGTACGTTGATCGGTATGACCGCTCTCGCCGGGTCCACCCCCGACGCCTTCTGGGCCACGTCGCTGCGCCGCTGGAACACGGTGTGCTGGCTGCTGTTCGCCGTGATGGCCGTCGGGCTGGTCGCCATCGACCGGCCCGGCGGGAGCAAGTACGCGGCGCTGGCGCTGCTGGGCGGGGTCGTGCTGTCGTACGCGGTCCTGGACCGCTTCCCGTCCAATCCCGTCGTACGGCCGCACGTCTATCTGTCGGTGCTGGTGGTCGCCCTGGGCGGGCTGGCGTATCTGCGGGGCAACTACGCGGCGCTGTTCATGGTGACGCTGCCGCACTACTGGCTGTTCGGGCGGACGCCGAGGGCCTCGATGGCGTTCCTGGGGCTCGCCACGGCCGCCACCGCGGCCGGGAGCGTGCTGCGGCAGGGCTGGTCGGTGGAGTTCTTCACCGTGACGCTCGTGTCCACGCTGATCGTCGTCGCCGTGGGGGTGCTGATCGGGCTGTGGGCGCATTCGGTGGTCGGGCAGAGCGCCGAACGGGCCCGGCTGATCACCGAACTGGAGCAGGCTCAGGCCGAGTTGTCCGAGGCGCACCAGCGGCAGGGCGCGGCGGACGAACGGGAGCGGATGGCGCGGGAGATCCACGACACCCTCGCCCAGGGCTTCGCCTCGATCATCGTGCTCGCCGAGGCGGCCCGGGCGGGACTCGACTCCGACCCGGCGCGCAGTGCCCAGCAGTTGCGGTCGATCGAGTCGACGGCCCGGGAGAACCTCGCCGAGGCCCGGGAACTGGTCGGCTCACCCCAGCGCCCCGGCCAGGCGGCCGCCGGTTCGGTGGCGCAGACCCTCCGCCGGACCCTTGACCGTTTCGCGGAGGACACCGGCCTCACCGTCGACGCCGACCTGGCGGACCTGGAGTGCGACCAGCAGACCCGGATCGCGCTGCTGCGCTGCACCCAGGAGTCCCTGGCCAACGTGCGCAAGCACGCCCGCGCCTCGACGGTCGGTGTGGTCCTGGCCCGGCAGCCGTACGGCGTGGAGCTGGAAATCACCGACGACGGGACCGGGTTCGTCGTGGAGTCGTCGTCGGGCTTCGGCCTGGACGGCATGCGCAAACGGCTGGCGGAGCTGGGCGGGAGACTGACGGTGACGAGTTCGCTGGGCGACGGGACGCGGGTGCTGGCGCTGATACCAGTGGGGGTGTCCGAGTGACCTCAGGACCGCTCCGCGTCATCGTGGTGGACGACCACACCGTCATGCGGGCCGGGGTGGTGGCCCTCCTCGCCTCCGAGACCGGCATCGAGATCGTCGGCGAGGCGGGCGACGGCCGCGCGGCCCTGGGCCTCGTCGAGCGCCACGATCCCGATGTCGCCCTGGTCGACCTGCGGATGCCGGTGCTGGACGGAGTGGCCACGACCACCGAGATCGTGCGGCGCTTCCCCCGCACCCGGGTGCTGATCCTGACGACGTACGACACCGACGCGGAGATCGAGCGCGCGGTCGAGGCCGGGGCGATCGGCTACCTCCTCAAGGACACCACCCGTGAGCAACTGGCCGACGCGATCCACGCGGCGGCGCGCGGGGAGACGGTGCTGGCGCCCCGGGTGGCCGAACGGCTGGTCGCCCGCATGCGCCAGCCCGCCCAGATCCCGCTCACCGCCCGGGAGGCCGACGTCCTGAACGCGGTCGCGGACGGCCTGACCAACGCCGAGATCGGCCGCCGCCTCGTCATCGCCGAGGCCACGGTGAAGACACATCTGCTCCGGCTGTTCGCCAAGCTCGACGTCAACGACCGCACGAGGGCGGTGGTGGTGGCGATGGAACGGGGGCTGTTGCACAGGCCGTCCGGCACGGAGGGCGCCTGACACTCAGGGTTCCTCCTCCTGGCCGGATGGCCGTGCGGCAATAAGCGTCGGCGGGGCGCCGCGTAGCAGTGACCAGCAGGTCACCACGACCGACCGCGGCCGAGGTCGTGGCAATGCGGGCCCCGAGTCCGCCCGCCAACGCGCCCCCAGGCCTGCGGCGAGCGCGGTCACCACCCCGTTGTCGCCCCCGGACGGCAGCCCGAGCACGAGCCCCACCTCGGCTCCGTCGCCGACGAAGACGTGGGAATCCAGCCGACGCCCGTGCTCGGCCGGCGGGCCCGCACGAAGGCCCCGGACATACGCACTCCACGGCATCACGGCTGGGGGAGCGGGCCTCGACCCCACCTGGGGTATCTCCCTGTCGGGGCAGGGTAGTTCACCATCCTCGCCGGGCAGACGCCGCTGGTGCGCGGTCCCGCCGTGTGATCGTCGCCTTCTCGTCTCAACTCGTCCACGGCCCTTTCATGTCCGCGAAAGTAGGTCGTGGCCGGTCACTCGCCGGCCGGATCTGCCGAGACGGGAGACCTGCCATGCCCCGACGCCCGCTGAACCGCCGTGAGCGACTGACCCTGATGGGAATTCTCCTGGGCAGCCTCGTGTCCGCCGTCGCCGGAGCGGCCACCAGCGAGACCTTCAAGGTGTTGCTGTCCTGAACCGTCCGGCTCGCGCGCACGCCCCACGCCGTCGCCGAATCCGTGACTGTCCGGGCGGCGGCGGTTTTCCTAGGCAAGGATGCTTCGATGACCGGTCACACGAGCGGCTCCCGGCAAGGGAGCCAGCGGCGGATTCCGCAGCCCCTGGGCGTGACGCCGGCCCCGCTGCGCGACTTGAAGGACTACATATACCTGCTCTATGTGGAGGCCGGGGCGCCGCCGACCCACCGTATGGCGGCCGACATCGGGCACGACGACGTGTTCCCCGGCAGCCCCTCGAAGGCCACCGTCCATCGGATCATCGGCTCCAGGGAACTCCCCACCGGGCAGGAGGACGTCGTCTCCGTCGCCCTCCTGCTCGCGCGCGAGACGGGCAGGGACCCGGTCGAGGTGGAGACCCGGGTACGGCGGATGTGGGTGGCCGCTCATCTCGCGCAGCCGCTGGGGATCCCCGTGTTCGACATCGACCCGTTCGCCCTGGAGGTGCACCGGGCGATCAGCGTGCCGGGCGAGAGGCCGCTGCCCAGGCTGCCCGCCTACGTCCAGAGGGACCACGACACGGAACTGGGAGCCCTCGTCGACCGGGCGATCGCAGGTGAGAGCCTGATCGTCACGCTGGTCGGTGAGTCCTCGACCGGGAAGACCCGTGCCTGCTGGGAGGCCCTGCGGCGGCTGCCGTCGGGGTGGCGCGTATGGCACCCGTTCGATCCGAGCCGTCCGGACGCCGCGCTCGTGCACCTCGCGGAGGTGGGCCCGCAGACGGTGATCTGGCTGAACGAGGCCCAGCACTACCTCCTCGCCCCGGACACGAAGACCGCCGAGGGCATCGCCGCCGGCCTGCGCTCGGCCCTCACCGACCGGCGCCGCAGCCCGATCCTGGTCCTCGCCACCGTCTGGCCGCGCTTCTGGGAACCCCTGACCTCGCCCCCGGCCACGGGGGACGACGACCGCTTCGAACAGCAGCGCAAGCTCCTCACCGACCTCGGCCGGTGTATCGCCGTGCCCAAGACGTTCTCGGAGAGCGACCTTCGGCAGGCACGTCGCAAGGCGCACGACGACCCGCGTCTCGCCAGCGCCCTGGCGGGAGCGGCCGACGGGCAGATCACGCAGTTCCTCGCCGGTGTCCCGGAACTCATGCGGCGCTACCTGTGCGCGCCGCCGGCGGAACAGGCCCTGGTCCACGCCGCCATGGACTACCGCAGGCTCGGGCACGGCCCCGTACTCCCCCATGAGCTCCTCGTCGAAGCCGCCGAAGGCTATCTGAAGGACCATGAGCTGGCCCTGCGCGGTAGCGGCTGGCTGGACAAGGCCCTGGCGTACTGCGCCATGCCGTGCCACGGGGTGCCCGGACCGCTGACACCCGTCGCGTCCCGCGGCGATGTGCTCGCGGGCGGGGCCTTCCGGCTGGCGGACTACCTCGAACAGCACGGCCGCCTGGAGCGCCGGCTCGAGTGCCCTCCGGCCTCCTTCTGGAACGCGGCGGTTCGTCACAGCCTCGGCACGGACGACACCGTCGAGCTGGCCAGGGCCGCGCAGCGCAGGGGGCGCCTGCGGGTCGCGGCGGCGCTCTACGAGCGGGCCCTGCGGGCCGGGAACACCGATGTGCGGCCCGAACTGGCCGGGCTCGCCGAGGGAGTGGGAGACACGACCATGGCGAAGCAGTTCTACGAGGCCGCGTGGCGGGACGATCACCTGGCACGCTGGGAGCTCGTACGGCTGCGCGAGATCAAGGGCGAACCGGGCAGGGCCGAGGAACTGGCCCATGAGGCCGCCAACCAGGGCGACAGCACGTCGCTGACCCGGCTGGCCCGGCTCCGGCAGGAGGCCGGCGACGAGGAGGGGGCGCAGCGGCTGACGAGGAACGCCGCGGCCCGGGGCAAGATCAGGACGTTCGCGGGACTGGCCCGGTCCAGGGAGGAGGTGGGCGACCGGGCGGAGGCGGAGTCCCTCGCGTTTCTGGCCCTGGCCCAGACGGGCAGCACGTACGCCCTTTCCGAGCTGGCGGGCATGCGGGAGAAGGCGGGAGACGGCGCGGCGGCGGAGCGTCTGGTGCTGGCGGCGGCCGAGCGGGGCAAGGCGCGTCCCGCGATCAGGCTGGCCTGCATGCGGTGGCAGGCCAGGGACCGGCAGGGCGCGGCGCGGGCCCTCGATCTCGCCGCCGCTTCGGGCAGCATCTTCGCCCTGACCGAGCTCGCCCGCCTGAAGCAGAAGTGGGGGGACCACGACGGGGCGGAGCAGTTCCTGCGCACGGCCGTGAGCCGGGGCAGCATGTTCGCCCTGACCGAGCTGGCCCGGCTGCGGGACAAGGCCGGGGACCGGCAGGCCGCGCTGCGGCTGTACCGCAGCGCGGCCGAGCGGGGAAGCACGGACGCGCTGGCCCACCTCGCCCTGCTGAAGGAGGAGGAGGGGGCCAGTGAGGAAGCCGAACGCATGGCGTGCGGCGCCGCGGACGGAGGCAGCACGTTCGCGCTGCTCGAACTGTCGTGGCTGCGCGAGCAGACCAGCGACCGCCAGGGCGCCGAGCGCCTGGCACACACCGCGTACCGTGCGGGCAACTCGGGGGCGCTCGTGCTGCTGGCGCGGTCTCGGGAGAAGGCCGGGGACAAGGACGGCGCCGAGAGTCTCGTCCTCCAGGCGGCCCGCTCCGGCGACAGCCGGGTGCTCAACGAGTTCGTCCTGCGCAGGGAGAAGACCGGTGACAGCGCGGGAGCCGAATGCCTCGCCACGGCCGGAGGCGGCAAGGTGGTGCTGCAACTCGCCTGGATCTGGGAGTCGGACGGCAGGAAGACGGAGGCGGAGCGGCTCTACCAGCACGCGGCCGATCAGGGACAGACACAGGCGCTGCGGGAACTGGCCCGCCTGAAGCACCAGGCCGGCGATCACGACGCGGCGGAGGAGTACGCCCGGGCCGCGGCCTGCGCCGGGCACGTGGCGGCACTGTGCGAACTGGCGTGCATGTGCACCGAGAAGGGCCTGCCGGCCGATGCCGACCGCCTCCACAGAGCTGCCCTCGACGCGGGATACGGTGGCGCGCTGACCCACCTGGCGGAATTACGCGCCCGGACGGATCCACGCTGGGAGGACCTCCCCCGCTACGGCCTCACCGCGGACGGTGACCTGTCGGGCCCCTGGCACTTCGAGTCATCCGGGAGGCCGGCGTCCGGGCTCAGGGGTCAGGCTCCGTGAGCTGCTCACGGGCCGGCCGAGCCGATGTCCCTGGTGCGACCGCACGATCGGACTTTGCCATCTCTTTACAACCCGCCCCCCGGCCGCCTCGTCTCTCCGCACGACCCGTCACCCACCCCGCCGTTCACCGAGCGGGACCGACGAAGGAGAGCGTTCCCATGCGCCGAACCGTCCTCACCGCCCTGGCCCTCGCGGGCACCGCCGTACTCCTGGGCACGGGGCCCGCGTTCGCGAGCGAGACGGCGACCCCGAGCCCGGCCCCGACGGCCGCCGAGTCCACCCCCGAGCCGGAGGAGAGCACCGAACCGGCGGCCAGTGCCGAGCCGACCCGCGCCCCGGCCGACGCCAACCCGGCCCCGGACGACGAGCCGACCCGGGCACCGGCCGAGGACCAGGTCTCCGTCGTACCGAGCGGCGCGCCCGACACCGGCGTGACGTCGGCGTCTTCAGCCTCCGACTCCGGCTTCGGCGGTACGGCGGCCGGCGCGGGCGCCGCCGCGGTGCTCGCCGTGGGCGGCGGGACGGTCCTCGTCGTGCGGCGTCGCCGGGCGACCGGGGCATGACCACGTTCTCCAGGCGCGCGTTCACGACGGCGGCGCTGGCGTCGCTGCTCACGGCATGCGGAGGCCAGGGGTCGGATCGGCCGACACCGGACGCCGGAACCACCGCACCACGGCCGCAGTCCTCCCCTCGGCCGGGACCGGCCGAGGGGGCGCGCCCCCTGGCCCGTTCGGTCCCGGTCCGGCTACTGGTCCCGGCCATCGGTGTCGACACCCCGGTCATCCGGCTGGGCCTGGCCCCGGACGGCACGGTGCGGGTGCCGCCGGTCACGGCGGACGACCGGGCGGGCTGGTACCGGCACTCGCCGACGCCGGGCCAGACCGGCCCATCGGTGATCCTCGGGCACGTCTCGGTCGGCACGTACGGCGACGGCGTCTTCCGTCACCTCGCCCGGCTGCGCCGCGGCGACCGGATCGTGGCGCGCCTGGAGAACGGCACGGCGGTGGAGTTCGCCGTCACGGCGGTACGGACCGTCCCCAGAACCCACTTCCCGGTGGACGACGTCTACGGGAACGTGGCCCGCCCGGAGCTGCGGCTGATCACGTGCGGCGGAGCGCGGACCGGCGACGGATACGCGGACAACGTGATCGTGTTCGCGGCGCTGAGCGGCGCCGAGTCCCCCACCCCTGGAGAGCGTTGAAACGGTCCCGTGAGAAGGCCGCGTCCGAGCTGTTCGCCGCCCTCTACCCGCGCCTGGCCGGCTGGTGCCGCCGGCTCGTCGACGACGACGAGACGGCCCACGAGATCGCCTCGGAGGCGTTCACCCGGCTCTGGGCCCGCTGGACGTCCGTGGCGGAACCCCGCGGTTTCCTCTACGTCACCGCGGCCAACCTCGTCCGGGACCACTGGCGCAAACTGGAGCGCGAGCGCAGGGCCATGCACCGCGTCACCTCGGAGGCGGCCGTACGGCCCCACCCCGAGCAGGCCGACCCGTCGGTGCGCCTGCTCGTGCAGTCGCTCCCGGAACGACTCCGCGTCCCGATCCTCCTCCACTACTACGCTGACATGCCGATCCGGGAGGTGTCCGTGCTGACCGGGCGCAAGGAAGGAACCGTCAAGGCCGACCTGCACGCGGCCCGGGAACTGCTCCGCGTCCACCTGAGGAGAAGCCTTGACCACACGTCTTGACGACGATCCGGACGACCGGGAGTCCGGCCCCGACGACCCGCTCGCCGTGATCCTGCGGCCCTCCTCCCCCGACTACCTGGGCGCGCCC
>NZ_NGFN01000174.1 GCF_002148965.1 Streptomyces swartbergensis | reverse complement strand
GCGTCGGGGGGTGTCCGTCCTCGGAACGGCGCGATGGGGTCGGATACCGACTGACTCCCCGTTGACGCGCCAACCGCTGCGGGCGGACACCCCCCGACACGTCCCCTTCCGTGCGTACGCGGGTGCGGGCCGCCCCAGCTGCGGGCAGTCGTGCCGCTGGGGCGGCACCCGTCCCAAAGAAGCGGCACCCCGCTCCGACGGGTTGCGGACCCACCCGGCCTCAGCAGCAACCCCGGGTACCTTTCAAGCCGTCGCCGCCGGAGGCACCCGGCAGCGACTACTTCAGCGCACCCGCCGTCAGCCCCTGCACCACCTGTCGCTGGAAGATGATGTACGCCGCGAGGACCGGGAGCATGGCCATCACCAGGCCCGCGAAGAGGCCCGACCAGTCGCCCTTGTAGCCCTGGCTGACCGCCAGCTGGACGAGGCCCTGGGTGAGGACGCGCTTGTCCGGGTCGGTGTTCAGGACCGTGGGCAGCATGTACTGGTTCCACTGGCCCAGGAAGTTGAAGATGCCGACGCTGACCAGGCCCGGCTTGGCCATGGGGAGCATGATCTGGAAGAACGTACGGCTGTGCGAGGCGCCGTCGACGAAGGCCGCCTCCGCCACCGACGTCGGCAGCGTGCGGAAGAACGCCGTCAGGAAGAACACCGTGAAGGGGAGGGAGTAGGCGATGTAGACGAGGATCAGCCCGTGGATGGTGTTCAGCAGGCCCATGTTGTTCACGACGTAGAACAGCGGGACCAGCGCGAGCATGATCGGGAAGCTCATGCCGCCGATGAACAGGTAGTAGATGAAGCGGTTGCCCGGGAAGTCGAAGCGGGCCAGGACGTAGGCCGCCATCGAGCCGAGCACGAGGGTGCCGATGAGCGAACCCCCCACCACCAGCACGGTGTTGAGGAAGTAGTCGCTCATGTTGGCCTCGGTCCACGCCCGCGACCAGTTGTCGAAGTGCAGCGTGTCCGGCAGCGACCAGGGCGAGGAGAAGATCGAGCGGTCGTCCTTGAAGGACGTCATGACCGCCCACAGCAGGGGCATCACCACCATGAACGCCCAGAGGACGAGGATGCCGTGGGAGAAGGCGTTGAGGACCGTGCCCTCCTTCTTCTCCTTCGGGGGCCGGGGCGGTGGCGTGTCCGTCTTGGTGATCGGCGCGCCGGACTCGGCCGGGAGGGGAGCGGGGGTTTCGGTCGTCTTCATCTGATCAGTACTCCAGCCGCTCGCGACGGCCCAGCCGCATCACCACGGCGGCGAAGGCCAGCGTGACGACGAGCAGGGCGACACCGATGGTGGTGGCGTAGGCGGCCTGCCCGTCACGGAACGCCTTCTGGTACACGTACAGGACCATGACGGTGGTCGAGTAGTCGGGACCGCCCGGCCCGGTCGTCATGATCTGCACGACCGCGAACGACTCGGCGCCCAGGGCGAGGATGCCCATGTAGACCCAGCCCGACTGCACGGTGTCCCAGAGCAGGGGCAGGGTGACGCGGAAGAACGTCGTGGCCCGGCCCGCCCCGTCCAGCAGCGCGGCCTCGTACATCTCCGCCGGGATGGAGGCCATGCCGGCGGAGAAGAGAACCACGAAGAAGCCGACCGTGGACCAGACGAGGACCGCCATCACGGCCCACAGCGCCAGGTCGGGGTCGCCGAGCCACAGGGGCTGGACGTCGTCGAGGCCGATTCCGCGCAGGACCGAGTTGATCGCGCCGCTGTCCGGGTTGTACGCGAACGCGAACAGCAGCGCGACGATGGCGATCGAGAGGACCTGCGGGAAGAAGTAGACGATCTTGTAGAAGGAGGAGCCGCGGACGCCGGAGACGACCGGGCCGTTCTTCCTCTTTCTGCCGCCTACATTGATCATGAAGGCGAAGAACAGCGCCAGGCTGATCGTGACGACCGGCAGCAGGAGCGCGAACAGCAGGCTGTGCTGCAACGACTTCCAGAAGATCTCGTCGTCGAGCATCCGGCTGTAGTTGTCGAAACCGACCATCTTGAATTCGGGACTCAGGCCGGTCCAGTCCGTGAACGAGTAGTAAATGGACTGGATGAACGGCCAGATCACGAAGAGCGCGTACAGTCCCAGGGGCAGCGCGAGGAAGCCCACGATGAACCGGTACTTGCCGTGCTGCATCGCCACTCCGGTGCCGTTGCGGAAATTGGGTTTCCGGTGCCGTTACTGGTGCTTGTAGTGCTTGATCGAGTCGTCCTTGGCGACCTCGTCGGCGTAGGCCTGAATCTTCTTGATGGCCTCGGCCGGGGTGAGGCGGCCGGCCATCATCTCGCCCAGGCCGGAGACGCCGATCTTTTCCTTCTGCAACTGCACGTACCAGTCCTGAAGGCGGGGATTCACGACGTTCTCGCCCGCCTTGTCCAGCGCGGCGACACCCGATTTCAGGCCGGGGGTGAGGGCGATGCCGTCGGTGCCGCCGTTGTACGCGGTCAGCGACTTCACCTTGCCGGTGAAGTTCTTCGAGGACGCCTCACTGAGCATGATGCGCAGTTGCTCCATGCCGCCCTCGGCGTTCTTGGCCTTGGACGGGACGATGAAGGGCTCGCCGCCGGAGGCCCAGATGGTGCCGAAGGGCAGCTTGTCGGAGGAGTCGAGTCCGGTGGGCGCGGAGACAGCGAGGCCGAAGTCCTTCGGGATGACGTTGGCCGACTCGTTCTCCACCCAGGAGCCGTTCGGGATGAACAGCGCCTTGCCCTGGGCCCACGCGGTCTGCGACTGGATGTGGTCCAGGCCCGGGGTGCCCCTGAGGACGTAGCCCTTCTTGTAGAGCTCGTAGTACGCGTCGAAGCAGGCCTTGACGGCCGGGTGCTTCCAGGCGTTGGGCTCCAGGTTGTCGATGGCGTCGAGGACCTCGCGGCCGCCGACCTTGCCGATCATCGGGTAGAGCGAGAAGGGGATGTAATACGGGTATTTGCCCGCGTATGTCCAGCCCGCCATGCCCTTCTTCTTGGCCTTCTCGCAGACCGCGAGCATCTGGTCCCAGGTCTCGGGGTACTGCTCGTCGAGCGAGTCCAGGGCCTTCTGCGAGTACCAGACGCCGTAGACCGTGTAGGCGTAGTAGAGGATCCAGACCTTCTCGCCGTCGAACTGGCCCATCTCGACGATGCCGGGGCGCAGCGTGTCGCGGACCTTCTTGCCCGGGTCGTCGTAGGAGGGCGCGTCCAGCAGCGGGGTGAGGTCGGTGAGCTGGTTCTTGCCGACCAGGACGCCCATGTCCATCTGCTCGGCGCCGGAGTTGTCGATGAGGTCCGGTGGGGTGCCCTGGTTGAAGCGGGGCTGGAGGGTGGACTGGATCTTCTGGGTGGCGGAGAACTTCACCTTCGCCTTGGGGAAGTTCTGCTCGTAGATCTTCACCGCGTCCTCGGCGTACTCCTTGCCGAAACCGCCGTCGAACAGGACGAATTCCATGCCCGCGGTGTCGTTGACGCCGAGCGGGTTCTTCGCGGTCTTCTTGCCGGCCTTGGCCTTGTCCCCGCTGCCATTGCCGCCGCTGCTGGCGCAGGCGGACAGGAAGCTCATCGTGGGAACGGAGATCAGCCCGAGCGCGGCGGACCTTTTGATCAGATCACGGCGGCCGACACCCTCGGTGCCGTGGTTCTCGGCGGAAGTGGATCCCATGCTCAAGTCCTCGCCTTCTCCAGGACTCAGGCGGTGAACCGGATCCTTCCCGGCACCGCGATCGGGTCAAGCTGGGTCGTGCAGGAAGTGCGGGTGGTGACGTGCGGATCGTGTGAAGCGTGCGACAGGTATAGTCCACTTCCCGTCAGCGGATCAAGATCGAACACAGGGTTGGCCGTGGGTCTTATCCGAGTTGAGACCTGGCGGAAAGTCAGGTGCTCCGTCTGTTTCTCGGCGGAAATATCCCGGTCGCCACCCCCGAATGCCACAAGCAACACCCTTGACACTCCCCGGTAGTGGGGCAACTACTGGTCCTTGCGACTCGAAGTTGACAACGTTGTCCACTGCGCAGGGAGGGTACCCGTAGATGCAGCGGAAAGCTCGGCACAGATGAGGTTCGGCGGTCGTGTCGGCGACCGCGTTCGCCTTGACCCTGGGATCCCAGGGCGTTGCGGTCGCACTGCCCGGAGCACCCGAGAAGACCGACCGGAGGTTCGCGTCCTCCTTCGAGTCGACACATCGGCGACGGACGCGGCTGTGACGTCCGTGGACCTGCCGGTCTCCGAGCCCGCCGGGGCGGTCCAGTACACGCTGACGTCGTCGTCGGACCGTGCGAGGGCGCCGAGCGGCTGGACGCTCCAGGGCTCGTCCGACGGCACCACCTGGCGGACGCTGGACCGGCGCCACGGGGAGTCCTTCGCCTGGGACAGACAGACACGTGCGTTCAGCGTGAGGTCACCGGGTACGTACGAGAAGTACCGCCTGGTCCCCGACGGTGAGGGCACGCTGGCGGAGTTCGAACTGCTCTCGTGAGCAACCGAGTGGGGGTCCGATGCCGCTTCCCGTGCCCGTCCTGCCCCAGGGTGTCGACCCGGCCTGGCTGCCGCCCGCCGCCTTCCGGGCGGTCGGCGCCCGGCGGACGCTGATCCGCGGATCGGGTCCGCTGGCGGAGACGGTACACGGGGAGGTGGCGGAGGCCTGCCGACGGTTCGGGGGCCGGGTCGTGCGCGACGCCCAGCCGGGCGAGGCCGCGTACGACCTGGTCCTCGATCTCGATGCCGGCGGCCGCAGCGAAGAGGGCCTCGGCGACGAGGGCTTCACATGCGCGCGGGAGGACGGCACGACGACCGTCACCGCCTCCGGCGGACGGGGGCTGCTGTACGGGCTGTTCCACGTCGTACGGCTCGGGGAGGCGGCTTTCACCGGCGCGTGGGCGCGGGAGACGCACCGCCCCGCCCTTGCCCTGCGCATGCTCGACCACTGGGACAACGTCGCCGTGCACCCGGTCATGGGCCAGGTGGAGCGCGGATACGCGGGCGGCTCGCTGTTCTGGGAGGACGGGCGGGCGCGCGGCGGCCTGGAGCGGGTGCGGGCGTACGGCAGGCTGCTGGCGGCCTGCGGGGTCAACGCGGTCGCCGTCAACAACGTCAACGTGCACGAGACCGAGGCGCACCTGCTGACCGACCGGATCGGCGAAGTGGCCGCGATCGCCGATGCGTTACGGCCCTACGGGGTCCGCACCCACCTGTCCGTGTCCTTCGCCGCGCCGGTGCTGCTCGGCGGACTTCCCACGGCCGATCCGCTGGAGGAGGCGGTGCGGGGTTGGTGGGCCACGGCGACACGAGGGGTGTACGAGGCGATCCCCGATTTCGGCGGGTACGTGGTGAAGGCCGACTCGGAGGGTCAGCCGGGCCCGTTCGCGTACGGCCGTACGCACGCGGACGGAGCGAACACGCTGGCCGCCGCGCTCGAACCGTACGGCGGCACCGTCCACTGGCGGGCCTTCGTCTACGACCACCGCCAGGACTGGCGGGACCGCACGACGGACCGGGCCCGGGCCGCCTACGACCACTTCGTGCCGCTGGACGGCGAGTTCGCGCCGAACGCCGTGCTCCAGGTGAAGCACGGGCCGATGGACTTCCAGGTGCGCGAGCCTGTCTCGCCGCTGATCGGCGCGATGCCGCGCACCCGGCTGGCGGTGGAGGTGCAGGTCACCCAGGAATACACCGGGCAGCAGCGGCACGTCTGCTGGCTGGGGCCGATGTGGAGCGAGGTGCTGCGCTTCCGGCACGAACCGGAGTCGTCCGTGGGGGAACGGGCGCGGGGCGGGCTGGTCGGCGTGTCCAACGCCGGCGACGATCCGTTCTGGACCGGGCACCCCCTCGCCCAGGCCAACCTGTACACCTTCGGACGGCTGGCCTGGCGGCCGGCCGCCGAGCCGCGAGAGGTGCTCGACGAGTGGATAGGGCTCACCTTCCCGGAGGCTTCGGAGCGGCTGTCCGCCGGGCTGCACGCGGTACTCGACGGCTCGTGGCGGACGTACGAGAAGTACACCGCTCCGCTCGGCGTGGGATGGATGGTGCAGCCGGGCCACCACTACGGGCCGAGCGTCGACGGGTACGAGTACAGCCCCTGGGGCACCTACCACTTCGCCGACCGGGACGGCGTCGGCGTCGACCGCAGCGTGGCGAGCGGGACCGGGTACGCCGGGCAGTACCCCAAGCCGTGGGCCGAGCTGTACGAGTCGCCGGACACCTGCCCCGACGAGCTGCTGCTGTTCTTCCACCACGTGCCGTACGGCCATCTGCTGAAGAGCGGGAAGACCGTCATCCAACACATCTACGACACGCACTTCGAGGGCGTGGCGGAGGTCGAGGAAGCCCTGGAGGTGTGGGCCCGTCTGGCCGGACTGGTGGATCCGGCGCGTCACGCGCGGGTGGCGGAGCGGTACGGGGAGCAGCTCCGCAGCGCCCGCGAGTGGCGCGACCAGATCAACAGCTACTTCTTCCGCAAGTCGGGGGTGCCGGACGAGCGGGGGCGCCGGATCTACTGAGAGATCGCGGCTCTACTGAAGGATCGCGACGCCCAGGGGGTCGAGGACCAGGGGGTCGCCCTGCTCGACCCGTTTGCCGGTGAGCAGGTCGATGGCGGTGGTGTGGGCCGTCAGACGGGCCGGTTCGGGGGCGTGGTTGAGGAGGAAGAGGAGAGGGGTGCCGTCGGGGGTGACACGGGTGGCGGTCTCCACCGCGGGGTGGTCGGCGTAGGGGCCGAGCAGGTCGTGGCGGGCCAGGATACGGCGGACGACCTGGTCGACGCCCGGCTGGTCGAGGGCGGTGGCGACGTACCAGCCCTCGCCGTCACCGAAGCGGTTGCGGGTCACGGCCGGGGTGCCCGCGTAGAAGTCGGTGCCGTAGGTGGCGACCGGCTCGGCGCCGCGGGGCAGCACGAGCTCGAAGACGAGCCGCGCCTCTGCCTGCAGTTCGGGGATCGGCTGGGTGAACTCCGGTGGGCGGGCGTCCCATTCGTCCACGTGGATGCCCATCAGCGGCGCGAGCGGGCCGGGGACGTCGGTGAGGAAGGCGCGGTCGTGCTGGTCGACGCGGCCGGAGAGGAAGGTGGCCAGGACCGTGCCGCCGCGTGCGGTGACTTCTTCGAGCCGGGTGGCGAGGTCGCCCTTGACCATGTGGAGGGCGGGGGCGAGCACCACGTCGTAGGGCGTGAGGTCGGCGGTCTGCGGGATCACGTCCACGTCGGCTCCGGCCTCGCGGGCGGCCCGGTAATGGGCGTGGACCACGTCCGGGTACTTGACCAGCCGGGACGGGCCGTCGGAGATCTCCAGGGCCCACCAGCTGTCCCAGTCGAAGAGGAGGGCGGTGCGGGCCGGGGTGCGGGCGCCGAGGGTCCGGTCGCCCAGGGACTCCAACTCCTGGCCCACTTCGGCTACTTCGCGAAAGACACGGGTGTCGTCGCGGCCCGCGTGGCCGATGACCGCCCCGTGGTATTTCTCGCAGGCGCCCCGTGAGGCGCGCATCTGGAAGTAGAGGGCGGCGTCGGCGCCGTGGGCGATGGCCTGGAAGGTGGCGAGGCGCAGTTCGCCGGGCCGCCGGAGCGGGTTGACGTCACGGCAGGCCGTCGTGGACGGGGTCTGCTCCATCAGCCAGAAGGGGGCGCCGTCCTTCAGGCCGCGCATCAGGTCGTGGGCGAGGTCGGCGGGGCGTCGAGGGGCGGGTAGCTGTCCCAGGAGGCGAAGTCGAGGTGGGGTGCCCAGCGGTGGTAGTCGAGGGTGCGAAAGGTGCCCATGAAGTTGGTGGTGACGGGCGTGTCCGGGTCATGGGCGCGGATCACCTCCTTCTCGGCCAGGAAGCAGCCGAGGAGGGCGTCGGTGGTGAAGCGGAACCAGTCGAGGGTGATGCCCTGGAAGGCGGTGTGGTCGGGGCCGCGCCAGTGTTCGGTGAGGGCGTTGGGCGGCTCGATCTGGTCCCAGTCGGTGTAGCGGTGCGACCAGAAGGTGGTCCACCAGGCGTCGTTGAGGGCGTCGAGGGTGCCGTGCCGGTCCCGGAGCCACTCGCGGAACGCCTCGGCGCACAGCTCGCAGTAGCAGGCGCCGCCGTACTCGTTGTTGATGTGCCAGGCGAGCAGGGCGGGGTGGTCGGCGTACCGTTCGGCGAGGCGGGAGGCCAGCGCGGTGGCGTGTTCCCGGTACGCCGGTGAGCTGGGGCAGAAGTTGTGGCGCTGGCCGTAGCGGTGGCGGCGGCCCTCGAAGTCGGTGCGGTTGACCTCGGGGTGCCGCTTGGCGAGCCAGGGCGGGAGCGCGGCGGTGCCGGTGGCCAGGCAGACCCGGCGTCCCTCGGCGGCGGCACGGTCCAGAATGCGGTCTAGAACCGTGAAGTCGTAGGTGCCCAGGGCGGGTTGGGTGAGGGACCAGGTGAAGACGCCGACGGTGAGGGTGTCGATGCCGGCCCGCGTGAACAGGCGGTGGTCGTCGTCCCAGACGGTCTCGGGCCACTGCTCGGGGTTGTAGTCACCGCCGTACGGGATCTTCGGCGTGCGGGGCGCGGTCATGCCGTGAACTCCTCCTGGGTCTCCGTGATCACCGTGCGGCTGCCGTGCAGCAGGGACAGCAGCAGCGGGGCGGCCAGCAGGGCGGGCAGGGCCTCGGTCAGCAGGACGGTCAGCGCCGCCGCCAGGACGAGCAGGGAGGCGGCGGCGAGGGTGGCGCGGCCGTGCCTGAACAGGAAGTACCCGGCGAGGCGGGCGGTGTCCCGGGCGCGGAAGGCGAACAGCGAGGTGAGGACGAGGGCGTGCGCGCCCCAGAGGAGGGAACCGGCGCCGATCGCCGCGAGCAGCAGCGCCCACCAGCCGGGCAGGCCCGTGGCGGAGAAGTGGGTCAGGGTGAAGGCGATGACCGTCAGCCAGGCCAGCAGGGGTGCCCACAGCTTCAGCGCCGGTACGGCGTTGAGCCGCCAGCCGCGCAGGAAGGCGCGGGCCGGGTGCAGTTCGGTGAGGTCTCGGCTGCGGTGGTGGAGGGCGTAGAGGGCAGCGGACAGGGCCGGTCCGAGGGGCAGCAGGCACAGGGCCGCGAGGGGGAGGTTGGCGGGGTCGGGGCCGAGCAGGAGCAGCCCGGCCAGCCCCGGGGAGGCGGCGAGGAGCAGCAGCGCCTCGACGGTGAGGACGGTGTGGATCAGGGCGGAGGCGCGGGAGAGGGCGCCGGTGCCGAAGTCGGAGGTACGTACGGTACTCATGCCGCCTCCCGGCCGGGCAGGCGCCACTCGTCCCACCGGGGCGGGGTCTCGTCGGCGACGGGGGTGAGCTCGACGAGGGTGACCTCGTGGCGGCCCAGGGCCAGGGGCAGGTAGACGCGGCCGGGGACGGCGATCAGCCGCCGGTGGGTGCGCGCGGGCTCGGCGGAGTCCCGGTAGCCACAGCGCAGGGCGAGATCGACGCGGTCGGCGTCGGTGGTCAGCCGCCGATGGGTGCGCGCCGGCACGGCCAAGTCCCGGTAGCCGCAGCCCAGGGCGAGATCGACGCGGCCGGCGACGGCGATCAGCCGCCGACCGGAGCGCGCGGGCACAGCCAAGTCCCGGTAGCCGCAGCCCAGGGCGAGATCGACGCGGCCGGCGACGGCGATCAGCCGCCGACCGGAGCGCGCCGGCACGGCGAAGTCCCGGTAGCCGCGGCGCACGGCGATGCCGACGCCGTCGGCCAACCGCCGCCGGGCGCGCCCGGGCTCCACGGAGTCCTGGTAGCCGCGGCACAGGGCGAGGTCGACGCGGCCCGTGCCGAAGCGGTGTCGCCCGGCGTCGGTCAGCCGGCCGGTCGGCGCGTCGGGGACGCGGATCACCCGTTCTCCTTCTTGAACCGCTCGTACGCCTTGTTGTGCAGGTCGACGAGCTGCTGCATGTTCTTCGACTTCAGTTCGGCGAGGTGGGCGTTCCATTCGGACAGGGGCCGTTTGCCGAGGACGAACTGGAGGGTGTTCTGGATGACGGTGTCCTTGAGCGGGGTGTCCCAGAGGGTCGCCTGTTCCTGCTCGAAGGACTGGAGCGGGTGGGCCGGGTCGATGGGCAGCTGCTCGCGCTGGGACATGGCGTCCTGGAACCTCTTCTCGTCCGGGCTGAAGGAGGAGGAGACCAGGTCCCAGCTGCCGCCGTAGGTGAAGACGCCGTTGAAGAAGCCGTAGTCCTTCTGGAGGTCCTTCGGGGCGTCCGGGTCGGAGCCCATCAGGGAGATGCCGGTCTTGAGCTCGGGCCGGCCGCCGGACTCGGTGTAGGTGACGCCCTCGACGCCCCATTTGCAGAACTTCTGGCCCTCGTCGGAGTACCAGAGCCAGTCGAGGAACTGCATCATCGCGACGAAGCTGTCGCTCTTGAGTGCCTTGCTGGAGACCATGACGCCGTTCTCCAGGCGGGTGCCGCCGAGCACGACCGGTCCGGCCGGTCCGAGCGGCACCGGCACCATCTCGATCTTGGCTCCGTCGACCTGCTTCTCCAGGTTGTAGCGGTAGTTCTGCACCAGCTCCTGGGGGTTGGCGCTGATCGCGTAGGACTTCTGGGCGAGCAGTTTCTGCACGGCCTGGTCGTCGGTCTGGCTGAAGCTCTCGGGGTCCATGAGCTTCTCGGCGACGAGTCCCCGCAGGTACTCGACCATCTGGCGGTAGGCGTCCTGGGCGCCGGTGAAGACGAACTTCTGTGCCTTGTGGTCGAAGCTGATGTTGTCGTACGACCATCCGGCCCGGACGCCGAAGGCCTGGCCGAGGTAGCCGAACAGGGCGCCGCAGGGGAACGGGGTGTTGGTGCTCCAGCGGTCGGAGAAGGGGTACGTGCCGGGGTACTCCTCCCTGAGCGCCTTGAGGACGTCGTGCACCTCGTCCCAGGTGGTGGGCAGGCTCAGGCCGTGCTGGTCGAGGACGTCCGTGCGGAAGGACAGCGAGTAGCCGGCCTTGGCCTTCTCGTGCAGGCCGGGCAGCAGGTAGTACTTGCCGTCGGACTGGCGGATCGAGTCGAGCTCGGGCTCCAGCTTCCATTTGCGAACCTTGTCGCGGAAGTTGGGCATCAGGTGGACGTAGTCGCTTACCGGGAGGATCGCGCCCGACGAGACGAAGGCGACCTCGGAGGGGTGGTACGTCTTGGGGATCAGGAACGGGGCGTCGCCCGCGCCGATGAGGACGCTGCGCTTCTTCTCATAGTCGGCCAGCGGAACGTCGACGGGTTTGAGGGTCACGCCGGTGCGCTTGGTGAGTTCCTTCCAGAACAGCCAGCCGTCCTTCATGGGGTAGACCGGGTTGTTGTTGTGCAGCACCGAGAAGGACAGCGGCTTGGCCGCCTTGAACTGCTGCCCGGCCCGGTAGTTCTTCATCGCCCCGTTCTGCTTCTTCGACAGGTCCTTCCCGTCCCCGCCGTCGTCCCCGCTGCCGCAGCCGGTGAGGGTGGCGAGGCCGATGAATCCGGCGGCGGCGAGTATCTGGCGCCGCGACAGCTGTCCTGCGTTCTGCACGGAGACTCCTTTGTTCCGTAAGCGAGTTGGGGAGGCGCCGTCAGCCCTTGACCGCGCCGAGCATCACGCCCGAGACGAAGTAGCGCTGGACGAACGGGTACACGCAGAGGATCGGCAGTGCGGTGAGGACGATGGTCACCGACTGGATGTTCGCGCCGACCTGGCTGAGCTGCTCCGTGCCCGCGCCGGCGTTGCCGCCGCCGGTGGCACCCTGGATGAGGTTGCGGAGGTAGACGGTGACCGGCATCAGATCCGTCCGGTCCATGTAGAGGAAGGCGCTGAACCAGGAGTTCCAGAAGGACACCGAGTAGAACAGCACCATCGTCGCGACGACCGCCTTGGACAGCGGCAGCACGATCCTGAGCAGGGTGCCGTACGTGCTGAGGCCGTCGATCTGCGCGGCCTCCTCCAGTTCGGTCGGCAGGTTCTCGAAGAAGGCCTTCATGACCAGGAGGTTGAAGACGCTGATCGCGTTCGGCAGGGCGATCGCCCAGACGCTGTTCTTCAGGCCGAGGCTGGTGACCAGGATGTAGTTGGGGATCAGACCGCCGGTGAAGAACATGGTGAACACGGCGATCCCGACGAGCACGCCACGGCCCTTGAGGTGCTTCTTCGACAGCACGTAGGCGTAGCAGGTCGTCAGCACCATGGCGACGGCCGTCGCCACGACCGTGTAGAGCACGGTGTTGCCGTAGTTCCGCCAGAACATCGCGTCCTGGAACACGATCTCGTACGTGGTGAGGTTGAACCCCTTGGGCAGCAGGGTCACCTCACCGGCCCGGATCTGCCGCTCCCCGCTGAAGGACCGCGCGAGGATGTTGACGAACGGGTAGAGGGTGACCAGCACGACGAGGGTGAGGACCACCCCGTTGACGCCCTGGAAGACCCGGTAGGAACGACTCGGCTTCACCACAGGCTCGTCCCCACTGTGCGGCGCGAGAGCTGGTTGGCGGACGTGATCAGGACCAGGCCGATGACCGCCTCGAACAGGCCGATGGCGGCGGCGTAGCTGAAGCTGTTGGACTCCACGCCGGAGCGGTACACGTACGTCGAGATCACGTCGGCGGTCGGGTACGTCAGCGGGTTGTACAGCAGCAGGACCTTCTCGAAGCCGACCGCCATGAACGCGCCGATGTTGAGGATCAGCAGCGTGACCATGGTGGGCCGGATGCCGGGCAGGGTGACGTGCCAGATCTGCTGCCAGCGGTTGGCCCCGTCGATGCGCGCGGCCTCGTAGAGGTCCTCGTCGATCGTGGTGAGCGCGGCGAGGTAGAGGATCGTGCCCCAGCCGGCGGTCTGCCAGATCTCCGAGCCGACGTAGATCGTACGGAACCACTCGGGTTCCTGGATGAAGCGGATCGGTTCGTGGCCGAACCAGCCGAGGAGGTGGTTGACCGGGCCGTCGCTGGCCAGCATCTGCATCGTGATGCCCGCGACGATCACGATCGACAGGAAGTGCGGAAGGTACGACACCGACTGCACGAACCGCTTCAGGGAGCGCCGGCGCACCTCGTTGAGCAGCAGCGCCAGCACGATGGGGACCGGGAAGCAGAACAGCAGCGTGAGCCCGCCGATCCACAGGGTGTTGCGGAACACCTGCCAGAAGGTGGGGTCGTTGAGGAACATCTGCACATAGCGCAGCCCCACCCACTCCTCGCCGAAGAGCGACCCGCCCGGCTCGAAACGCCGGAAGGCGATGACGTTGCCGATCATCGGCAGATAGCGGAAGACCAGGAAGAACAGCAGCGGCAGGATCGCCAGCGAGTACAACTGCCAGTCGCGGCGCAGCGCCCGCCGCCAGCCGGTCCGGGCGGGGTCCCGCTTGCCGCGTCGGGGTGCGGCTGAGGCCGGAGGCGGATCCTGGGTGCCCGGCGGGGCCGACGTGGTGGACGTGCTCATTGCTCGGGCCTCCCGTGGACATGGCACGTGGAACCGAAACTTTCGAGCTCTTACCGGTAACTTCGCGGCAACTTATGGCCAGCAGAAAGCGCTGTCAATGGGGGCGGCGGCAGTCGGTTGAGGCGTCTGTGCCGCGTTGGAAGCGCGTCGAACCTGGGTAGACCCCAGGGACCTGCCGCCCGTCGTCCGTCGCAAGTTTCTGGATGACCACCGATTCCTGCGAGGTGCCGCCGTGCCCGCGTTCGACCTGCCGCTGACGGAACTGGAGCGCCATCGCCCGGACGTCGGGGAGCCCGCCGACTTCGACGCGTTCTGGCTGCGCACGCTGAAGGAGGCCGCTCAGGCGGAGCCGCTGGTGTCGGTGCGGCCGGTGGAGACGGGCCTCCGGCTGACGCGGACCTGGGACGTGACGTTCCGGGGTTTCGCGGGCGACCCGGTACGCGCGTGGTTCAGCAGGCCGGCCGGTTTCGACGAACCCCTGCCCGCCGTCGTCGAGTTCGCCGGGTACGGACGCGGCCGGGGCCTGCCGCACGAGCGCCTCACCTGGGTCAACGCCGGGTACGCGCACCTGCTCATGGACAATCGCGGCCAGGGCGACGCGTACGGCTGCGGCGGTGACACGCCCGATCCGCACGCCACCGCCCCGGGCGGCCCCGGCCCGGCGGTACGCGGCCTGCTCGCTCCCGAGGACTACCACTACCGGCGCCTGATCACGGATGCGGTGCGCGCGGTCACGGCGGTGCGGGAGCTGCCCGGCGTCGACCCCGCGCGGACCGTGGCCGTCGGCAACAGCCAGGGCGGGGGGCTGGCTCTGGCGGTCGCGGGACTCGTCCCCGACCTGGCGGCGCTGCTCGTCACCGCCCCGCTGCTGTGCGGCATCCGCCGCGCGCTCGACCTCACGGACGCGGGGCCGTACGGCGAGATCGCGTCGTACCTCGCCGTCCACCGTGGCGCCGAAGACGACGCCTACCGCACGCTCTCCTACGTCGAGGGTGTCTCCTTCGCCCGTCGCGCGCAGGCCCCGGCTCACTTCGGCGTGGGGCTGCGGGACACGGTGTGCCCGCCGAGCGGGGCGTACGCCGCGTTCAACCGCTACGCCGAACTGACCGGCACGGACCCGCGCAAGGAGATCCACGCGTATCCGTTCAACGGGCACGAGGGGGGTGACGCGGTGCAGGTGCGGCGTCAACTGGCCTGGGTGCGAGCGGTGCTGGGCGGGCCGGAGTGATGACCACAGGGGTTCGCGGCACCGTTCGGGGCTCGTCGGCCTGAGGTCCGGCCGGAACTCCGAGTGCGGGACGCCGGCCCGCCCGGAGGCCTAGGGGGTGTCCGCTAAGTCCCGTATGCCCTGAGGGCAGGCGGGACTTTGCGGACACCTGGCGACTCGGGGTCACTTCCCGATCGGGGACTCCGCGGTGCAGCCACCGGCGGTCACCAGGCCATCGGCACTCTGTTCCTCGAGCACCTTGCCCTTGTGGATGATCTTGCAGGTGACCTGGGCGCCTTCGGGGTCCGCGGCGACCGGCATGACCGCCGCGGGCATGATGCCGCGCAGCGTGACCGTCTTCTTCCAGGGCAGTTCGGGCTTCGACACCGACTCGATCTTCGGCTCCATGGCCTTGCCACCGCCGCCGTGGAACTCGATCGAGTCGACGTTCTTCCCCGTGACCTCGTAGGTGACTTCGTACGTCTCGTCCACTGCCTTGTCGACCTGGTCGACGGCTTCGGAGCAGGAGCTGAGACCGAGTGCCAGGCCAGCGACGGCGACGGCGACGGCGGTTGCACGGATGGTGCGGTTCAAAGGGATCCCCCCGGATCATGAAAGGTCGGATCCGCAGCCAACCGTGAAGGAAGAGCAAAGTCAACTTCACGAAATCCGACGCCGGTTCCGTCAGGCGCCTGTGACGCTGCAGGCGCCGGTCTGTACGCCCGTCCGTCCTGACGCGCTCTTGCGCCGCAGCCGTAGACAACTGCGCCGTCCGGCGCTAACTTCCGCAACAGCGGGGTGGGAGCGCTCCCATAACGGTGGACCGGAACCCGCCCTCGAGTCGCTCCCATCCCGCGCATCCGCGCACACGCATCCACAGGCCCGTACCTCAAGGAACGGACGATGCTGTCATGATCCTGACAAGAAACGCGGGGGGACCCCCCAAGCCCCGATCAGCGCTCTCCACCCGGACCAGAGCCCTCTTCCTGGTCCTGCTCTCCCTCCTCGTCACCGTTCCGGCCCTCGGCCTGGTCATGACGGCCGGTGGTGAGGCGGAGGCGCACGGCACCCCCATGAAGCCGGGCAGCCGCACCTTCCTGTGCTGGCAGGACGGTCTGACCGACACCGGTGAGATCAAGCCGGTCAACCCGGCGTGCCGGGCCGCGCAGCAGGTCAGTGGCACCACGCCGTTCTACAACTGGTTCTCGGTGCTGCGCTCGGACGGCGCCGGCCGCACCCGGGGCTTCGTACCGGACGGCGAGCTGTGCAGCGGCGGCAACACCAACTTCGCCGGGTTCAACACCCCCAGCAAGGACTGGCCGCTCACCCACCTCACCTCGGGCGCCACGGTCGACTTCTCGTACAACGCCTGGGCGGCGCACCCGGGTTGGTTCTACGTCTACATCACCAAGGACGGCTTCGACCCGACGAAGACGCTCACCTGGAACGACATGGAGGAGCGGCCGTTCCTGAGCGTCGACCACCCGCCGCTGAACGGCTCCCCGGGCACGGTCGAGGCCAACTACTCCTGGACCGGCAAGCTCCCCGAGGGCAAGTCGGGCCGCCACATCATCTACATGGTCTGGCAGCGCTCCGACAGCCAGGAGACCTTCTACTCCTGCTCGGACGTCGTCTTCGACGGCGGCAAGGGCGAGGTGACCGGCATCAAGCAGCCGGGCAACCCGTCCGAGCCGGTGCCCGGCACCTGCACGGCCACCCGCAAGACGACCGGCAGCTGGAACGGCGGCTACCAGTCCGAGGTGACCGTCACCAACACCGGCACCGTCCCGATGCTCGGCTGGATGGTCGACTGGACGCTGCCGTCCGGCCAGAGGATCGAGAGCCTGTGGAGCGGCAGCGCCACCTACAACGGCCAGTCGGTGATGGTCCACAACGCCGGCTGGAACGGCTCCCTCGATCCGGGCAAGAGTACGACGTTCGGGTACACCGTCTCCGGACCGGGCGGTGACAGTACGACGAGCCTGCCCTGCCGGGTGGGCTGAACCGTCGCGTCGGACGGGCCCGGTGGGCGTCGGTCACCGGGCCCGTTCGGTCCCCGGCTTCGGTGAGCGGAGAGCCGGGTGAGCGGAGGGCCGGGTGAGCGGAGGGCCGGGAAGCGCCCGCAACAGCATGGCTGGACAGTGAGGACTGGTCCGAGACCGACGAGCATGCCACCGCCGAACCACAGCGCGGCAACCGGCTCGTGAAGCCGTCAGCCCCACTGTCCCCCGAGAAGTGGGCGGCGATCCGCCCGGGCAGCCGGTCGTCGCCAGAGCTGGTTGTCCCAGCCGCGCGCACCCAGCCGCACAGGCAGATCGGCCAGGTCGGGGTGCTGGTCGCGCAGCAGCTCACGGATCAGGGCCGCCGTGATCTCGATCTCGGTGTGGGCCATGCGGCGCAACGTCAGCGCGGCGGCGGGTCGCGGAGATGCGAGTGGCCGGGATTCGCCGGGTGTGCCGACCCAGTCCGCCCGTCGGTCCCATATGTCGCTGTTATCCAGGTGTGCGATTCTGATGTGTGGGTGCCCTGCCGCTCATGTGGGGCGTGGATCCGCCGCGTCGTCGTCGCCTGAGTTCCGGGGACTCCCACCTGCCGGTAGCTGCGGCATGGACGGGAGGTGGATGCGGACATGCCCCATTTCGGCGATGCCCGGGCCGCGGCCCCCGGCGTTCGGGTGCCGGGGCACGCGGGCACCGGTTCGCCTCCTCGCACGCCGGAGTCCGCCGCACGGGAGCGGGTCCTGGCGTTCGCCGGGGTGGCGCTGGCGGCGGTGTACGTACGGAGCGAGCACGGTGCGGAGCTCCAGCTGGTGGAGTCGGCCGGCGGCGAGCCGGAGCGGTACGGGTTGCCGAGTCGCGTGCGGCACGGCGGGGGCACCTCACCCGCTCCGGCGCCGGGCTACGCGGCGGCGTCGGGCGACAGTGGGCCCGCCGTGGTCGAGGCCTTCCGGAGTGGGCGGCCACTGTGGCTCGCGAGCCGGCAGGAAGGCGGAGTCGCCGGTGCGCCGCTCGGGGCGGTGCCGCTGGGGGCCGCCGCTGGGGGCCGCC
>NZ_NGFN01000173.1 GCF_002148965.1 Streptomyces swartbergensis | reverse complement strand
CACCCGCACAACCCGCCGCAGGCGCCCCCGCTCCACCGCCGGAGGCACCCGCACAACCCGCCGCAGGCGCCCCGGCTCAACCGCCGGAGGGGCTCGTCAACCCCGCCACCAGTTCATCAGCCGCCCGATACGGATCCAGCTCCCCCGCCACGATCCGCTCCGCGAGCGCCCCGAGGCGCCGGTCACCGTGCAGGTCCCCGATCCGCTCCCGCAGCGCCGTCACCGCGATGGTCTCGACCTCCCGCGCCGCTCGGGCCATGCGCCGCTCCGCGAGCACACCCCGCTCCTCCATCCAGGCCCGATGCTTCTCCAGGGCCTCGACGACCTCGTCCATGCCCTCCCCGCGCGAGGCGACCGTCTTCACGATCGGCGGGCGCCAGTCCCCGGGGCCCCGGGCCTCCCCCAGCCCCAGCATGTGGTTCAGCTCGCGGGCCGTCGCGTCCGCCCCGTCCCGGTCGGCCTTGTTCACGACGTACACGTCACCGATCTCCAGGATCCCGGCCTTGGCCGCCTGGATCCCGTCGCCCATCCCCGGCGCGAGCAGCACGACGGACGTGTCCGCCTGCGAGGCGATCTCCACCTCGGACTGCCCCACACCCACCGTCTCGACGAGGATCACGTCACACCCCGCCGCGTCCAGCACCCGGATGGCCTGCGGCGCGGCCCACGCGAGCCCGCCCAGATGCCCGCGCGTCGCCATCGAACGGATGTACACGCCGGGGTCCGACGCGTGCTCCGACATCCGCACCCGGTCCCCGAGCAGCGCACCCCCGGAGAACGGGGACGACGGGTCGACGGCCAGCACGCCGACCCGCTTGTCCTGCTTGCGGTACGCGGTCACCAGCGCCGACGTCGACGTGGACTTGCCCACCCCCGGCGACCCGGTCAGCCCGACCACGTACGCGTTGCCCGCCAGCGGCGCGAGCGCCGCCATGACCTCCCTGAGCTGCGGGGACGCCCCCTCCACCAGGGAGATCAGCCGGGCCACGGCCCGCGGCCGGCCCTCCCTGGCCTGGGCGACCAGCGTGGAGACGTCCTGCATCACAGCTCCGTTCAGACGGGGAGGTCCACAAACCGGGTGCTCAGGCCTTCGGTACCCGCACGATCAGCGCGTCACCCTGACCACCGCCACCGCACAGCGCGGCCGCGCCCACGCCACCGCCACGCCGCTTCAGCTCCAGCGCCAGGTGCAGCACGAGCCGCGCACCGGACATCCCGATCGGGTGACCCAGGGCAATGGCACCGCCGTTGACATTCACCTTTTCGGTGGACACCCCGAGATCCTTCATCGACTGCACGGCAACCGCCGCGAACGCCTCGTTGATCTCGATGAGCTCCAGGTCCTCGACGCTCAGCCCCTCCTTCTTCAACGCGTGCAGGATCGCGTTGGACGGCTGGGACTGGAGCGAGTTGTCCGGCCCGGCCACGTTCCCGTGCGCCCCGATCTCGGCGATCCACTCCAGGCCGAGCTCCTGCGCCTTGGCCTTGCTCATCACCACGACCGCGGCGGCGCCGTCGGAGATCTGCGACGCCGAACCGGCCGTGATCGTGCCGTCCTTGGCGAAGGCGGGACGCAGCTTCCCGAGGGACTCCGCGGTGGTGTCGCCGCGGATCCCCTCGTCCTTGCTGAACAGCACCGGGTCGCCCTTGCGCTGCGGAATCTCGACCGGGGTGATCTCGGCCTCGAAGATGCCGTTCTTCTGCGCGGCGGCGGCACGCTGATGGCTCAACGCCGCGAACTCGTCCTGCTCGGGTCGCGCGATGTCCAGGCGCGTGTTGTGCTTCTCCGTCGACTCGCCCATGGCGATGTTCTCGAAGGCGTCGGTCAGACCGTCGTGCGCCATGGCGTCGAGCATCTCGATCGCGCCGTACTTGAAGCCCTCACGGGACTTCGGCAGCAGATGCGGGGCGTTGGTCATGGACTCCTGGCCGCCGGCGACGACCACGTCGAACTCACCCGCTCGGATCAACTGGTCGGCGAGCGCGATGGCGTCGAGGCCCGACAGGCACACCTTGTTGATGGTCAGCGCCGGCACGTTCATGGGGATACCCGCCTTGACGGCGGCCTGGCGCGCCGGGATCTGCCCCGCCCCGGCCTGGAGCACCTGACCCATGATCACGTACTGCACCTGGTCGCCACCGATCCCCGCACGGTCGAGGGCGGCCTTGATCGCGAAGCCGCCGAGGTCGGCTCCGGAGAAGGACTTCAGCGAACCGAGCAACCGCCCCATCGGGGTACGGGCACCCGCGACGATGACGGACGTCGAGCCGTTCGTTGCAGAAGACATGAGCTGCGATCCCCTTACCGGCTGCACTGCCGAGGAGTGAACGAGGGTTTACTTCGAATGTACTGACCAGTACTCCATCGCGTCATCGGGCTGTCGGTGTGATCGCGCGCACGTTGCGTAACCACCTCCGGAGCGCTGCACTGAATCCATGCTGACGCGAATCGACCACATCGGGATCGCCTGTTTCGACCTCGACAAGACCGTCGAGTTCTACCGTGCCACCTACGGCTTCGAGGTGTTCCACTCCGAGGTCAACGAGGAGCAGGGCGTGCGCGAGGCCATGCTCAAGATCAACGATACGTCCGACGGCGGCGCCTCGTACCTCCAGCTCCTGGAGCCGACCCGTGAGGACTCCACCGTCGCGAAGTGGCTGGCGAAGAACGGGGAGGGCGTCCACCACATCGCTTTCGGCACGGCGGACGTGGACGCCGAGGCCGCGGACATCAAGGACAAGGGCGTACGCGTGCTCTACGAAGAGCCGCGACGCGGTTCCATGGGGTCACGGATCACCTTCCTGCACCCCAAGGACTGCCATGGCGTACTGACAGAACTGGTCACTTCGGCGCCCGTTGAGTCACCTGAGCACTGACCCTCGTACATAGGGGCCGGTAGGGTTGGGGGCGGTCGCCGCTCAGCCAGGGTGACCGCGGTCCCGCCGTGCGACGGCAGGACCACCGGGGTCCGGGTTTCGGGGGACGAGCGTCGGGGCAGCAGCCTCTGCTCCGCCGATGATCTGACACCATTCCCCGGGGGCCCCGTTCGGCGGATGGACGGAGCTCGTTTGGAGAGAGTTGCGACCAGGGGACGGATGGGACCGCGCAGTGCGGGGCTACGAGAGCCAGGAGCGAGAGCCGGCGGCTGACGTCGACCACCTCTCTCGGTTCGAAGCCGAGATGAAGCGGCTGAAGACCGAGCGGGAAAAGGCGATCCAGCACGCCGAGGACCTCGGCTACCAGGTCGAGGTGCTGCGCGCCAAGCTGCACGAGGCGCGGCGCACCATCATGTCCCGGCCCTCCTTCGACGGCGGCGACATCGGCTGGCAGGCCGAGCAGTTGTTGCGCAACGCGCAGATGCAGGCCGACCAGATCCGCGCGGACGCCGACCGGGAGCTGAGCGAGGCCCGGGCCCAGACCCAGCGGATCCTCCAGGAGCACGCCGAGCAGGCGGCCCGGCTCCAGGCGGAGCTGCACCAGGAGGCGGTGACCCGGCGACAGCAGCTCGACCAGGAGCTGGCCGAGCGCCGCCAGACGGTCGAGTCGCACGTCAACGAGAACGTGGCCTGGGCGGAGCAGCTGCGGGCCCGCACCGAGCAGCAGGCCCGCCGGCTGCTCGACGAGTCCCGCGCCGAGGCCGAGCAGGCCCTGGCCACCGCCCGCGCGGAGGCCGAGCGGCTGACGACCGAGGCCCGGCAGCGTCTCACCAGCGCCGCCGAGGAGGCCCGCTCCGAGGCCGAGCAGATCCTGCGGCGGGCCCGCACGGACGCCGAGCGGCTGCTCAACGCCGCCTCGACGCAGGCCCAGGAGGCCACCGACCACGCCGAGCAGCTGCGGACGTCCACGGCCTCGGAGTCGGAGGCCGCGCGCCGCCAGGCCCAGGAGCTGAGCAAGGCCGCCGAGCAGCGGATGGCCGAGGCCGAGGAGGCGCTGCGCAAGGCGCAGGCCGAGTCGGAGAAGCTGGTCGCCGAGGCCAAGGAGGCCGCCGCCAAGGCCCTGGCGAGCGCGGAGTCCGCGAACGAGACGCGCACCCGCACCGCCAAGGAGCAGGTCGCCCGGCTGGTCGAGGAGGCCACGAAGGAGGCCGAGAACACCAAGTCCGAGGCCGAGCAGCTCGTCGCCGACGCCCGCGCCGAGGCGGAGAAGATCGTCGCGGAGGCCGCCGAGAAGGCCCGCACGCTCACGGCCGAGGAGACGGCGACCCAGCTGTCCAAGGCGGCCAAGACCGCCGAGGACGTGCTCAACAAGGCGTCGGAGGACGCCAAGAAGACCACCAAGGCCGCGGCCGAGGAGGCCGAGCGGATCCGCAGGGAGGCCGAGGCCGAGGCGGACCGGCTGCGCGCCGAGGCGCACGACATCGCCGAGCAGCTCAAGGGCGCGGCGAAGGACGACACCAAGGAGTACCGCGCCAAGACGGTCGAGCTCCAGGAGGAGGCCCGCCGGCTGCGCGGCGAGGCCGAGCAGCTGCGGGCCGACGCGGTCGACGAGGGCGAGAAGATCCGCGCCGAGGCCCGCAGGGAGGCCGTGGCGCAGATCGAGGAGGCGGCCAGGTCCGCCGAGGAGCTGCTCGCCAAGGCGAAGGCGGACGCGGACGAGCTGCGTACGACGGCCCAGACGGACAGCGAGAAGGTCCGCACGGAGGCCATCGAGCGGGCGACGACCCTGCGCCGGCAGGCCGAGGAGACCCTTCAGCGCACGCGGCAGGAGGCCGAGCGGCACCGCGAGGAGGTCGTCGAGCAGGCCGAGGCCCTCAAGGCGGACGCCGAGCGTGCGGCGCGGGAGCTGCACGAGGAGACCGAGCGGGCCATAGAGGCCCGCCGCGCGGAGGCGGCCCGGGAGCTGACACGGCTCCAGACGGAGGCGGAGGAGCGGCTGACGGCTGCCGAGCAGGCGCTGTCCGACGCCCGTGAGGAGGCCGCGCGGATCCGCCGCGAGGCCGCCGAGGAGAACGAGCGGCTGCGGGCCGAGGCCGCCGAGCGGATCCGTTCGCTCCAGCAGCAGGCCGAGGCCGAGGCCGAGCGGCTGCGCGACGAGGCCGCGTCCGACGCGTCGGCCGCGCGTGCCGAGGGCGAGGCCGTCGCCGTCCGTCTGCGCTCGGAGGCCGCGAGCGAGGCCGAGCGGCTGAAGTCGGAGGCGCAGGAGAGCGCCGACCGGGTGCGCGCGGAGGCGCAGGCCGCCGCCGAGCGGCTGGCCGTGGAGGCGTCCGAGACGCTGGCCGCCGCCCAGGAGGAGGCCAACCGGCGCCGCCGCGAGGCCGAGGAGGTCCTCGGCTCCGCCCGGCAGGAGGCCGACCAGGAGCGCGAGCGGGCCCGCGAGCAGAGCGAGGAGCTGCTGGCTTCCGCGCGCAAGCGCGTGGAGGAGGCGCAGACCGAGGCCGTACGGCTGGTCGAGGAGGCCGACCGGCGCGCCACGGAGATGGTGTCGGCGGCCGAGCAGCACGCGCAGCAGGTCCGGGACTCCGTCGCGGGGCTGCACGAGCAGGCCCAGGAGGAGATCGCCGGGCTGCGCAGCGCCGCCGAGCACGTGGCGGAGCGTACGACGCGGGAGGCCCAGGAGGAGGCCGACCGGGTCCGTGCCGACGCCTACGCGGAGCGGGAGCGGGCGAGCGAGGACGCCGGCCGGCTGCGGCGCGAGGCGCACGAGGAGTCGGAGGCCGCCAAGGCGCTCGCCGAGCGGACGATGTCCGAGGCGATCGCGGAGGCGGAGCGGATCCGCGCGGACGTCGCCGAGCACGCCCAGCGGGTGCGCACGGAGGCGTCGGACGCCATCGCGGAGGCCGAGCAGAGCGCCTCGCGTACCCGGGCGGACGCCCGCGAGGACGCCAACCGCATCCGCTCGGACGCGGCGACGCAGGCGGACACCCTCATCACCGAGGCGCGCAACGAGGCGGAGCGGCTCACGACCGAGACGGTCCAGGAGACCGACCGGCTGCGGATGGAGACGGTCGCGGAGGCCGAGCGGGTCCGTACGGAAGCCATCTCCGAGGCCGAGCGCCTCCGTTCCGAGGCGGCCACGGAGGCCGAGCGGGTGCGGGCCGAGTCGGTCGCCAAGGCCGACCAGCTGGTCGGGGAGGCCACCGCCGAGGCGGAGCGGCTGCGGGCCGAGGCCGCCGAGACGGTCGGCTCGGCGCAGCAGCACGCCGAGCGGGTCCGCAGCGAGGCCCAGCGCGTCAAGGCCGCCGCCGAGGCGGAGGCGGAGCGGCTCGTCAACTCCGCGCGCGAGGAGGCCGACCGCACGCTGGACGAGGCCCGCAAGGAGGCCAACAAGCGGCGCTCCGAGGCGGCCGAACAGGTCGACAAGCTCATCACGGAGACCACGGCGGAGGCCGACAAGCTGCTCACCGAGGCGCAGCAGCAGGCGCACAAGACCACCGCGGAGGCCGAGTCGCAGGCCGACACGATGGTGGGCGCGGCCCGCAAGGAGGCCGACCGGCTCGTTTCCGAGGCGACGGTCGAGGGCAACTCGCGGGTGGAGAAGGCCCGTACGGACGCGGACGAGCTGCTGGTCGGCGCGCGCCGGGACGCCACGCAGATCAGGGAGCGGGCCGAGGAACTGCGCGACCGCATCACGGCGGAGATCGAGGAGCTGCACGAGCGGGCCCGCCGGGAGTCGGCCGAGACGATGAAGTCGGCGGGCGACCGCTGCGACGCGCTCGTCAAGGCCGCGGAGGAGCAGCTCGCGAAGGCGCAGGCGAAGGCCAAGGAGATCGTCTCGGAGGCCAACTCCGAGGCGGGCAAGGTCCGTATCGCCGCGGTGAAGAAGGCCGAGGGTCTGCTCAAGGAGGCCGAGCAGAAGAAGGCCACGCTGGTCCGGGAGGCCGAGGAGCTCAAGGCCGAGGCGATCCGGGAGGCCAAGCGCACGGTCGAGGAGGGCAAGCGCGAGCTGGAGGTCCTGGTCCGCCGCCGTGAGGACATCAACGCTGAGATCTCCCGTGTCCAGGACGTCCTGGAGGCGTTGGAATCCTTCGAGGCCCCGTCCCCGGCCAAGGACAACGGAGTCAAGGCAGGCGCAACAGTCGGCGCACCCCGTTCGGGTGGCAAGTCCTCGGATAGCTAGCGAACCGGGGCGAAACCGGTGTGTGCTGGAGCCTTTGACCAAGTCTTTGGCAAGCTGTCCTGCGGTTAGCCACCCAAAAGGGGTCTCATTTTGCAGACCAAACGCGCATCCGCTCGATGACACACCGTTTCGGCCCCTAGGATTCCACCTATCACCTCACCGGTCTCATTCGACAGGAACCCCATGAGCGACACTTCCCCCTACGGCTTCGAGCTTGTGCGGCGTGGGTACGACCGCGCTCAGGTGGACGAACGTATCTCCAAGCTCGTCTCCGACCGTGACAGCGCTCTCGCCCGCATCACCGCTCTGGAAAAGCGCATCGAGGAGCTCCACCTCGAGACGCAGAACGCCCAGGCCCAGATCAGCGACGCCGAGCCGTCGTACGCGGGTCTCGGCGCGCGCGTGGAGAAGATCCTCCGCCTCGCCGAGGAAGAGGCGAAGGACCTGCGCGAGGAGGCCCGGCGCGCGGCCGAGCAGCACCGCGAACTCGCCGAGTCGGCGGCCCAGCAGGTGCGCAACGACGCCGAGTCGTACTCGGCGGAGCGCAAGGCGAAGGCCGAGGACGAGGGCCTGCGGATCGTCGAGAAGGCCAAGAGCGACGCCGCCCAGCTGCGTTCCGAGGCGCAGAAGGACGCGCAGTCCAAGCGTGAGGAGGCGGACGCCCTCTTCGAGGAGACCCGCGCCAAGGCCGCGCAGGCCGCCGCCGACTTCGAGACGAACCTCGCCAAGCGCCGCGAGCAGTCCGAGCGCGACCTGGCGTCCCGTCAGGCCAAGGCCGAGAAGCGCCTCGCCGAGATCGAGCACCGCGCCGAGCAGCTCCGCCTGGAGGCGGAGAAGCTGCGCACGGACGCCGAGCGCCGCGCCCGCCAGACGGTGGAGACGGCCCAGCGCCAGGCCGAGGACATCGTGGCCGACGCCAACGCCAAGGCCGACCGCATCCGTTCGGAATCCGAGCGCGAGCTCGCGGCCCTCACCAACCGCCGCGACAGCATCAACGCCCAGCTGACGAACGTCCGCGAGATGCTCGCCACGCTCACGGGCGCCGCGGTGGCCGCGGCCGGCACGCCGACCGAGGACGAGCCGATCTCCCGCGGGGTTCCGGCCCAGCAGTCCCGGTAACGACCCGGCATACGGAGTCTGAATCTCCGCAAAGCCCTCTGCCGCTCGGGTGGCAGAGGGCTTTGTCCCGTTCTAGCGTGGCGGCATGATTGAGCTCGAGGGGCTGACCAAGCGTTACGGCGAGAAGGTAGCGGTCAACAACCTGTCTTTCACCGTCAGACCGGGCATCGTCACCGGCTTCCTCGGGCCCAACGGCGCGGGCAAGTCCACGACCATGCGGATGATCCTGGGTCTCGACCACCCGACCGCGGGCGACGTCCGGATCGACGGCAAGCACTACCAGCAGCTCAAGGACCCGCTGACATACATCGGCGCCCTGCTGGAGGCCAAGGCCTGGCACGGCGGGCGCACCGCCTACAACCATCTGCTGTGCCTCGCGCAGAGCAACGGCATTCCGCGCAGCCGCGTGCGGGAGGTGCTGGAGACCGTCGGGCTGACGGCCGTCGCGAAGAAGAAGACCAAGGGCTTCTCGATGGGCATGGGGCAGCGGCTCGGCATCGCCGCCGCGCTGCTCGGCGATCCCCGGATCCTGATGTTCGACGAGCCGGTCAACGGCCTCGACCCCGAGGGCATCCACTGGATCCGCACCCTGATGAAGTCCCTGGCGGCACAGGGCCGGACCGTGTTCGTCTCCTCCCATCTGATGAGCGAGATGGCGCTGACCGCCGAGCACCTCGTCGTCATCGGTCAGGGGCGGCTGCTCGCGGACACCTCCATGGCTGACTTCATCGCGCGCAACTCACGGTCGTACGTCCGAGTCCGCAGCCCGCAGCGGGAGCGGCTGCTCGATGTGCTGCACCAGGCCGGGATCGTCGCCGTCGAGAGCGGCGAGGGGGTGCTGGAAGTGGACGGCGGCAAGGCCGAGCACGTCGGCGAGCTGGCGGCGCAGCACGGAATCACGCTGCACGAGCTGAGCCCGCAGCAGGCGTCGCTGGAAGAGGCGTTCATGCGGCTGACCGCGGGGTCGGTGGAGTACCACGCACACAGCGGGACGAGCCCCGAGCCATCGGGGCAGCAGTGGGGCGACGGCTGGAAGAGGGGCTGAGCATGGCGACGACACAGGTCGTACGGTCGGAGTGGACGAAGATCCGGTCGGTGGCGTCCACGGTGTGGACCCTCTCGCTGGTGGTGGTCGTGACGGTCGCCCTCGGCATGCTGATCTCGGCCCTGTCCAAGAACGAGTTCGACTCCATGGGCGCGCAGCAGCGGGCGGAGTTCGACCCGACGTTCATCAGCTTCGCGGGGATGAGCCTCGGGCAGCTCGCGATGATCGTGTTCGGTGTGCTGGTGGTGTCGAACGAGTACAGCACCGGCATGATCCGCACCTCGCTGGCCGCCGTGCCGCAGCGCGGCTCCTTCCTGTTCAGCAAGATCGCGGTCGCCAGTGGGCTCGCCCTCCTGGTCGGCCTCGTCACCAGCTTCGCCGCGTTCTTCCTGGGGCAGGCGATGCTGGGTGAGCACCGGGCGGAGATCGGCGACCCGGGGGTGCTGCGGGCGGTGGTCGGCGGCGGCCTCTACATGGCGCTGATCGCGATGTTCTCCATGGGCGTCGCCGCGATGCTGCGCTCGCCGATGCTGTCGCTGGGCATCCTGATGCCGTTCTTCTTCCTGATCTCCAGCATCCTGGGCAATGTCGACGCGACGAAGAAGGTCGGCCGGTTCCTGCCCGACCAGGCCGGCAGCAAGATCATGCAGGTGGTCACGCCCATCGACGACGACACCCCGTACGGTCCGTGGGGCGGTCTCGGGATCATGGGGCTGTGGGTGCTGGCGGCACTGATCGGCGGGTACGTCCTGCTGAAGAAGCGCGACGCGTAGGTGGGGCTGCCGGGGCGGGCCGCGCTCCACCCTTTACTTTCATTTGGGCGGAACCGTCAGCGCCTCGATATCCTCCTAACCCTTACGGGGGCGTGTGCCCCGCTGTCCTGAACCTTGCGATGGGTGCGGAGCATGATCGAAGCAGTCGGCCTGACGAAGCGCTACGGCGACAAGACCGCTGTGTACAACCTTTCCTTCCAGGTGCGGCCGGGGGCCGTCACCGGCTTCCTCGGGCCGAACGGCTCGGGCAAGTCGACGACGATGCGGATGATCCTCGGCCTGGACAACCCGACGGTCGGGCATGTGACGATCGGCGGCCACCCGTACCGCAAGCTGCCCAACGCCCCCCGCCAGGTCGGTGCCCTCCTGGACGCCAAGGCCGTGCACGGCGGCCGGGCCGCCCGCAACCATCTGCTGTGCCTGGCCCAGCTGTCCGGCATCCCGGCCAAACGGGTGGACGAGGTGCTCGGGGTCGTCGGCCTCCAGGACGTGGCCAAGAAGCGGTCCAAGGGCTTCTCCCTCGGCATGGGGCAGCGGCTCGGCATCGCCGCCGCGCTGCTCGGCGACCCGCAGGTGCTGCTGTTCGACGAGCCGGTCAACGGCCTCGACCCCGAGGGCATCCTCTGGGTGCGCAACCTGATGAAGGCGCTCGCGGCGGAGGGCCGTACCGTCTTCGTCTCCTCCCACCTGATGAGCGAGATGGCGCTCACCGCCGACCACCTCATCGTCATCGGGCGCGGGCAACTGCTCGCCGACATGAGCGTCACGGACTTCATCTCCGCGAACTCCGCGGACTTCGCGCGTGTGCGGACGCCCGACACCGAGCCGCAGCAGCGCGAGAAGCTGTCGGCCGCGCTCACCGAGTCGGGCGGGCACGTGCTGCCCGAGCAGGACGGCGCGCTGCGCGTGACCGGGCTGCCGCTCCCCCGCATCAGCGACATCGCGCACGACCACGACGTCCGGCTGTGGGAGCTGTCGCCGCACCAGGCCTCGCTGGAGGAGGCGTACATGCGGATGACGCAGGGCGCCGTCGACTACCGCTCGACCATCGACCAGAAGGAAGGGCTCCAGCAGCAGCTGCCGCCCGGGGCGCGGCCCCCGATGCCGGTGCCCGGACAGGGGCAGCCCGACTGGTACGCCCCGCCGCCGCCCCAGCAGGGCGGGCAGCCGTTCACGATGCCGCCGCAGGGCGCGCCGGGCCAGGCACCGGCGGGCCCGTACGGCGCTCCGGGGGCCCCGGGAGCGCCCGGGACCGCTCCGATCACCCCTGCCGCCTCCGGCGCGGGAACGCCCAACCCGTACGCCCAGCCCGCAGGTCAGCCGCCGCAGACACCCGCGCAGGGCGCGCCGCAGACGCCCGCGCAGCCCGCGGGCCAGGCACCCCAGCCCCCGGCAGCGCCCGCCGCGCCGGCTCCGCAGCCGAGCGCCGCGCCCGCGCCCGCCCCGACCTCCGACCTGACCAAGCCCGAGGACCCCCGATGAGCAGCCCCCAGCCCCAGATGCCGCCGGCCGCACCCACCTGGGAGGCGGCGCCCGGCTCTTCGTACCCCGGCTACACCTCGCCGATCCCGGTCGTGCGGACGCACCTCGGGCATGCCATCGCCTCCGAGTGGACGAAGATCAGGTCGGTCCGCTCCACGATGTGGACGCTCGGCGTGTTCGTCCTGCTCGTCATCGGCATCGGCACGCTGACCGGCGTGGTGGTGGCGAACTCCGACCCGGCCCTGTCCGGCGAGAGCCCGCTCGGCCTGGGCTTCTTCGGGCTGCTGCTCGGCAGCATGTGCATCATCACGCTGGGCGTGCTGACCACGGCCTCGGAGTACGGCACGGGCATGGTCCGCACCACGATGGTCGCGTGCCCGAGCCGGGGCCGGGTGCTGGCGGCCAAGGGCATCGTGTTCTTCCTGGTCGCGTTCGTGGTGACGCTGGTGTCCGCGTCCCTCGTCGCGTTCCTGCACGTGGCGATGCTGGAGGGCCAGGGCGCCAAGGACCCGTCCGGCGGGGAGTGGCTGAGGGGCACGGTCGGCATCTCGGCGTACGTCGCGCTGCTGGGCCTGCTCTCGCTCGCCGTCGGCTCGATCATCCGGCACTCGGCCGGCGCCATCACTATCATGATCGGCACCGTGCTCGCCCCGCTGGTGATCGCGCTGTTCATGTTCTCCGAGTCGCTGCAGGGCGTCCGCGACGCGCTGTTCGAGTACTCGATCCCGAACCAGCTGAGCGTCTTCTACTCCAACTCCCTCAGCCAGTCCGGCCCGTCCGGCTGGGACCCGCTGTGGATCCTCCTCGGCGCGACGGCCGTCGCGTTCGCCGCCGCCTTCGCGCTGCTGGAGAAGCGGGACGTGTAGCCGCAGGCCGTGAACGGCCTAGAACCTCGGCGCGTTTCGGGACCGCCGCACCCCCGGGGTGCGGCGGTCCCGCGCGTTCCAGCAGGCCTTGTGCCAGTGGCGGCGGTCGTCGACGCCCGTGTGCTCGGACCAGGCCACCACGTGCGGCACCCCGTCCGGGATCAGCTGGTCGCAGCCGGGGCAGCGGTACGACTTGCCCTGCGCGCTCGCGCCGGCCACGTGCCGCACGCTCCAGCTCTCGCCCTGCCAGTTCTCCGAGGACTGCCAGCCGCCGTAACGGCCGGGACGGTCGTCCTCGGCGCTCCGGCCGGACGAAACGGCGCCCTTGGGTCGGTTGCGACGCGGGGACACGGGACACCTCTCGGGGCTATACAGGACACGTGGCGTGCCCAGCCTACGCGGCGCGGACGGGGGTACACGTACGCCATCCAATCGCCACAAGTCCCTCGCCGGGCAAGGCGCGCCCCCGCCGGGCCTGCCCCCGGGCTCCGCGTGGAACGCCCCATTCTGCAGACAATCCGCAAAATACCCCGACCGGCCGTGTCCTCGGCACGTGTCAGACGGTTATGCCCTGTGGGGGAGCTCCCGTGTCGGAGCCAAGGAAGCAGGAAAGCAATGCGCGTTGGAAGTTTCGTGTTGGCGGCCCAGTTCCCCGGTCAGGGAGAGGGAGAGGCGCTGCACCGCGCGGTCCGCTCGGCCGAGGTCGCCGAGGAGGCCGGGCTCGACACGGTCTGGCTGGCCGAGCACCACTTCGTGCCGTACGGCACGTGCCCGTCGGCCGTCACCCTGGCCGCTTTACTGCTCGGCCGCACCCGCCGTATCCGGGTCGGTACGGCGGTCAGCGTCCTGCCCACCACCCACCCCGTGACCCTCGGCGAACAGGCGGCGCTGCTGCACCACACGAGCGGCGGCCGGTTCACACTGGGCGTCGGGCGCGGCGGCCCGTGGATCGACCTGGAGGTGTTCGGTGCGGGCCTGGAGGCGTACGAGAAGGGGTTCCCGGAGTCCCTGGACGTCCTGGTGCGCTGGCTGCGCGACGCGTCGGTGGCGGCCGACGGGGAGCGCTTCCGCTTCCGTGAAGTCCCGGTGGTTCCCCGGCCGTCGGAGGCCCTGACCGAGGTCGAGGGGCCCGAGCTCGTCGTGGCCTGCACCTCGCCGGCGAGTGTGCGGCTGGCGGCCGAGCGCGGCCTTTCGATGCTGCTCGGGATGCACGTCGGGGACGAGGAGAAGGCCGAGATGGTCGCCCTGTGGCGGCGGCACGCGCGGGCGAGCGGCCGGCCGGCCGAGGAGATCCTGGGCGCGTCCCATGTGTCGGCGGGCGTCTGCCAGATCGCGGACCGGCGGGTCGACGCGGCGGAGACGCTGATGAAGGCGATGCCGGGCTGGCTGAAGCAGGGCCTGGAGGCTCATGTCACGGTCGACGGGCGCACGCGCCGGATGCGCGACCCGCTCGCGTACACCGAACTGCTCTGCGGACTGCACCCGGTGGGCACACCGCGGCTGTGCGCCGACCGGCTGGCGGCGACCAGCGAGCGGACCGGCATCTCCCGCTTCGCCCTGCTCGTCGAGGGCTCCGGGGACCTGGCGGCGACGGAGGAGAACGTACGGCGGCTGGGGGCCGAGGTGCTCCCCCAACTCGTCTGAAAGCATCGTGGATTCCCGGGGCTTGCCGCTCCGGTACAGAACTGCACCTCCCGCGTACGGAGCGGCAAGCAAGCGGCGCCGCGTCAGCAGTCCCGGAACTCGGGTGACTGGTTGAGCACCTGGCTGCGGACCGACGTGAAGCGGCCCAGCGTCTCGTCCACCGAGGAGTCAAGCGGGAACACCGCCACCCGGTGGCAGTTCTGGAAGGCCAGCCGTACACCGAAGTGCCGTTGCAGCGCGCCGCGTATCGCGTCACTCGCAAGCGCACGCAGCAACTGGCCGCGTGCCTGCTCGTCCGGCGGAGGCGTCTGGTTGTCGGCGAACGCACCGCCGTCCACCTTCAGCTGAGCCACCAGGGAGCTGATCATCTCCCACGCGTAGGGCAGGGAGGTCCGGACGCAGTCGACGAATTCCGCTTCGTCGACCTCGCCTCGCTCGGCCTGTTCGAGTAGGGCCGGTGAGACGTCGAGCGACATGAGTTCTCCTCTCGCACCCCCGCCCGGCGGGCAGGGGTTGCCGGACAGATAAGGGAGTTCGCGATACCGGACACGCTGCGTACACACATCGCGACCTCCCGTTCATACCGTAAGCAACCGACGGTGACGGCACCAGGAGAATGCGCAGATGAGGCACTCTCAATGACCACACCCTGCACACAATCGGCCAATACCGAACACGCGTTTTCCAGGGCGAATCGCGTCGACAGGTGCCTGTCGAGTAGCGTTGCCAACCATGCGTCTCGTCATTGCCCGCTGCTCCGTGGACTACGCCGGGCGGCTCACCGCCCACCTTCCCTCGGCCCCGCGCCTGATCCTGGTGAAGGCGGACGGCAGCGTCTCGATCCACGCCGACGACCGGGCCTACAAGCCCCTGAACTGGATGTCGCCGCCCTGCACGCTGAAGGAGGGCACCGGCGAGGACGAGGGCGTCTGGACCGTCATCAACAAGGCGGGCGAGAAGCTCATCATCACGATGGAGGAAGTCCTCCACGACTCCTCGCACGAACTGGGCGTCGATCCCGGCCTGATCAAGGACGGCGTGGAAGCGCACCTCCAGGAGCTGCTCGCCGACCGCATCGAAACGCTCGGCGAGGGCTACACCCTGATCCGCCGCGAGTACCCGACGGCCATCGGCCCGGTCGACATCCTGTGCCGGGACGCCGACGGCAAGACCGTCGCGGTGGAGATCAAGCGGCGCGGTGAGATCGACGGCGTGGAGCAGCTGACGCGCTATCTGGAGCTGCTGAACCGCGATCCCCATCTCGCCCCGGTCCGCGGCATCTTCGCCGCGCAGGAGATCAAGCCCCAGGCCCGCGTCCTCGCGACCGACCGCGGCATCGGCTGCCAGGTCCTCGACTACGACGCGCTGCGGGGCATCGAGGACGACAAGCTGCGGCTGTTCTGACCTACCGCACGAACACGACGAAAAGGGCCGGGTCCGAGGAACGGACCCGGCCCTGCTGTGTGCATGGGTGTCAGATCACCGGGTCCGGGCTGCTCTCCGGCGCGCTCGCGGTGGTGCTCGCGGGGGCGCTGGAGGCCGGGCCGCTGGCCGAGTCGGAGGTGGACGGCTGCGAGGTCGGAGGCTGGGACGTCGGCGGCTGCGAGGTCGGCGGCTGGGACGTGGGCGGCTGTGAGGTCGGCGGCTTCGACGTCGTCGGCGGCTTCGACGTCGTGGGGGGCTTCGACGTCGTCGGCGGCTTCGACGTGGTCGGCGGCTTCGATGTCGTGGGCGGCTTCGAAGCCGACCCCGAGTCGCTGGGGTCCGGGGAACCGCTGGGATCGCCCGTCGGCGTCGGATCGTCCGAGGTGCCCGGCGTGCCGTCCGGGCCCGGGTCGGTCGGGCGGCTCGTCGCCGCACCCGTGTCGCCGGCACCGTCGCTGTCGTTCGCCGCCGGGTCCGCGCCCAGGCTGCCGTCGTTGACACCCTGGCTGGCCGAGGGATTGACGCCGACCCGGTCGGACGGCGGGTTCGTGTCGTTGTCGGACGTGGCGCCGAGGGTCACCACCGTGCCGAGCACGGCGACGAGCAGGGCACCGGCGCCGGAGGCCACGAGGTTGCGCCGGGCCAGGCCCTTGACGCCGCCCCGGGCCTTGCGGGAGGGCGCGGACGAGCTGTGGCGGGTGACCAGGGTCGGCGAGGGGGGCTGCTGAAGGGTCGGGAAGGCCGCCGGAACACCGCCGGCCGGAGACGCCGACTCCTCGTACCGGGCGTCGGGGACCTCCTCACCCGCGGTCGGCCCGAGTCCGATCGGGGTGCCCGAGCGGTCGGCGACCAGGGCGAGGGCACGGCGGCCGGCGACGGTGCCGCGCTTGTCGGAGAGGGCGCCGCGCAGGCCGATGGAGGCCTCCAGCTCGGCGCGGGCCCGGTCGAGCTGTCCGCCGCACAGGGCGAGGATGCCGAGCTCGTGGTGGAAGTACGCCTCTTCGGCGACGTCCCCGGCGAGCCGGGCGGCCTCCGCGCCGGTGCGCAGGACGCGTTCCCAGGCGCTCCAGTGCAGTCCGGCGGCGAAGGCGGGTGCGGCGGTGCGCGCCAGGTGCACGGCCGGGCTCTCCTCGCCCTCGGCGGGCGGGCTGGTGAGCGGCCCGAGCACGGCCAGGGCGGCCAGGAGCGCGTCGGCCTCGGCGCACACGCGCTCCGGGGTCACCGAGGGGTGCCCGGCCCACCAGGAGTAGTGCTGGGCGGCGCTGCGGGCGCCGGCCTCGGCCTCGTCGGCGTATCCGGCGGCCTCCAGCTGGGTCAGGACACCGGCGGCGAGCCGGTAGCGGGAGCCGACCGGGGAGACCAGGCCGCAGGCGGCCAGCTCGCCGAGCGCGGCGTCCGCGTGGGTGTCGCCGACCAGGGCGGGCAGATGCGCCTGGTGCGGCACCTCGCCTGCGAGGGCGACGGCGAACCGCAGGGTGGCGCGCGCGGAGGCGCTCAGCCGGGAGGCGAGCAGCGGAGCGGGGGCGGCGGCCTCACCGAGCGAGGGCAGCGGTACGTCGTCGCCGTCGGCGGCCTCGTAGGCGTCGGCCGGGGGCGCGTCCTCGAAGACGCCGAACTCGTCCACGGCGCTCGTCCCGGCGCGCAGCCGGTCGCGCTGCCGCAGCAGGGCACCGGCCTGGACGAAGCGCAGCGGCAGGCCCTCGGACTCGAACCAGAGGTCGCCCGCCCAGTTGGACTCCTCCTCGGTGAGGGGCCGGCCGACGGCGTGTTCCAGCAGGTCGAGCCCGTCAGCCCGCTCCAGGCCGCCCAGGAAGACCTCCTCGACGGCGGCGTCGGCGGAGGGCGCCGGAACGTCCGGGGTGGCACCGAGCAGGAAGGCGCACTCGGGGGTCGCCTCCAGCAGCTCGTCGAGCCCGGCGCCGCCGAACTCGAGGTCGTCGAGGACGACGACCGCGGCGATCTCACGGACGTACGTGAGCAGTTCGTCCCGGTCCGGGCGGTGCAGGGGGGCGTTGTAGACCGCGTGGAAGAGGTCGTACAGCAGGTCGCTCGAGGTGCGGCCGAAGCCGTTCAGGCGGACGACGCCGTCGGGGGCGAGGTCGGAGCAGTCCTCGCAGACGAGGTCGAGCAGGCGGGTGCGGCCGCAGCCGGCGGGGCCGGTGAGGCGGACCGAGCGGCCGCGGGCGAGCAGGCGCACCAGTCGCTCGCGTTCGTCCTGGCGGGCCAGCAGCGGCAGGCTGGGCTGCGCGGGAC